>CAZRRL010000033.1:0-1512 GCA_964602555.1 uncultured Methanosarcinales archaeon | reverse complement strand
AAAATCTGCCCAAAATGTGGAAGCATAAATTTTCCAGTAACCAGTTTTGTACAAATGTTAGCGCCTATATCAGAAAAATGCAAAAAATGTGGCTATGCTGGATTATTTCCGGAGATTATGGTTGATGAAATAGAAAATTTTAGAAAAAGCTTGAAAAAGTAAGATGCCAACAATAATATTTTCATTAAAAGATCTGCAACATTTGGTAGACAAAAAAATAACAGTTGAAGAAGTTCAAGAATTAGCACATTATGGAAAAGGTGATTTTGAAAGCTATGACAAAGAAACTGATGAAATCAAAATAGATTTTGGTGACACAAATTTGCCTTATCTGTGGAGTGTTGAGGGTTTTGCAAGACTTATCAAAGGGATTTATGGGGTGCAAAAAGGTTTGCCAGAAATAAAGCTAAGCAAAGGTGCTTATCAAGTAATTGTAGATAAATCTGTTGCTAAATTAAGACCTTTCATTGCGTGCTTTGCAGCAAAAGGTCATAAGCTAGATGATTATTTGCTTAAGCAGCTTGTACAATTACAGGAAAAATTTTGTGAAACTTATGGAAGAAGAAGGCAAAAAGTTTCTATTGGTTTGTACTCATACAAAAGGTTGACTTTTCCAATCCATTACAAAGGAGTTGATCCTTTATCAATAGAATTTGTGCCGCTTGAATTTAAAGCAAAGATGAGTCTAAAAGAGATTTTGAGTGAGCATCCCAAAGGAAAAGAATATGCATGGACTCTAGAAGGCTTTGATAAATACCCTATATTATTAGACGATAAAAATGAGGTAATGAGTTTTGTGCCGATTATTAACTCAAATTTTACTGGAAAGCTTGAGATAGGAGATGAAAGTTTGTTTTTTGAAGCGACAGGCACAGATGAAGAAGCTGTAATGCTAGCTGCAAATATTTTTGCTTATGCTTTTAATGACAGAGGTTTTGAGATTTATTCTGCAGATATGAAATATCATGATAGAAAAATAACTGTTCCAGATTTAAAAAATGAAATCGTTGCAATAAAAAATGAGCAAATCAAGCAATTGTTTGGTTTAGAGTTAAAAGAAAATGAAATAAAGCAACTTCTTGAAAAAGCGCAATACCATTGTTATAAGGATCCTGTTCATCATGGTAGATGGCTGGTTCATATTCCTCCTTATAGAAAGGATATATTGCATCCTTATGATATAATTGAAGATATTGGAATAATATATGGCTATGACAAAATAAAAGAAGCTACATTAAAAACATATACAATTGGCTCTACGCTGAGAATAAATGAATTTATTGACAAGGTAAGAGAGATAGTTATTGGACTTGGCTATCAAGAGATAATGAGTCCTATCCTAACAAATAAGGAATTTCTGTACAAAAAAATGAATCTAGAGGACTTTGGTACTATTGAAATAGAAGACTATATGTCAGAAACTTATTCAGTTGTGAGGAGCTGGATTTTGCCAAGCTTAATGGAAGTTTTTTCAAAAAACAAGCATGTTGAATTTCCACAAAAAATATTTGA
>CAZRRL010000032.1:2245-11744 GCA_964602555.1 uncultured Methanosarcinales archaeon | reverse complement strand
GCATAAATTAAAATTTTTAAAAATAAATAAAAATATTTACTTTTCTGATTAAACTTTCAAAGGACTTTTTATTGCCTTATCACTTATAATTGCAGAGTTTCCGCTAGGGTCTTCAATAATTAACTTTTGCTTTTCTTGGCCCCAAGTTATTCTGACTATTTTTTTTAAGAGGTTTTTTGCTTTTTTCTTATCCTCTTCATCCTCTTCCATTTCTTTTACAGATTCAATTTGATATTTAACCCTATTTAGTATTCCTTCGATATTTGTTACGTAACCCTGCGATGCAGGGCCGGGAGTTATTGTTGCAAGATGAGGTAGCTTAACACTTGCTTCGCTTGACTTAATAACTCTAACTTTCATGTCTTCTTCGCTTGAAATCTCAAAATCGTATTTTACAGGCTCTTTTTGCTCAGCTGATTCAACATCGGCTTTGTGATACTTGCAATTGTTGCATGTCATAGAAAACAAATAAACTTTGCCAAAATAAGGCACTTCAATTTCTCTTTCAGTTAGAATTAATGATTTTTCGTGACACAAAGGACAAGGCTGATGTTCAAGATCTTCTTTTAGCTCTTCTTTAGGCATGAGAAGGTTTTGAAAAGTAATTTATTTTTATAATTTGCGGTTTTGAGTTTTAAAAATTTTATAACAACGTTTATAAGTAAACATTATTTTTTGTGATAAGATGATTATAAACTCTTTAAAATATTTAGAACCAGTATACAGAGGCAGATGGAAAGGCACTAATTTCGAATTTGTTAGTATTACTGCAAATGAAGTAACACCTCAAGAAAGGAAAAAACTTGAGGAGATAGCTAAAAAATATTCTTATATCTTAGGATTTTTAGGGCAGCATAAGCAGAGTGAAGATAACAGAATGCATAGTTATAGAGGTATCAGAAATCAAGTAACATTTATTAGAGTTGGCAATGTTACAGACATCTATATAAGTGGCCGATGTGCAACAGAGATGGGCCTTGAAATAGAGCATTTACCTTTTGTAGAGTTCTTACTTTCAAAAGAAGAGGTTGTTCAATATTCAATACTATCAATGAGTTTAGATGAAAGAATTTTTTGGTTATTGGATGAATTTAATGAAACTAAATAAAATTTCTAAAATTAAAAACCTTATTCCTCGTATTCAGCTACTTCCATTCCTTCCTGCTTCTTGCTTTCTTCCTTTCCAGCTTTCTGGCCTCTATATATATAGGCAAAGTTTGGGACAGCTGCAATCCAATTCTCGCCAAAGCCTGCAATATCGCCTTCTATAGCATCACAAGTTTTCTTCAATTTGTTAATTGCCCTTTTCAGTTCAACCAAGTCTTTATCTTTTAATGGCTTGATATTTATCAAAGCTATAGTATGACCTTCCCTTAAAGCATCAAGTATTGGCTTAATATGCTCAAACTCCTCAATCACAAAAGGTCTAACCATAAGTCTTGATTTTGTGTCGATGCCACTTTCGCTTCCAATTTCAACATAGCCTTGCTCAGACTCCTCAAACATATCAGAACTAGAGCTTGTTCCAAGCTTTTCCTTAAGTTTGCTCAAAAATCCCATTAAAATCACCTGCATTAGCTTAATATTTTTAAACTAATTTTTCGTACATTAGGAGGTATATAAATCTTTCTATTCTGCTCAGTAGTAAAGAAAATTTTCAGTAAATATCATTTTATATGTATTATTTTGTTTTATTAAATGAACTTTTTTGCTACCGTACGTATCAAAATTCCTTTTACAATCACCAAAACCTTTTTATAATAGGTACTGTTTGCAGAAACTGGCAAAATGGTTAAGAGAATAGGCGGGATAAGAAGAAAAACAAGGTACAGGTTTAGGAAAGAAAAAAGAGGTAGAGGTAAGATTAGCATTACAAGGTATTTTCAATCCTTTAACCTAGGCGACAAGGTATACTTAAGCGTTGAATCATCTGTGCAGAAAGGAATGTATCACCCTAATTTTATGGATAAGGTAGGGGTAATAAAAGGCAAAAGAGGCAAATGCTATGAAGTATTAATAAATGACATAGGTAAGGAAAAAACACTGATAGTTCATCCTGTGCATTTGAAAAAGGCTTAAAAATGGCTGACATGCAGATCATTTCAGAAAACCCAATAAGCATTTATCAGCTAAAGAAAGAACTCGAAAAAATCAAGAAAAGAGACAATGAGCTTAATTACAGGGCCAGCAGGACAGAAGCGTACTTAAATCAAATTGCTACTAACAGCAATGCTGATGAACTTTTTAAAAAATTAATGAACCTTAATATACCAAGGCTCAAGGAGCAGCATGTCCATAAAATTATTGACATTGCTCCAACAACCTTGAATGAGCTTAAGGTTGTCCTTCAAAGCTTCACTGTTTCGATAAACAATGAGTCTATGAAAAAAATTGTTGATACAATCACCGAATTCTTGGAGAAAAAATAAGCCAGTTTTATACGTAATCTTTATAAAGAGAAAAATTTCTGTAACTAAAAAATGAGGGTGGTATTAAATCAAAAACATCTTGGCTTAAATAAAAAACTAGCCAAAGAATCGAATAAGCTGATAAAAAGCTTTAATACTGAAAAATATTCAAAAATGGAGAATATCGATGATATACTGCTCAAGCGCGACACATCAGTTGAGAAGAAAAAAAGCATTTTGGTTAGAAATTTGCACAATGCAATTTTAAAGACGTTTTCGATTGACAAAAAGAAGTTCAATAAAAAATTGTTAAATTCATTAAAAAAAAGGTTGACTAATGTAAGGAGGATAATCATAAAGCTTAGAAGCATAAATTACTACCTTGAGTCAACATTTTTGCAAGAACTAAAACTTGCAAGAATCAAAGTCAAAGACAAAGAATTAAGATTAAAGAAACAAGAGGACTTTGCTAAAGATGAGTTAGAGGCTTTAGAGTACACGACCTATAAACTCATAGAAGAAGTAGTGATGCTTGATAAAAGATTGGTAAGGGAATACGCTAGCAAAGGAACAAGATTATTGAGGAAAGAGAAAGTTGAAACAAAAGACCTTGGGTACATATTAGGGAAGCAGTCAAGCGTTTTGGAGCACTTAGAGGCTAAGTTGCCTCCATCAAAGGCAGTAAGCTCTTTTTTGATGAAAGAACAGACCTTTACGCACTGGGTTGCAAGAATATTTGCACTTTTATCATACTTAAACCATTTATACTATAGGGAAAAAGCAGTTTTCAAAAAACTCAAAAAAAATAAATTTTCAAGATTAAAGATAAACAAAAAGATAATGCACCTCATGAAAGAAAAGTCAAAGTTGCTTAATATAATGCAGGAAAAATCAATCTCAATGAAAAAATTTAAGGTCAATAACGAGCTAAAAAAGGAGTTGCATAACTTTACAACCATAATAAACCTTTAAAATGGAAGCCATAGAAAAAACCGAAAGACTGAAAGAAGAAAAGGCAATTGTGCTAGATTATTTGCCTAATGGTTACTCTTATGATACTAGACCCATGTATATGAAAACTCCAATAGTTCAAGCTATTGGAAAAGAGCATTTTGTGCTTCTTGAGTTAGTGCCAAAAAAAGGCATACCTGTCCAGATTTCTGAAGAAGTATACATAGGGGATGGTAAAAGAGATAAAATACATCACATCATTGGCAAAATGCCATTGGGAAAATTAACAGCAACAGCAAAGTCACAGCTCGAGTTTGTGATCAAGGACATAGTTAAAAAAAATGAAAAGAAATTTGTTGAATTTTTTAATAATGCGCAGCCGCTAAGTACAAGAATGCATCAACTTGAGCTTTTGCCAGGCCTCGGCAAAAAGCATATGTGGCAGATAATTGGCACAAGAGATGAAAAGTCATTTGAAAGTTTTGCTGATGTTAAAAACAGGGTAAAATTAATGCCAGATCCAGAAAAAATTATCATCAGAAGAATCTTACAGGAATTAGAAAGCACAGAGAAGCACAAGATTTTTGTTGATATCTAGTAATTCTAAAATGAATCTTAAACAAAACCAAATAAAATTAGGAAATGTCAAAAACACTACGCACTAAAGTACGTAGCGTGTTTTTGAGCATGCTCGGAAATCGCTGGCTTGCTTTGAACTGAAGTACCAAAGCGTGCGCCTTTGCGATTTCCGACATGTCAAAAACCATTATCAATATCACTAGAGCTTATTGCTTGTCGCAAAATTCTCCAGTGGTTTTTGAGCATCTCAAAAATGCAAAGCATTTTTGACGATCGTCATAAATCGTAGATTTATGAAGTGCTCGGAAATATATATCATGACTAAAAACAATAAAATTTTGCTAATCAGTCACGGAAAGAAGATATATTTCCGAAATATTAGCACCTCTGAGAAAGAACTCAAAGACATTATCAAGGCATGGCTAGCCATTTCGGCAGCATTTGCAATTGTCTTAAGCCAATCATTTCTTTCCTCAGATTTTTATACAAAATTCATAATTGCATCATTAACTGTTGGTGTAGGCTTTTTATTGCATGAGATGGGCCATAAAATTGTAGCGCAAAGATATGGCTGCTTTGCCGAGTTCAGGTCATTCGATAATATGCTGCTTCTGGCAATTGCTATGTCCTTTTTTGGCTTTGTATTTGCAGCTCCAGGCGCTGTGATGATTTCAGGGCGAGTAAACAAGACTAGAAGTGGTAAGATTTCAGCTGCTGGTCCTATTGTAAATTTAGTTCTTGCTTTTGTATTCTTAGCCCTAGTTTTTGTTCAATTACCCAAATTATTTAAAAGTATATCATATTACGGATTTGTGATAAATTCGTGGTTAGCTCTATTTAATATGATTCCGTTTTGGCTTTTCGACGGATATAAGGTATTAAAATGGAATAAATTGGTTTATTTTAGCATAGTTGCAATTGGTTTTATTTTTATGCTGCTACAAGGTTTTATTCCTAAGTTTATCTAAAATGGAACATAATAGATGCCCAAACTGCGGTAGAGAAATCACAGATAATGAATTTTATTGTTATTTTTGTGACATTGATTTGTTGGAATTAGAAAAGAGAAAATTAAAAATTATCAATAAAGTAAGATTTTAAAATTTTTTTAAAAAATATTGGGAAAATTTTATCGTCGAGAAATTTAAGTTTTTAAATTTGCATGCAAAAAACTTTGAAAATTTGAAAAATTTTTTCAAAAAATATCGTCTGAAAATATAAAAAAAGAAAAGATTTAAATACTACCTTAATAATAATTTTAATTTCAAAAGAGGGATTTTCAAAACTGTGAATATAAAATGAGCGAATTTGGATTGCACGTTACGATCGATGCATCAGGGTGTAACAAAAGAAAATTATCGTCTGTAACCTTGGTGTACGACATTCTAAACAAGCTGCCTGACAAAATAGGCATGACCAAAATGACTTTGCCTTATGTGGTCAAGTGGCTTGATAAGTTTGCACATGGAACAGAAGGCGTTTCTGGCTTTGTTATGATAGCAGAAAGCCACATTAGCATACATACATTTCCGGACCAGGATTATGTATTTATGGATATTTTCTCCTGTAGAAACTTTGATGCAGAGATGGCAATAGAGTATCTTGTTCAAGCTTTTGAAGCAACCAAGTACGAGAAGCAAGTATTGAAGAGGGGAGTGGATTTTCCACAAAAAATTATAGTAAGGCATGTTTAGCTAGTTTTTCTATTTTTGGATGAAGTAAGATTATAATCTCTATGGAATTCAAAATCTGTAATGATGTTAATGAATGCTGCAAACTTTGGAACATTCTTAGCCCAAATAAAAGGTTGTTTGATGTCTGGGATTTTAGGATATGCTTTTATGACGAGCATGATAATGAAACTTATTTTATTGTTGGTTACGAGGGAAAAGAACCTACTGGATTGATACCATTATGTTTTTTTAAGAGCAAAAATCAGTACAGCTTTTTTGGGGGATGGTTTCCAGAGAGAAATTCTTTCTTTTTGAAGGATAAAGCTAAGCTTCCACTGTTATTAGAACAATGCCCAGCTAATACTTTTATTGAGGGAATAGACCCAGATGAAAGCAAATACTATAATTTTTTGGAAGATGAGTATACCTATTACCTCGATTTATCTAAGTATAACAATGACTTTGAGAAATATTTTAGTTCTTTGGACAAAAAGAAGCAGAAAAACTTTAAGAGGGAGATAAGCAAATTGCCTAAATATAAAGTTCATTACAACAGGCTTGAGGATTTTGATAGACTTGTGGAATTGAATATTAAGCAATACGAGGAGGAATCAAAATTTAACGACACACTAATAAAAAATGGAATATCAAACATGATAAAGCTAGCTAATAAAAAAGGCATTTTGGAAATGATGAGCTTGGAAATAAATGGCAGAATAGAAGCAGTCGACATTGGGATAATTTTTAAAGAATGGTACTATGCAATAATTGGCGGTGCAAATAACCAAAAAATTCCAAACCTTGGAAAACTGATGACAATGCTGGATATAAAAAATGCCATAACGAAAAAAGCTAAATATGTTGATTTTTTTGCCACTTCTGGCTACTGGAAAAATATATGGAACTTTGATAAGGAAATGCTACTGAAATTTATAAAGTAGAATGAAAATCTATAAAAATATAAGCAAAAATAAGCAGATAATTATAAAGTCAATTAAAAAGTTTGGATTTTCACCTGAGCATAACTACTACAATTACTTTTACAAGCAAACTCCCCATAAAAGATGCATTTTCTTTGATTTTGGGCAAAATAAAGGATTGATGGCTATTTTTAATGCAAAGAATAATGTTTGGTATGTAATAGCTGATGTTCTAGCTCCAAGCAAAGAAAGGTTTGATGTATTGTTCAAGTTTATTGATTATATCTTTGAAAAGAAAAAAGCAAAAAAGATTTCTATTGAAGCATCTGAAGACTTTAAAACCTTAGTTTTTAAAAAAATTAGAAAATCAAAGTATAAGGCAGCAATGAATTATTCTTTGTATTGGCCTATTTATAATCTGAGTGCATGGGACGAAAAGCTAAGTGGCAGACAATGGAAGAAATTGCGCAATATAAGAAATAGATTTTACAGTAATCTTAAAGTTAAGGCAAAAAACCCTAGAAGAATCACTAATGGCAAGCTTAAAACTCTTCTTTTTTCATGGCTTAAGAGGAGACACCCCAGGGACAGAGTTGATTATAGCTATTACTTAAACATAATCAATAATAACTTTCAAGGCTTTGAGATGATAAGGTCACTTTTTATAGGCAAGGAACTCTGCTCTATTTCTGGCGGCTGGAAAATTCCAAATAGTGATAGCTTTTATTGCGCTATTGGTATATTTAACTACAAATACAAGGACATTGGCGACTTTATTAACTTGGATGACCTTATGCACCTCAAAAAAATGGGCTACAAATACGTCGACTTAGGAGGCTCTGACAGGGCAATACTCGACTTTAAGAAGAAGTTTAAGCCAGAAAGGATTTATAAGACCCATATTTTTTCAGTTTCACGGAAGTAATCACACACTAGGTCATAATATATTAAATAAAATTAGTAAATTACTTTGGCTTCTGCTTTTAATGGTTTAGACAAACCTGCTTCTATCCTTAAGATATCTGCCATATCAGTCTTTTCCCAAGTAAAATCTGGATCTTCTCTTCCAAAATGTCCATAAGCAGCTGTTTTTCTATAAATTGGTCTTCTTAAGTTGAGATGCTCAATTATCCACCTTGGCGTAAGTTTGAAATGCTTCTTGACCAATTCAATAACTTTCTCTTCTGGAATTTTGTTTGTGCCAAATGTATCAATGTTAATTGAAGTTGGCTGTGCAACACCAATTGCATAGCTTAACTGCACTTCACATTTATCTGCTAATCCAGCTGCAACGATGTTTTTTGCAACATATCTTGCAGCATAAGCGCCACTTCTATCAACTTTACTAGGGTCTTTGCCGGAGAATGCTCCGCCACCATGTCTGCCTACACCACCATATGTATCAGCAATTATTTTTCTTCCTGTAACGCCAGAATCGCCTTCAGGACCACCTATCACAAATTTTCCCGTTGCATTAATGTAGATTTTTGTATCTGCATCTAGCCATTTGCCACAGACTGGCTCGATTACCATTTTTATTATCTCCTTTCTAAGTTCATCTTCGCTTATTTTTTCCAAATGCTGCTGTGCAATTACAACTGCACTTAACCTTGTAGGAACACCATCATGATATTCAACGCTGACTTGTGACTTTCCATCAGGACCAAGGTCTTGGAGTATTCCTCTTTTTCTTATCTCTGTAAGTTTCATTGTCAATTTATGGGCTAGCATTATAGGCAAAGGCATTAATTCATGAGTTTCATTGCAAGCATAACCATACATCATTCCTTGATCGCCAGCTCCTTGCTCTTTGCCTGTTTTTTCATCCACGCCTTGAGCGATGTCTGGGCTTTGTCCATGTATGCTTACTAAAACCCCAGCATCTTCACAATCAATACCAAACTGTGGATTTGTGTAGCCTATCTCCTTTAAAGTTCTTCTCACAATGCCTTGTATGTCTGCATAACCAAGAGTTGTTACTTCTCCTGCTACAACCACTAATCCAGTTGTGGTTAGGCATTCAACTGCAACTCTGGAATAAGGGTCTTGCGCATACAAAGAATCAAGAATTGTGTCACCGATTTGATCGGCTATTTTATCTGGGTGCCCTTCAGTAACACTCTCGCTAGTAACATATGTTATATGCACCATTTTACCACCTCAACTTTGTATAATTAACCATTATATTACCTCATTTCTTTTGTTTTTTAAAAATTTTTGTGAAAGAAATATTCCAAAGGGAATAATTTTAAATATAGTTAATGATTACCTATAGATAATCCAGTCTGTCGCATCGCAACCTTAGTTACACTCGGCGAAAAATTTACTGCCAATATTTTTCGCCTCGAAATATATCAATAATGAATCAATAGGTGAGACCGAGCGTGTGGCGGACAGCGAGGTCGAACACTATATTTTGTTCCGAAGGAACGGATTGAAAAATAAAAAGATAAAACTAAAATAACCAGAAAATGACGTACGAACTTGAAGAAATTAAAAAGATAAGGAAAAAACTTGGCATTACTCAAACAGAGTTAGCTAATAGAGCTCAGGTTTCTCAATCTCTTATTGCAAAAATAGAATCAGGAAGAATTGATCCTACTTACACAAAAACAAAGAAGATATTTGCTGCTCTAAGCGAGCTTGAGAAAAAAGAAGAAGTAAAGGCTGAGCAGATTATGACAAACAAGATAATAAGCATAGCACCAACTGCTTTGATAAAAGAGGCAATTGACAAGATGAAGAAGTTCAACATTTCGCAGCTGCCTGTTGTTGACGAACATAAATTAATTGGCTTAGTGTCAGAATCAATTATTCTAGATGCTTTGCTTAATTCAAAAAGCAAAATTGTTAAGGAGGTCATGCAAGAAGCTCCACCTATAGTTTCCAAGAACACCTCTATTCAAGTAATTTCAAATCTATTAAAGCATTATCCAATGGTTTTAGTTTCTGAAGAAGGCAGATTAGT
>CAZRRL010000032.1:0-2145 GCA_964602555.1 uncultured Methanosarcinales archaeon | reverse complement strand
GTATAATGCTAAATCCACAATTTCTATATTTGGCAGTATTTTCATTATACTAAGAGATAATCCCAGTTACTATAAATAGTTTAAGAAAAAATAAAAAAATTTGCTATGCGCTCGGCTTTGCCAAGTTCCAAACATTCTTTAGTGCAACTACAACACTTGCAGGAACAACAAATGCTAAGATGCTGTCAAACACACCTTTCAAATAAGGACCTATAATCTGCACATCCTTCCATGATTCAACTTGATTACTGCCTGCAAAAGCAACAAGCACTAAAGCAACTGTTACAAATAGAAATTCTTTAGTTTCTTTTCCTGATATATTGAGAATTCCTACAACTAAACCAAGCACAACTAGCAATGACCAGAGCCATACTGCTGCTCCACCTAATTTTTGAGACGCTAAGCCAAGCACTACAGCTATGATAACTCCAACAACGAAGGAGTAATTGCCGATTTGTCTTTCCAAATAACATCACCTTTTAACAAAAGATAATTAAGAATACAACTATAAAAGCTTTTCGCAAATAATTTTATTTAACGAAGCAATTTTTAATCTTTTTTGACATAAATAAGCTAAAATAAGTCTTTTTTAGTAAAATGAGGTGCATTTTTTATTTTTTTACATTAAATCAGTCTAAAAACCAAGAAATGACTGAAGTACAAATAAAATAACATTTAAAAACTATAAATTTGATTAAAATGGCCTATGTTATTAATATCTAAATGAAGTTGTAGTGTATTTAATCTAAGCAACAATAAAACAGCTTAATAAATTTGTCAATTAATTTACATAAAGCAAAACTTTTAAATATAAGTTATAAAAAATACATAATCATTGATTTAGCTACAAAAGTGGAGGTGTTAAATCAAATGGCTAAGAAGATGGGAGAGTGGGCATTCATTATTGGTGTACTGATAGCAGTTGTAATAGGACTGTTTTCAGGCAAGTTAACCGGCGATACGCAAGGGTGGCTTATACTAGTGCTGGTGGTGCTAGGATTAGTAGTTGGATTCCTGAACGTAACAGCAACAGAGTCAACACCATTCTTGATAGCAGCAGCAGCTTTGCTAATAACAGGAACTACAGGTGGAAGCCTTGCCATAATTCCTACAATAGGAACTTATTTGCAAGGTATAGTGCAAAGCATTGCAGTATTTGTTACACCAGCTGCTATTATAGTAGCACTTAAAACCATACAATCACTAGCTAAAGACTAAGTTTATTATTCTTTTTTCTTTTTATTTTCTTTTTGTAAAATGGAAAATGCATTGTATATGGATGACTCTTATTTAAAAGAGTTTGAAGCTATTGTTGAGAGTGTTAAGGATGATAAATATGTAGTTCTTGATAGGACAGCTTTCTATCCGACTGGCGGCGGCCAACCTCATGATACTGGGATTTTTACTTGCAATGGTGAGGAATATCACGTTGTCTATACAGGCAAATTTTCTGGACAGATAAGCCATGAAGTTGCCAAGCATGGTTTAAAGGTTGGTGACAGAGTAATTGGTAAAATTAATTGGGAGAGAAGATACAAGTTTATGAGGATGCATACAGCTGCTCACCTTCTTATTTCAATATTTAACAAGGAATCAAATGTTTTGATAACAGGCAACCAGATTGATGAGGACAAAACAAGAATTGATTTCAGTATGGAAAACTTTGATAAGGAAAAAATGATTCAATATATACAAACAGCCAATGGTATAATAAAACAAGACCTTCCTGTTAAAACATATTATTTACCAAGAGAAGAAGCAATGAAAATCAATGGCATAGTAAAGCTTGCAGGTGCTTTGCCACCTGAAGTAGAAAAGCTAAGAATCGTTGAGATTCCAGGCATTGATATTCAAGCTGACGGTGGTACTCATGTCAAAAGTTTAGCAGAGATAGGAACTATAGAATTTCTTGGCGCTGAGAACAAAGGTAAAGACAGAAAAAGGATCTATTATACTGTAGAATAATTCTAACTTTCTAGTAGTAACAAAATAGAAAAGTTTATAAAGGACTATTTTCTATATTATTGCCTATTCGAGTTATGTTTTAGGTAAATCAAAAATGCTTCAACAATCACTTCAAATTTTGAGGAAAATGCAGTACCCAACAGGGCTTTTTGCAGCTAGCAGAATGACTGTTAAGACAGG
>CAZRRL010000031.1:0-12035 GCA_964602555.1 uncultured Methanosarcinales archaeon | reverse complement strand
TTGAGTTGAGTTGAGTTGAGTTGAAAGTTAACAAAATTTTTATCTTATTATTTATTCTTATACATTAAATATCTTCTTCCATCCTTTTCTATATAAATCTTTACAGTGCCATTGCCAATAACACTGCCTGTTGCTTTAAGTGATTTTATTTGGAGTGGTTTATCTAAAGTCCATGTGTAATTACTACTTTCATTTATTTTCAAGTTTAAACTTTCATTATAGATTTTTTCCTTACTCAAGACTACATAGCCGCTAATCTCTGGTTTTGATACAAATAATATGCTGATTATCAATAAAGATAATAAAATAGGGACACTATACTTTATTATTTTATTTTTATCTAACTTTGTTGCTTGTTTAAATATATTTTCTATAGTTTTAGGTTTTGTTTTCTCTCCAAATAATTCTTTAATTTGTTTTCTTACTTCTTCCTCGATATTTTTTTGTTTCGTTAATTCTTGCTGTAAAATTTCTTTTTCTAGTGCGTCTATATTGGCTCTGTGACTAGTTAATTTTTCTTTGTAGAAATCTATCCAGTCATTTAAGTAAGAGATTTCCTCTTCTAAATCTACATTATAAAATATATTATGTAATTTAATATTTTTTCTTTTATTTATTTCATTTGACGCATTAAATAAAACAAACTTATGGATATTAATTTGATTTATTTTTTCTTCTAATTTATTCAATTTTCTTTTCAAAAGCTCTAACTTTTCTTTGGCATTCATTTTTTCTTCTTCATAGCCTTATTATAGACTGTCCACATGTTACGTTCGTTGCGATTTAATAGAACAGAAATTTCGCTGTAACGCAAGTTGAAATTGTCTTTCAGATAGCTAACAATTGCTTCAAGAACGCTAAATTTTCTATTCTTAAAAATTGAAATAGGAATAAAGAATTTTGAGTCTTTTACAAGCAATTTTTCTTTTCTTTTTCTTATTGCATTGTTGTAAGTCGTCCATATTGTTCTGCTGTTTCTATTTAACATTAAAGCAATTTTTGTATAGGTAAGCTCTAGCTCCTCTTTTAGATACTTGCAAATAACTTCTAAAGCACTCAAATTTTTTATTTCAAATATAGAAACTGGAATTAGCAATTCTTTTGAAATTGGTTTTTCTTCAACTAAACTTAAAATCACATTAGGGCTTAGCTTATATTTTTCTTTTAAATCATTAACAGCTAATTTAAGAATTTGAAAGGATTTGTCTTCTTTAATATTTTTTATTTTTGATTTCTTTTCTATAGAATTTTTAATCATTTTTAGGTTATTTAACCTATTATATATGTAATAAGTATTTAAATTTTACCAATTTTTAAGAAAAAATACTTAATTTATGTGTATTAGAAAAGGTCGATTAGTAGAAATAATACTTAATATAGTCAACCAACAAAGTAATTAGGTGTTATGTAGGTTTGTTGTTGACTATTAGGAAGCCACAGCTAAACCCAATAATTTCTGTGGCTGACTATAATTTGATATATGTGTATAATGTATAGAATTAATCAAGACTAGCCTCCTAGTTTTTCTGTGTACCTGCATTTAGGAAATTTGCTACATCCATAAAAACTTCCATAGATACTTTTTCTTAAAACAAGTTTCCCTTCTCCACATTTAGGACATGGTTTCTCTACCTCGCCTTTAGCAACAGCCTTTGCTTCTTTTCCTGCTTCCCCTTCTACATACTTACTTTTACATTCAGGATTAATACAGAAATCTTGTGGTCGCTTTCCTTTTCTAATTGACATAATCATTGGATAATTACATACTTCACATAATTTTTTAGCGGGTTTTAACAATGCATTAGATGGCAAACTAAAAATAGTCTTGCAATCAGGGTATTTTGAGCAGGCGGCAAAATACCATTTTTTACCTCTTCTTATATGTAAATTTCCTTCCCTGCATATAGGGCAAATTCCAAGCAAAGACATTTCATCCTGCGTTTCTCTGTTTGCTTTTGAAAGCTCTGCACCAATATCTTTCTCATGTTTTTTAAAATCAACCAATATATTTGTTATTGCGTTTTTTGCCTCTTCCAAAATTTCCTCCTTTTTTTGCTTTCTCTCCCTTATTTTTTCCATCTCTATCTCGAAATGCCTTGTCAATTCCTCATCAATTATTTTTGGGCAATATTTTTCTAGAGTTTCGATTGTTGATATACCAAGCTCGGTAGCTTCTATAGCTTGTCCTTGTACATAGCCACGCTGAAATAAGGTATCTACGATTTCTGACCTTGTAGATTTCGTTCCAAGATTTCTTTTCTCAAGCTCTCGTATTATTGAAGCAGGAGTATACCTCTTAGGTGGTTGAGTTTCCTTGCTCAGCAACTCTATTGCTTTGACTTTTACTTTGTCATCTTGCTTTACATCAGGCAACTCAATTTCTTGAAGCTGTACATATGGCTCATAAAAAATATGCCAGCCTTTTTCAACTGTCCTTGTTCCTTTAGCAACAAAAATTTCTCCATTGCAATTAAGATCAACAGTTATTGTTTCTCTTACAGCGCTATCTGCAAATGTTGCAAGAAATCTTTTTACAATTAAATCATAAATCTTGGCTTCTCTTTCCTTTAAGCCTTTTGGCGCAATTCCAGTTGGAAATATAGCAGGATGAGCAGGGTCTGTTTTTTTGCCATTATTAGGCATTAGATTTGATTTTTTTAGTAATTTTTTAATTAAATCAGAATAATGTTTTTGCTTAGCCAAATCATTAAAAATTCTTTCATAGCCTATTGCTGCTGGCAATTGCTGGCTTGATGTTCTTGGATATGAAATAAAGCCAGATGTGTAAAGTTCTTGAGCAATGTCAAGAGTTTCTTTTGGTGAAATATTAAAGCACCGATAAGCCTCTACTTGTAATGCTGTCAAATCAAAAGGGAATGGTGCTGATTGGTTGAATTGCTTTCGCTCAACATTGTCAACTCTAACTTCTTTTTGACTTTTTGTTTTTTTAAATATATCCTCAGCTTTTTCCTCGTCCCAAAATTTGTCTTCTTTGTGCCAAGCAGTTATTTCCTGTCCATTATGCTCACCAGTTAATTGAATCTGCCAAAATGGAACTGGCTTAAAGGATTTGATTTCTTTTTCCTTATCAACAATTATCTTTAACGCAGGTCCTTGGACTCTGCCTGTTGACATTATCTTGAAAGCTCCAATGCTTTTTATTGCAGATGTTAATGCACGGGAGTAGTTCACGCCGTTGAACCAATCCAGACTATGACGAGCTTCACCTGATTCTGCTTGGCCCCAATCTAAATGTTTACTTTTATTTTTGTAAGATTCTCTTAATTCGTCTGTAGTTAATGTAGAAAATTTCATTCTATTAGCGTCTTTTTGATTGCACAAGTATCTTACAATATTTAGCCCTATAACTTCGCCTTCTTGGTCGTAATCAGTGGCTACGGTAAACTCATTGGCACCTTTAGCAACTTTTTTTAATGTATTCAGATATTTTTTAGTAAATGTGGAACTTCTTGTTGTTTCAGAAACAGGCTTCCATTCAATGTCAAATACTGGAAAGCGCCAGCCCTTCTTTTCCTTTTCTGCCAGCCCGTACAGATGACCAACAGCACAAGCAACAACAATATCTTTTTTTCCATGTGTTAGTCTATAGTATGGCACACCTTGGTAGCTCTCTTTGATTGGTTTGCCATCTGCCAATGCCTCTGCTATTTTTTTTGCAGCTGCCGGCTTTTCTGTTATGATTAGTTCATACATAAATTATAGAATTTAGTAGATTATATAAAAAAGTTATGAAAATAATAAAAAATATGATACCATTGTGCTGCATAAAAATTATAGAGAACTTTAAATAATCCATTATTTTCACGTTTTCATTCAAAATTCTCTATATTAGAAAAAACAAAAAATATTTAGTATTCACTTTTTTTCTTCTGCCACATATAGTAGCCAACAGCTGCTACAACCACAATTATTAATACAACAAGCCATGCCATTGCTGTTCTGCTTACTGGTTTCTTAGCTTCTTCTGGTGGTGTTACTGGTGCTGTTGGAGTTGGTGCTTCAGTTGGTGGTGTTACTGGTGCTTCTGTAGGTGGTGCTGTTGGTGCTTCAGTTGGTGGTGTTACTGCTGGGGCTGCTTCTGTTGTTCCAATAGCAAATGTGCTGAATCCTGGTGTAGTTGATTGATACAATACATTGTTTGCATCACTTCCTGTCTTTGTTGTTGGCAATGCATTCCATTTGCTGTCGCTGTATCTGTACAGCACAACATTATCTTCTGCAACTCCATTGCTTGTTAGCCATGATTTTGGCACTCTAAAGTTTATTGCAATCTTTGAAGTATCTGTATCTGCTATATTGCCTCTCTTTAATTGTAAGTATTGATATACTTTAGATGCTGCTGCAGTTGAGAATGGATTTGATGTTAAACTTTCAACAGTTATTGATGGGCTTGTAACACTATTTTTAACATCAACTACAACTCCTGTAACAGCTATCTTTTCATTGTTTATGGTTAAAACACCACTTGATCCAGCTGCTAATGTATCCCATTGTCTTGCTGCTGACGCCTCTACATTGCTTGGAGCTGCTGCTCCTCCGCCACCTCCTCCTGCGCTCGTGGTTGTTGTTGCTGCTGCTTCTGCTGCTGCTGCACTTGTTGTAAAGCTTAATCCAGTGCCATTCACTGCACAGTTTCCAGTAAAGTCACATACAGTTACATTAAAGTGGTATGTTGTGCTAGCACTTAAGCCAGTTAAAGACACTGCTTGTGTTTTGTTGAAATCAGTTTCCTCTGTAGTCGTAAATGAGCTATTAGGAGCAGCCTTTACTGACGCATTCACGGTCTCATTTATATCGCTTATCGTAACTGTTGCTGTAATTGTGCCAACGCTAACTGATACTCTTGAGCTGTTCGGATTAGTTGGAGATGTGCTGTCTGTAATATTAAATCTCCAGAAGTAATTATTAACATTGCCTTCTGAATCATTAACTGTGAATGTTATGTTATAAGGACCTTCTGGACCTGCAAGTACCTTAAATCTCTCAGTTTGTCCTACACATGTATTTTCACTAAGAACCATTGTTTTATTTGCCCCAGTGCCGTTTACAGAATATACGCAAGATACAGCATCAGACGCAACTGTTATGTTTGGCTCAAACATGCTTACACTTTGATTAGGCCATGTTGCTGGTGGTGCTGGTGTTGTGACATTCACAGTTGGTATGCCTGAATTATCAACAACAACTACATCGCTGAAATGTGGCACATAGATGTCTATTGATTGATTGTTTGTGTTATTCCAGCAAGGGAATGTTCCTGGTGATAAAGCTTGTTGGAATGTTGGACTAAATCCTGCTGTACATTCTGTTACATTAGTTTTTGCAGTTAAATTATCATTGTTCTTAAAGTACCATACCTCAATCCGTCCGCCTATTGTGGCATTGGTCGCATTTACATTGCTCGCATTTACTGGATATTTCACAACACCATAATAGGAATTATTGTCTGGAAGGAACTTTGATATATTTTCATGAACGGACACAAAGTCCAATATTACTGCTGTAAAGTTGTTTGTGATGTGATTCATTATGGTTGTATCATTCTGCTTTATTGTAAAGTTTGATACTTTGTCCCAGTTTGCAGCTGAGCCATTGAATACAAATGAAACGTTAATTCCTTTTGTGGTGCTATTCAAAGCCATAAACAATGTTAAAGTCTGGTCAGTGACATTTATTGTGGTTTCTATAGTTGCTCCGCTTGAATTTGTCAAATTGACTTTTAAGATACTTCCATTATATCCATTCTTATTTGCATTATTATTATATCTTTGTAATGCTGTTAGATTAGCTGTTGTATTATACGATACATTCAAACCAATACTTGCAAAGTTTATTGGACCATCTACAGTAAATGTAAGGATGCTGCTGTTGCGGACATTTCCTAATGTATCATTAGCTGTGAATTTTACTGTGTGTGTGCCAGGAGTAAAGTTGGTGCTGAAAACAAATGTGGCATTTACTGCTGCATCGCCTAGAGATCCATTATTATCATTTAGCCTTACGAATGTGCCTTCATCTATTCCTGGTGTGTCTAAGAAATAGCCAAATGACGCTATTTTCTGAGTGCCATCTTTCGCAGACAGATTAATTGTTATGTTATTACCACCTCTAAACCCATTAGTTGGTGCATTAACTGCCAGCGATGGTCCTACATCATCAACTAAAAATTGGAATGTTTTTGTTTGCGAGTTATCTGCAAAGTCAAATGCTGTCACATTTACTGTTTGATTTGCTTCAGCACCTCTGCATGTTCCTTGGTGGCTATAATTAAATGGCCATATATTGGTTGCATTTGGGAATGTCTGCACACTTGAGTTGCAGCTAGATACAAAGCTCAAGTTCTTTATTGGGCTCTGTGCAAGATCCACAGCAATGAACATTATTCCCACAAATGGAGTTACGTTAGTCTGATTTATAGTAAAAAATGTTGCGTTGTTTTGAGTGCTATTCAAGGTTATATTTGGTCCTCCTTCTGCTGTATTAACAGTAAAGTTATGTATGTACAATTCTGAATTACCCCATGTGTCTTCTGCAGTTAATCTTACAGTATGTGTCCCATTTGATAAGGTTTCACATCCATCTGCAGTAAGTACATCAATAGAACCATTCCTCTTAGCATTTGCTGTAAGTGTTGATGAGAAGTTCTTCTTACCACAATCATCAACAGAAAGCGAATCTACTTGTATTGCAACATACCTCAGCGCATTTGACTCAGTAATATTCCAAACTATTGTAGGTGTTGTATCTGTTGTGTTTGTGCCATTAACAGCAGTTCCATTAGCTGTATTTGAAATAGATATACTTGAGACAAGTAAAGTAGGCTTTGTTGTGTCATTAATTTGTATTGTCAAGTTCTTAACATCATTAGTGTTATTTACATTTCCTACAGTATCATTTGCAATAATTCTAAAGCTTATATTTTCTCCCTCAAAGTTATTGTGTCCGGTAGGTATTGCAAAAGAAAGGTTTGCTACCGAAGATCTTTTTGATATATTGTTTGCAGTAATATTAATAGTTGTCCATGAGCCAGTTGATGATATGTTATAAAATTGTAACAATCCTGCTAATGGTTGTGTTAAATTATCTGTGAAATTTGCTATAGCAAATATAATCTTGCCTTGAGCTGTTGTTCCAGCACCAGCATCTGGAACGTTTGCTGGAGCATCAGCACCAAGTTGTATTGCACTATTAGCACCTTGATCAGGCGTCATATTGAATGTGGTGGAATTTGTAATATTAAAGTATACAAAAACCGGTGGCACATTATCAATTGTAACCAAAACTGATGTTGTATTTAAATTTGAGTTGTTGCTTGTGTCTCTTGCCATTACTGTAATATTTTTTGTGCCGTTTGAAAGTCCTGTCAAAGTCAATGTACAATTAACACCTTCTGTTAAATTGCTATTTACTTCAGAACCTGTTATATTGAAAACACTTGTGTTTGTAATGGTTCCATTTGGAACACAAGTTAGATTCTTGTTGTTTACGTAAAATTTTGTTGATATAGCAGCTAAGCCCTCACCTTTGGCAGCAACAGTAACGTTTATGACATTCTCTCTAGACATATTAATTCCAGAGCTGTTTAAGTCTGCAACTGTGAAATTAATTAGCAGAGTTGTTGAGCTGGTATTAAATATAGCTTCATCATTTGGTGGTGTATTTTTTCTTGTTTTGGCTGCTTCATTGTTAATCAAACTTCCGAAGAATTGTATCTCTGGAGCGCCACTATCATTTCCAACTGTGCCTTGAGAGAAATGATTGACAAATATATAAGTCTTGCCTGTTGTTAATGAAACTCCGTTTAATTGCCCTTTATCGCCTTCAAGGTAGCATGCGCTTGCCTCTCCTGATGTCGGCGATATAATTGTTGTTAAAACATTTGTGTCGTTATTAACTCCTAATGCTGTTGCATTACATCCTCTTATTCTAGTGCAGTTCGGGCTGCTTGCAAGATCAGTTCCTGTACAGTACATTCGCCTGTCAAATCCAACACCTGCTATTTCTATAACACCAAATTTATATCTGAAAAAGTCGGGAATGGACTTTCTTAAATCCGCTCCTACCATTGTGGTATTAAAGCCGCGCCCAATAGCATCAAATATGCCTGCTTCAGGAGTTGTTGTTATATTAGTATTGCTTACATTGCCTAGTAGAACTTCATCAATTGTGAGTCCCACAATATGTATCTTGTTTGTTTTGCTGAAGTTAAATATAAAAGTAAAGTTATTAACCAATGGATTAATAAAGCTCTCTGCAGGAGGCCCTCCAGCTGAGTCAGAATCTCCTGTTGCAATTTCCGTTCCATTGCCCCGTGTTATGTTAAACCCTATCCCGCCTGTTGAGCCAAAACTTGTTAAAATATTTTCCATCTCAGTTATGTTAACACCAACAATTGCGAAATCATAAGAACCTGAGCACGCTGTGCTATTGGCTTTGTCAGCTGCGCAGAACACTACACTATGAACTCCAGGACCTCTCCATGAGCTTGTAAGGTTTATAGAAACGTTAACATTGTATCTGTCCATAGCACCATTAAATGTCTCAGTAGGACCAACATTGCCAGCAATATCTCTAATCATAGTTACATTTTTAAATACCCCACCACTTGAATTCTCTAAGTAACCGATTGAAGAAGCATCCACAACTGCAGGCTTATCGCTTGTTGAAGCATTGAGGATATACCAAACTCTGTTAGTGTTATTATCGCTAATATTAACATAGAAAGTAATCGGCCATCCTGTAAAGTTTCCAGTTGTTGCTGTAAGATTTGTAATTGAACCATTAATATTGCTGATTTGGAATGCGTTAAATTTAAAAGAAGCATTTGGGACAACAGCAACTATTCTTGGGGGTGTTGTGTCAATAACAACTGTAAAGTTTGGCTGATTTGCTGAAAAGTTTAGGTTATCTCCAGTAGTGCTAACAGTCGCATTTACGCACCCAACGCTCCATGTATAATTTCCATCTGCATTAAAAGTATAATTCATGTAGCTGAAGCCCAAGTCAGTTCCATTAACAATTTTACGATTAGGGTCAGACGAGTCTGTGCCATTTGTGGCATTTCTTACTCTTTGCCACCCAAGCCCATTTGTAGTGCTGTTAATCCATAACGAACAATTTGACGAGTTTGTTACAACATCTGAAGCACTCTCCCATGTGACATTAAAAGTGAAGTTGATATTTCTAGAAAATGTTCCAGATGAGTTTCCCGACGCATTAAAAGTATTATTTCCTGGAGCGATCTGTTTTATCGTCACTGCCTCAGAAAACGTTACAGTCAATATAAAAATCAAAACAAGAGAAAAAAGCAGAGATATATTTATCTTTGCGTCTTGAGAATTAAACAAACTACTAACACCCTCTTTTTTCATTATCAATCCTCTTTATTAAGGTATGGAAACAATTAAACAATGTTTGAATAACATATATTTAAATGTTTTGATTTAATTGATTTAAGTAAATAGTCATGTTTGTGTAAGTAATTTAAAACTTAAGCTATTGCCCCCATTTAAAAATCTAAAAATTAGATAATATTTAAATTTTTCGCTAAAAATGATAAGAAATTTAACAAAAAATGTGATAATTTCAAAAAACTCTGTTTTAATCTACAACAATTTCTCAAAATTTAAAGGATTGATGTTCTCAAAAAAACAAAACAAATCATTGATTTTCAGATTCGACAAGGAAAAAATAATTTCTTTGCATATGCTTTTCGTTTTTTATCCAATAGACGTGCTATTCCTTAATAAAAATAAAATTGTTGTCGACAAAAAAGAAAACTTCAAACCGTTTACCTTTTACAAGTCAAGGAAAAAAGCAATGTATGTGATTGAATTGCTTAATGGAAGCATAAAAAAAACAGGCACACAAGTAGGCAATAAAATCAAATTTTGATATTTATAGCAAATCACACTAATATTCGTAACTTTTCGTTGTGATTTGCTTATTAGGAAATAATAGATATATACAAAAATTAAAGTTATTTCCTATAGTTTAATTTTTTAGTTTTTGTATTTATGGTATATCTTTATCTTATCCTTAAAGAACATCGTTATAAAACAAGCTAAAAGATAGATCAAAATAATATTCAAAACAAAAGTTGCTGGGTTAAGCAAGAGATTTCCAGATTTGCTGAAATACTTGCCGAGGAACAGAGTTTCTGCATAATCTGAAGCAGCGTCAATATCACCATCTATAATATAAAAAAAGGGAAAACCATAAGTCTTATAGCAAAATGCAAAATAAAAACTTGCTCCGCAAGTACTTTCTTTTGCAAAGTAAAGAAAAACAATTCCTATAAATATAAATAGGATTATATTAAAAATATTTGGTTTTAATAATTCTGTTAGCCTCATGAAAAAAATAAAAAAATTGTTATATTTAAAATTATTGAATTAACAAAAAACAATAATCTTTAAATAACTATCATTTATTCTCTTACTTTGTTGGGGACGTCGTATAATGGACGATAAGTCCGTGCAACCTGGTCATTATCACCGGCTCCAGACGAATGCAACTTAAAAGTTGCTCGCGTGCAACATGGAGCGATGAGTCGCAAGACGATGAATTACTAAAGGTGATACCGGTGGATTTTAGTAAGGAATTACTAAGAGCCGAAATTAGGGTTCGAAACAAAGCGAAATTCCCTACGTCCCCATATTTTATTTTTTTTATCTCAATTTCTTTTTTGCTCTGGCTTGTCTTGCCTTTTCCAAAGCCCTTAATCTAGCTTTCCTAAGCTTATAATTTTTATATTTTGTTTTTATTGTATTTAAAATTTTTTTTCTAAAAATAAACAAAACAATCAAAACAAATAAAATTACATATAGGTAATATTGATAAAAAACTAATAATGTTTTTGCATTTTTAAAAAATTGCTTTTTGCTTAAAACAACATCAAAATTTTGTGAATAAGTAACATCTTCATAACGCAAGATTATCTTTACTGGATAGGTTCCTTCAGCGATATCTAAGTTAGGATTTATGTTTAGATTTAAATTCCCAAATTGTCCTGGATTTACAGTCAATTTTTCTGCATCTACTTTTACCCATTCTGGAGCTTCTAGGCTTACATTATATGTTGCTTTTCTTAATCCATTATTTTTTATTTTTATTGGCGCATATTCATTAGAATAATGGTTCTTTATTTTTTTATCAGAAAATTCTGCTTTATAGCAGTCATATTTAGTGTCTATCTCTAGCTTCAAAACTCTTTCAGATTTGACTGGAATATCTTTGACGATTGCACTTAAAAGGATATTGAAAACTCCTTTAGAGTTATCAGGGACATCTACATTTAACTCAAATTTTTCTTTATTAGCTGCATCGATAGAAAAAGCATTTTTATCTAAGTTAATCCAAATTGGACCTATCACCTCTAACTCTATATCACTTTTTTGGCTTCCTTCATTTATTATCTCTCCTAAATATTGTTTTTTTGCCCCACCGCAAATTTTGTCTTCTTTATCATCAAGTTCTAAGGTTATTGCATAGCAATTTTCAACATGAATGCTTAAGCTCAAATCCTTTCTTATATTTCCTACAGCAGATAGTGCATTAATTTTAATGTTATAATTTCCATTGGTGTTTTGGCCTGGTTTTAAGTTCAATAACGCAACACCGTTTTTATTTTTAGCTAAAAAAAATTCTTTAACATTAAAGCTAGCCCAACTAGATCCTATTAAATCTAAAGAGAATCTATTGTCAACATTTGCTTTGTTTACAATCATTATAGGAATTGTTTTTTCATCATTCTCGCAAATACTATATGTATCATTATAAAACTCAAATTGAATTTTTTCTTCGCCTTCAAAATAATAATATTTTCCTGAGAATATATCATAGTTTTGAGCATAAGCTAAATTTATTGCAAATAAAAATAAAGCAAAAACTATCAATTTTTTTATTTTTTTCATGAATACTCTCCCTAGTAAGATTAAATAATATCAAAGAAAAATATAGAGAATTTTGAAAAATTATAAAATAGTCAAAATTCTCTAAGAGAACTTTGAATG
>CAZRRL010000030.1:0-12147 GCA_964602555.1 uncultured Methanosarcinales archaeon | reverse complement strand
TTTCTTTCTTGCCTTTAACATAAACTTTATGATTTTCTGTCAACTCTATTTTTCTACCATCCTCAAGAGTAACTCTTAGTGTTTTGGTTGGTTCGTGCCTTGTTACCTCAACTACTTCAGCTTGCCCAGGATTGCTCCATGTGTGTGATGCTACCTTCTTTCTCATTGCACCAAAACTATCAACTTTCTCGTCCGGATTAAGTTTTTCTATAAACTCCCCAATTTTTCCGATTTTCCAAATTCCATTTTCTTTCATTGAAACATAATTATCGTAACTTAAACAGTCTCTTCTAGTTGCTGCATGAAACAACGGATGGGCATAAAATGCTTGAGTTTTAGAAAATCCAATTATTCTGCCTACCACACCAGCTGATGTATGTGGTGCTAAAGCTACTACTAATTGA
Organism: uncultured Methanosarcinales archaeon; assembly: GCA_964602555.1. Lineage (GTDB taxonomy): Archaea > Nanobdellota > Nanobdellia > Woesearchaeales > GW2011-AR4. Next base: position 11,743 of record CAZRRL010000030.1, on the reverse strand, counting down.
CCTATTAGATCTTTTTCTGACTTTAAATTGTAAAATTTTTTTAGATTGTATAGTGAAACAAGAAGCTCGTCAATAAACAAGCTTACATTACAAAGTATCTTATCAGCTCCATGCTCTGGTGCATCTTCACATTTTGGTAATATAATATCTTGTGGCTTAAGCTCTAATATTTGTTCTGGGGATACCAAATCTAAACCATTAACATCTTTGTCGTAACCTAATCCTTTCAATTCTTCAATAGAAGTCCCTATATCTTTAGGCTTAAAGTGTGTTATTGGTAATTGTGTCATGTCATACCTTGTAGTGCCATCTTTGTTTACAGGTATGTCATGCTTAGCTCTTAGAATACCTTTTGCAAAATGTTCTGGAACATGATTTTTGCTTGATGTTCCTCTAACTCCCTTAATCAAATCTGGATAGCCTTGCATATTAAGCTTTTTCAATACGTTTCTAAAATAATGATTAATATCAAGCCTTTGTGTTTTGTATTGTATTAAATTACCATGTTTACATTTTTCATCTATTACCCCACAAATATTACAAAAACCTTTCCTCTTTGTTTTTTTGTCGCATTGCTCGCACACACTCAAGACAGTTTCTTTTTTGCAATTTTCACAAAAATACATAGGAAATTCTGCTTCCATGAACCCAACTTCAATTGCACTTTGAAATGACCTTAGTTTGCCACCTTCTTTTCCTACAGGAAATAAAGTATGTGGGCTTCCATCAAGCTTTCTTACTTTTGCTTTTTCAGGCCTGCCCATCCTTGAGCCTATGAAAGTCCCAGCTTTGTCACGAAGTTTAATTTCAGAAATAGAATTTATAATATCGAGCACATCACCACTTTCAGAATTTTTATATCGCTCATAAAAATCTTTACTGTTCATTTTTAAAATATTGTATAATATTTCTGCATCATCTTTTTCTATTATAGTAAATTCGTTGTTGACAAAAATATGAGGAATGCCTAGTAACTCAAGCACTCTTTTTCCTACCTCATTTTTTGGTAGAATTATTTTGCTTACAGAATTCCCATCAAATTCTATTTTCGCAGACACAAACCACTTAACCAATTCAAGAAAGTCATCTTTTGAAATTGTTTTCCAATAATATGTATAGTATGGATGCAAAGGTATTTGTAGATTTTTGCTTAGTGTTATAGCTGTTTTCACATTTGGTTTTTCAAAAAAATAGTCTTTGATTAATTTTTCTAATAACACTGTTTCTATACCAGTCAATTGTGATAATTTGTAGTAATCTAACGCCCCAAACAAATTAACCATAGCTTTTTCAACTTCCAATGACCACCATTCTTCGCAGTAACCAGCTGGCACTAAAGTATGGGCTCTATTAAAAAAATCGCCGTAACTAATTAATATATCACCCAAAAAAAGTATTTCCTTGGTAAAGTTAGAAATTTGCTTTGCTTTTTGCTCACTATCAACTCTGCAAACACTTTCATCGTTTAATTTTACTATTGGTCCTTCTATTGAATCACATACACTTATTGCTGTTGCTTTCCCTGGTCTTTCTACCTTTAATTGTGTGCCTATTGCCAAATATTTGTTCAAAATATACATTGTAGCTGGGTGTATAGCTGATGCTGAATAACCCGATGTTCTGCACCTTCCATACCTTAGTCTGAATCCGCCTACTGCTAACGGATGTGTCAAAACTGGTCTGCCAGCTACAAGGTCTTGTATGTAAGTGTAAATTGGTTCTATTCCTTTTTTTATGATTCTTTCTTTTGCCTTTATTTCTTTTTGAAGATGCACAAATTCCTGCAAAAATGACCAATGCTCAAGCTCAAACTCTTTACTCCATTTTTTAATCTGACTCCATACCTTGAGTGCCTTTTGGGCTATGCATTCGCCGATAACTAAGCATGGTCCGCTTCTTATTCTGTTTGTTTCTACTCTTTCAAGATCTTTATAGTTTGAAACTTCTGTTTCTTCTGATGCGTCACCATCAATTTGAACTGGCAAATTGCTCACCAAAAACCTTATTTCTTTCTCGCTAGGCAAATATTGAAGATTGGTTACTCTTTCATGATAATCATAAAGCTCTGTAACCATTCTTCTTATTTCCTTTTCTGTTGGATCATAAACATCATAACCCATTTTCTTTCTCAAATAGTCTGCTATGACAACACTTACAGCACCTGCTGTACCACCAGCACTTCTTATTGGTCCAGAATACATCAATGCAAAGTATTCTTTTCCATCTTGTCGCTTCATAAATTTTAATCCTACAAAACCTTCTAAAGGTGAAGCGACTATGCCAAGTGTTAGATAAGCTAATCCAACTCTTATTCCTGTCTCGATAGCTTCTTTTTGTGTTTCGAATTTGCAGAATTTTTGTTGAGTTGTCTCTAATGATATTACAAGCGCAACCCTCCAATCCAATTTTCCATAAATATCTTCTAGCTCCTTTATCCGCTTTGGTATTCCACTATTTGCTATTTGGGGTGCTGCTACACTTACTATTCCTTCAACACGCTCAGCCATATTTTTTGCAATTGGTATGTTAACAGTTTCTTCCGGGTCATAACCTTTTGATCTTGCTGTATTTACAATTTCGTAAGCTGTCTCAATTTTCTTTGTCAATTCATTGATGTAGTTTTTGTCAATTAACATTTTTCTACCCAAATTTTAGTATTTTAACATCTCTTGTTTGTAAGTTAACTACAGGAACTCTGCTCGGCTCTGGATTGTGGCCTACTCTTTCTTGGAATATTGTTTTGCTCTGCCAGCAACTGCCACAAATTAATGTTATGTTCCTATAGTTTGCTGTTACAGACTTGTGGATGTGGCCGCTAAGGAAGAAGTCAGGAACTTTCTCAATAACCAAAGGGTCTTTTTGTGTGTCAGGCACATAAAGAGTGCTAAGATGTGTTGGTGCTAGATGTCTTCTCTTCAATAAAAATTTCATTATCAAATCTGCCCTATCATAACCCCCATTATTCCTTAGCGACTCAACTTCTGCAACAAAATAATCAAAAGAGTAACCATGATACATCAAAACATCAAAACCAGCAAAATTAGCTGAGGAATTTATATTAACTACTGATGGATTTGAAACCATGACAACATTATTTAATTCATACATTGGCTTAGCAAAATCTTTTGATAAAGGTGGTTGTGGCTCTGAAATGCGCAATGCATCATGATTCCCAGGGCAAATAATTAATGGTATATGGCTTGGTATTTGTTTTAGAAGCTCTGCACATTCTTTATATTGTTGGTACACATCTTTTGTTAAAAGCTCTTTGTCTTGCTCTGGGTAAATCCCACAACCATCTACTAAGTCGCCTGCAACAAAGATATACTCAACATTTTTTGCTATATTTTTTTGTTGCTCATTACCAATGTCACCATTTATCCACCTAAGAAATTTTTCGAAATCGTCAGGCAAAAATTTTGAAGAACCTACATGTAAGTCTGATAAAAATATTGCATATTTTTCTTCTTCTGCTTTCCTTAATTCTTTATTTGTTGGGACATCTGGCCAAATGAGATTGTTTGCAAATACAAAAGAGCCTATGTTAACACCGACAACCCCTATGACCTCGTCCAAAACAATGTCTTTTGCGTCATTAAACAATGATGGTTTATTTTTGTTTACTATTACTTTTATTTGGCTAGTAGGGTCTTCAAGAATAATAAGCAAATTTCCGTTTTTTGTTGTTTGTTTGCTGCTAACTATGCCGATGATGGCTAAGCTTTCTTTCTCTTTTTTATTGTTGATTTTACTGATAGAAATTGTGTTTTTTAATTCTTGGTGTTGTTTCAATATTTTTTCTATCGCCTTGTATCTGTTACTAAAATGATCAACAAAATCTTGTGGTTCTCTTTTTTTTGGGCTCTCTTTATATAAGCTTATAATTTTAACTTTTTCTTGTTTCTCCTCTTCTTTTATAGTTTTTTTTTGTGGCTTTGTTTCTTCAAGTATCTTGCTTAAAACAAGTGTTTCATCGAACGATTTTGATTTTAGTATATCAAAAATCCTGTTAACTTGTTCTTCATCACTAATCTCATTCAATAGTTCTGAGCTTAACAAAATCCCATTCTTCAAAAAAATATTGATAATTTCGCGTTTTTTTTGGATGAGTTCTTGTTGCATATCAAATGTGCATACTCTCTTCTAAAATATTTTTTATTCTAGACACCATTGTTTCGGGGATTTCCAATGATATGTCTCTTGTTCTACCATATCTTCCTTTTGATATTACTTTGGCATTTACTATGCCGAGCATATCAAACTCAGAAATAATATCTGAAACTCGCCTTTGTGTTAATATGCTTGTGCTTGTTTTGTTGCATAATGCCTTGTATGTTTCATAAACCTCACCAGTAAATAATTTACTTTTCATTCCTGGTTTTAGTGAAAGTATTGAATACAAAACAAGCTGGTATTGTTTTGGTTGTGTTGTTGTTATGTCCATTATTCTGTCTCTGTCAATTTTCTCTTCTGCCTCATCTATATGCTCTATCAAAACTTTTTTAGAGTTTTTCCTGTCAGCTACTTCGCCAGCAACTCTCAAAAGTTCTAAAGCTCGTCTTGCATCACCATGGTCGCGAGCAGCATAAGCAGCACATTTCTCTATGAGTCCTTGCTCTAAAGCATCTTTAATAAAGGCAACTTCTGCTCTTTGCCTCAAAATTGATTGTAATTGCAAAGCATTGTATGGAGGAAAAACAATTTCTTCTTCAGAAAGTGATGAGCGTACTCTTGGATCAAGGCTGTCAACAAACATTATGTCATTCGATATTCCAATTATTGAAATTTGTGATTCGTTGTCTTCATTTATTCTTGTTAGATTGTAAAGTACATTGTCGCCAGTTTTGTTGACTAATTGATCTACCTCATCTAAAATTAAGATGTAGTTTTGCTTTTGTTTGTTTAGTGCCCTTAAAAATGTATTGTACACCTCCTCGGTTGGTAATCCGGTTGGTGGGATAGCTTTCCCAAGTTCTCTCGCAAGTTGTGCTATTAATCTGTACTCTGTATCTGTGCTTCTTTTCAATTTGCAGTTAACATACAAAACTCTTAGCTGTATTTCTTCTCTTTCTGCTATCTCTAAGAGTTTTTGCGTTGTGTGTTTTACTGTTAGTGTTTTGCCTGTGCCTGTTTTGCCATAAATAAAAACATTAGAAGGTTTATCGTTCTTTAAAGCTGGAGCAAGAATATTTGCAACCTGTTTTATTTGTTCTTCCCTGTGAAGAATTGTTTCTGGAATATAGCTAGATTGAAGTGCTCTTTTGTCAAAAAAAACACTTTCCTTCCTTAAAAATACTTCAAAAAACGTTTCCAACCCCTTTTTAACCATAAATTTCCAGATGAAACGAAGGTATTTAAATATTTTCTTTGTGTTTGCGACCCCATCATTTCCTTTGGAAGTTTTAGTTATGTTATTATAAATCATAGTATTAATTTTTCTATATAGAAAATAATTCAATCTTCAACCAAAAACTACCAATAAACACATTTCCACTGGAAAAAAAGGTGTTGGCCACCATTGATTTATTACTATACAATAACAAAAAACAAAAAATATTTAAAACACACAATCTTACTTAGATAAATGTTAACTCTAAAGACAGAAAAACAGCTAAAAAATCTTGGTTTGAATAGTTATGAGGTTAAAATATGGACTGCTCTATTAAGCAGAGGTGTTTCCACAGCAGGAGAATTAAGTGATATAGCGAATGTTCCAAGATCGAGAAGCTATGATGTTCTTGAAAGTTTAGAAAAAAAAGGATTTGTCATTATGAAGCTAGGCAAACCAATAAAGTATATTGCTGTGCCTCCTAAAGAAGTTGTTGAGAGAGTAAAGAAGAATGTACAAGAATATGCCAAGGAAGAAATAAAAAAAATTAGTGATTTAAAAAACACAGATATTATTAATGAGTTAAGTGATTTGCACACACAGGGTGTTGAGTTAGTTGAGCCTGCTGATTTAAGCGGCTCATTAAGGGGAAGGCATAATTTATACAATCATTTGGAATACATGCTGAACAATGCAACTAGGTATGTATTATTATCAACAACACAAAAAGAATTTGCAAATTTAGTTGAAACTTTCAAGCCATTGTTTGATAAATTAAAAAGGAGAAGCGTAAAAATCAAGATATTGACTCAAATAAACAACCAAACAAAAAAATATGTTAATGAAATATCAAAATTAGCTGAGGTAAAACATACTGATAATAAAGCTAGATTCTGTGTTGTTGATGGCAAAGAAATAGTTTTCATGATTTTGGATGAGGCTGAAGTGCATCCAACTTACGATGTTGGTGTCTGGGTGAATACACCGTTTGCTAAGGATTTGGTGTATTTCACACAAAACAAATAGATACTTTTGATTGAAATGAGCCATGATAAAAGTACTTGCAACAGGCGGAGCCGGCTTCATAGGAAGCCACACGGTTGATCTGCTAATTTCTAAAGGCCACAAAGTAATTGATTTTCCAGAGGCAACGAATTGTATAAGCATAGATTTGCAAATAAATTATCTAATAACTTTAGGGTAAGTATTCATAAAAATCTATTGGCTTATTTGATTAACACAACATACAACAAAATAAAAGATTATAAAAAATCAAACATTACATAGCTATTACTCTAAAATATCAGAATAAAATATTTTAAAATTTGTTACTATCAAATTAAACTTTTTATAAGAAAATTAAATTTTATCGTCTTTAAAATTTGTTTTATAATAACTTTTAAATTACATATTTCAGAACCTAGCCAATTTTTTTTATATTTTCTATACTATAAATCTTTATAAATAAGTACTGCTTGAAGACAAAAGTTATATACTACTTTAAAAAAGTAAAAATATTTTTTAAAAATTGGTGAAATGAAAGGGAGGTGGCTTTTTGTGCAAAAAAGAGGAATCTTTATTGTAGCTGTTAGTATAATCTTTAATCTGTTTGTCATCAACTTAACATATGCTGATACAATTTTTTATGAAAATTTTAGCACTGGCTTCGATTTTACAAATAATGTTCCAGGATGGAATAAGAGTAATATTACTACATCTGGAAGAGATGATATACTATCAATAACTGGAGGATCTGACGGTAATTATTATGCTTGGGTTACTGGATTAACTGGGGCTTCTGATCAATACATCAATAAAACAAATATTTCAACTGTAGGTTTTCATAACATGAAAATAAGTTACGATTATAATCTTCAAGGAGACTTTACTGGTTTAGATTTCTTATTTGTAGAATGGAGATTAAATTCTGGAGGTGACTGGAATACTATCCAAAAAACAACCGGATTATCAGGTTGGAATACTGTAATGTTTGATTTACCTTCAAGTGCTGCAAATACTAATATTGACATAAGAGTTAGGGAGAACAATATAGATCCTACTGATGAAGATACAATTTTAATTGACAACATAAATATTTCAGGAAGCCAGATTGCTTTATGCCCAAATGGCAACCTCGACAATGGTGAACATTGCGATGATGGTAATCAAATAAATAGTGATACATGCACTAATAATTGCACTATTACATTTTGCGGCGATGGAACTTTACAACAACCAAATGGCCAAGGAACAGGAGGTCCACTAAATGACGGGATAGAAGGATGTGACGATGGTAATTTAAATAATAATGATACCTGTAATAATAATTGTGATAGCACGGCAGTAGGGGCTTGTGGAAATAACATAATCAATACTGGTGAACAATGCGATGATGGAAATATTGCAGGTGGTGATGGTTGCAGCAGTGCATGCCAATTGGAAATATTGTGCGGAAACAACATAATTGATCAAGGCGAGACTTGTGAACTTCCAAATACTGTTGATAATTCATTTTGTGGCCAGTCACAACAAACATGCCAAGGCACAAAACAAGGAACAAGAGATGCATTTGGTAATTGTGATTCCAACTGTGGATGCGTAGATGACTCTTTTGTGTTCCAATGCGTAGCTGGGCAATGCGGTGCTGTATGCGACACAAACGATGATTGCGACGACCAAAATTCAAACACAATTGATACATGCAATCTGAATTCTTGTGGATGTGAAAACATACAGGTAATTGTATGTGGTAATGGTATTGTGGAATTCGGTGAGCAATGTGATGATGCTAATTTTAACAATCATGATAATTGTTTGAATAATTGTACAAATCCAAGTTGCGGAGATGGATTTTTGCATGTTGGTTTTGAAGAATGCGACGATGGCAATTTAATTAGCGGGGATGGTTGTAATGCAACTTGCAAATTTGAGCCAAGAGAGCAATGTTTAGCTCCTGTTGACGTTATGTTAGTTATTGATAAATCTGGAAGTATGGATGATGATTGTCCTGGAGGTCAGGCAGACCCTGGTGAAACGCCATGCAAGATCAACGATGCAAAAAATGCAGCCATTACATTCCTCACGGCAGTTAACTTTTCGAAGGACAAAGTAGGATTAGCATCTTTTAATGAATTGGTAACATTAGACCAGGGCTTGACGAATAATCAAGCACTAGTAACAGCTGCGATAAATGCATTGACAGCAAGCGGCCAAACTGATATAGGAGGGGGCATAAAAGTAGCTAGAGAAGAATTAATTGCAAATGGCGGTGACACTAAAGCTATGGTATTGTTATCAGACGGTGCACCTACTGTAAATGCTAGTGGTTTAGCTTGCTTTGGTGCGTTTAGACTCAATAATAGCTGTGCGAAATATGCATTGAATGAGTCTAATATCACAAAATTAGCAGGAATTGAAATATTTGTAATTGGTCTTAATGTTACTAACTTAACAGAAACTTTGCTAAAGCAAATCGCAACAACACCATCAAATTATTTTAGTGCCCCAAATGCAAGTCAGCTGGTATCAATTTACTTGCAAATAGCGCAAGAGATATGCCCATGCCAAGGATTTGATTGCGGCATTAACTCTGACCAATGTAATATTGGTTTCTGTGATTTAGAGACAGATCAATGTGACTTTGACCCAAGACCAGAAAGCACATCATGTGAAGAAGATAATACAAAATGCACTACACAACATTGCGATGGTGAAGGAGCTTGTGTTGTGAATGATACTGTTGAAGTACCAGAACCAGAACAATGCGGGTCTTTCTTTTGTGATCCTGCAGATGGGCAAGTAAAAGTAAATGTTACAGGCTTTCCATTAAGCACACTATGCAACACAGATCAAAATTTATGTACAATACAACATTGTAATGGTCAAGGTCAATGTGTAGTTAATGATACAGTTGATGTACCATCGCCTGAGCAATGTAAATCATTCTTCTGCGATCCAGCAGATGGACAGATAAAAGAAAACTTCACTGGATTCCCTCTAAGCACACCATGTGAAGCAGATGGAAACTTATGCACAACAGATCATTGCAATGGAACAGGAGGTTGTGTAAAACAGAGAGATAAAGATTGCAGTGCATTTGACGGACAGTGTCAGAGAGGGTTATGCGACCCAGGAACTGGAGCTTGCTTTCCTGACTTTTCATTGTTCCCGTTCAGCAGACCGTGTGAAGCAGAGGGTAATTTATGTACAATAGACCATTGCAACGGTTTTGGTTCATGTATATTTAACAGTAGTGTTGTTGTTCCGCCACCAGAGCAATGTAGATCATTTTTATGCAATAAAACAACAGGAGGTATAGAACAAAATGTTTCAGCATTCCCACTAAGCACATTTTGCTCAACTGATCAGAACAATTGCACTATTGAGCATTGTAATGGTCGAGGTCAATGTGTAATCAACCCACAGGCAGAGCTTCCACCAGAATGCTTTGGCGGCGATGCAAAAGTATCACAATCACAACCAACAACAAACTTTGGATTAGGCGACTATATGATTGTAAATCCAAAGCAAGGTTCTATTGACAGAAGCTATGTTAGAATAGATGCATCATCATTGCTGAACAATGTTACATTTGCTATTTTGAACTTGACCGTTTATCAAACAGGAGGCAATGCATCAGGCAGTGAAATTCAAGCATGGTACTGCAAAGACCATGACTTTATTGAGACAATAATTAATTGGCAGAATCAGCCATTTAATGGAAGTTGCAGTTTGGCCGATGCAATAATTGTACCAAATGAAGTTATAGCTGGAATTCCAGAAACACAACACATATTTGATTTGCTAAATGAAACGAATATTGAAATCAGCGAAGGCGATGGCTTATTCACAATTGTTTTGAGGTCAGCTCTCGAAAACACAGGAATTAACCACAACAAAAAGCACGTTCAGTATATAACAAGAGATTACTCTGAAGCAAACTTTAGACCAAAGTTTAAAGTGAGTTGACAAAAATGGGGTTTGTAGATAAAATTCAGCTGAATATTCTAATTTTCGTATTTTTACTATGATTCATTATAAGAGGTGTGAAAAAATAAAATATGTGAAAATTAAAAAGAAGTGACAAAAATTGAAAATGAGAAAATTGTTTGTTCTGATTTTTGTAATAATCTTAGCTGTGCTCTCATTACATTTTGTAACATCCTCAACTAAAATAGAATCAATATGTGGAAACGGTATTTTAGAAGAAGGTGAGGAGTGTGATGACGGCAACAATGTAAATGGAGATGGCTGCTCTGCTACTTGCACTACTGAGGAACCGGAATGCCAGTTGCCACCTCCTCCTCACTGTGTAGGAAAGGTTCAGGTTTTGGTCATGCGCTATGTAGGCGGCAACTGTTTACAATCAAACCACACACAAAATCCTACAAAAGTTTTCTGTAGTGGAAATGCTAGCACAGATCAAGCTTACATAAGAGCTAGTGACAAATCCTCACCAACAGATGAGAGAGCACTTGTATGGTTTACCGGCAATGTTAGTCTAAATGACACCTCTGAAGTCAAAGCCTCTAATGCTGGTGAAAGCAGGCTGACAACCAATACTTGGTTCCACATATTCAACCAGCAGGGTGGTACACTGCTTCAGACTCTTCAAGTACACACTTCATGCTCACAACCTCTGGATGTTGGTAACCTGTTTGGTAGCCTTCGTGTTACAGGAATTGATACAACAGTTCAAGATCCCATAAACGAATGTCTTCCTCAAGTATGTGGTGACGGTGTAGTTGACCCTGGCGAAGAATGTGATGATGGTAATAACTTTGATGGAGATGGCTGCTCTGCTACTTGCACTACTGAGGAACCGGAATGCCAGTTGCCACCTCCTCCTCACTGTGTAGGAAAGGTTCAGGTTTTGGTCATGCGCTATGTAGGCGGCAACTGTTTACAATCAAACCACACACAAAATCCTACAAAAGTTTTCTGTAGTGGAAATGCTAGCACAGATCAAGCTTACATAAGAGCTAGTGACAAATCCTCACCAACAGATGAGAGAGCACTTGTATGGTTTACCGGCAATGTTAGTCTAAATGACACCTCTGAAGTCAAAGCCTCTAATGCTGGTGAAAGCAGGCTGACAACCAATACTTGGTTCCACATATTCAACCAGCAGGGTGGTACACTGCTTCAGACTCTTCAAGTACACACTTCATGCTCACAACCTCTGGATGTTGGTAACCTGTTTGGTAGCCTTCGTGTTACAGGAATTGATACAACAGTTCAAGATCCCATAAACGAATGTCTTCCTCAAGTATGTGGTGACGGTGTAGTTGACCCTGGCGAAGAATGTGATGATGGTAATAACTTTGATGGAGATGGTTGTGATAGTGATTGCCAAATTGAAGCAGTTTGTGGAAACGGTATTTTAGAGGAAGGTGAGGAGTGTGATGATGGAAA
>CAZRRL010000029.1:0-12897 GCA_964602555.1 uncultured Methanosarcinales archaeon | reverse complement strand
ATACCGAGCCATTATTGCGACTTAATTTGGAAGCTAATTCTAAAAGTTTGATGGAAGAAAAGAAAGAAGAATTGTTGAGAATTATGAAAAGTGAGAGATAGAACAACATATATATTATGTGTATTCATATGAATTATTATACCCTGTCCTGTGACAGAAAAATTTAAATAGTTTTTGTTTTAGAGTAGTAGTTTGGAAAGGAGGTGAAATAAGTAAGGATTTTATAAATTGTAACTACTTTAGAGTATTCAAAAACAAAAAGTTTATATAGTGGTAATTAGAATAATATAATCTGGGATAAAAAGAGGTTGTTAATTAATCGTTTTTGTTGAAAATGGGAAAAGTATACGAAGTGAATCCTGAGGATTTATTAAGCAAGGAGCAAAGAAAAGTGTATGATGAAGCACAAGATGTACCAACAAAGTATCGTTTATTACGGCAAGTTGAGCCATCACTTAAAGAAATACTGCTTGATTATTTTAGGGGTAATACAGCTAACATTTTAATTGTTGAAGTGCAAGTTAATGGATTCCCACTTGATGCTATGGTGAATAGGATACTTGAATCTACCAAGCCAGAACTGAAGGAACAATTTCCCCATTCTAATATTTCAACGACATCTGGCAATTCACTAGGCACAGTCCCTGGTGGGAAAGATTTAATATATGTTTTAACCGACCATAGAATAACATTCGTGCGTGATACTAGCCAATTTCTTTTGTAATAATACTTTCTTCTCCTTGTATCTTCTTGTTCTCCTTTGGCTATAGCTTCTATATTTGCCAGCTTTTGATTTATACTTTCTAAAGATATCCTTAAAGCATCTAGTTTGCTCGATATAATATCAAGGTTTTTTGATGCTATATAACTGTCGTTGCCGAGAGAGACAGGCTGAAAAGAAGAGTTTGTTGAATGGTACAATGAGGTAAGACCTCACAGAAGTTTGAATTTTGAGGTTCTAGAAACACCACAGCAAGCTTTTGTTAGGAAAATGAAAGCGGAGGTTTAAAATAATGAAACGAATTATTTTATCGAAAGGAAATAATAAACGGATAACATATACAAACTACAAAACATAAACTTTAAATACTATTTGATAATTCTAGAAATTAACAGAGAGAAGAGAAAGGGCTTATATTTCTTCTCATAAAATTTGAGATGGTTAAGACGAAGTTAAAACCTATTTTACCAAGCTTAAGGGAAAAAAAGCGCTATCTAGTCTTTGAAGTTCTATCAAAAGATAGGATAAAAGACGTTAGCAAAGTTTCAAATGCAATAATGCATTATTCATTGCAACTTATGGGCCAATTTGGAGTTGCGAAAGCAGGTATAATTCCACTTCAGAACAAATGGAATCCAGAACTGCAAAAAGGTATTATAAAAGTAGGCCACAAGCATGTTGAAGCATTAAAAGCAGCGTTGATGCTTGCCACTAAAATTGATGATAAGGAAGTTATTTTTCGGAGCATCGGCGTGTCAGGAATTTTGAATAAAGCTGAAGGAAAGTTTATGAAAATATCTTCGTGATAAAAATTGTAATTGATGTAATAATTTTGATTAATAAAGTGATAAAAACAGGAGGGATTGATTAAAATGCAACCAATGCCGCATCAATTGATGGGTTATGATAGGGCAATAACAATGTTTAGCCCTGATGGTAGGCTTTTACAAGTTGAATATGCTAAAAAGACCGTAAGGCAAGGCTCAACAGCTATTGGCATGATATGCTCTGATGGAGTTATTTTAGTTGCAGACAAAAGAGTTGTTGACACCTTGGTTGTGCCAGAATCTGTTGAGAAGATATGGCAGATAGATGAGCATATTGCTGCTGCAGCATCTGGCATTTTGAGCGATGCAAGAGTCCTCATTGACAGAGCACAATTACGAGCACAACAAAATAGAGTAACATACGATTCAGAAATTGACACTTTAACAATTGTCAAAGACATTTGTGACTTAAAGCAGATATGCACTCAAAGCGGTGGCTTAAGGCCTTTTGGTGTTTCTATTTTGGTAGCAGGCATTGATGACCACATGGCAAGGTTATACGAAACAGACCCAATAGGCATTTATTTCCAGTATAAAGCAACAGCAATTGGTGAAGGTGAAGTTGAGGTAGAAGAAATATTGCATAATGAGTATAAGCAAGATTTAACAATTGAAGAAGGATTAAAATTGTCGCTTAAAGCTTTAAAAAAGGTCTTGGGTGAAAATTTTAATATAGGGAGAATTGACGCTGCTTACATCAGCACAACAGAGAAAAAATTTAGAAAGTTTACAAAGCAAAAATTAGATAAGGTGGCGTCAGAGCTAAAAGACGAGAAAAAGCCAGCAAAGAAATGATGTGAGTGATATGGTTGCAGTTGACGAAGCGATAATCGCAAGATTAAAAACTCATGGACAAAACTTTGAGATTCTTGTTGATTGCAGCAATGCGCTTGCTTTAAGAGAAGGCAAAACCTTTGATATGCGCGATGTTCTTGCAGCTATGAAAATTTTTTCAGATGCAAAGAAAGGCATGGAAGCTTCTGAAAACGCAATGAAGCAAATTTTTGGAACTGGCGATGTTGAAGAAGTAGCAAAAACAATTATACATAGGGGAGAGATACAGCTGACTCAAGAATATAGAGAAAAATTAAGAGAAGAAAAAAGAAAGCAAATTATAACAATAATACACAGAAATGGTGTAGACCCAAAAACTCATTTACCTCATCCACCACAAAGAATTGAGAATGCGTTCATAGAAGCAAAATTCCATGTTGATGAGTTTAAATCAGTTCATGAACAAGTGCAAGAAGCCTTAAAAAAATTAAGACCAATATTACCAATAAAATTCGAGGTTAAGGAAATTGCAATAAAAATTCCGCCTGAGTATGCGCCTAAATGCTACACAATTGTAAAAACATTTGGAACATTGCTAAGAGAAGAATGGCAAAGCAACGGTTATTGGGTTGCAGTTGTTGAACTGCCAGGCGGCATTGAAAATGATTTTTATGATAAATTAAATAAGATATGTCATGGAAATGTTGAAAGTAAAGTGTTGAAGATTAAGTGACTAAAAATGAAAGATGAAATGATAATAGATAAATTAAATCAAAAATGTCAAAAATATTAATTGAGGACAAAAGCATATCTGTGCCAGGGGAAACTCTAGCAACAGGAATGGACATACTGCCAGGCAATGGCACTTACAGAGATGGTGAAAAGATAATAGCAAAAAAACTTGGATTGGTTGTAATTGAAGAACGAATAATAAAATTAATATCTTTGTCAGGAAGGTACATTCCGAAGACAAACGACACAATAATTTGCAAAGTCATAGATGTTGGCTTTAATGGCTGGCGTTTAGACACAAATTCTGCTTATTCTGCAATGCTGCCTCTCAAAGATGCAACATCTGAGTATATTGCAAGAGGCGCAAACCTAACACAATATTATGATTTAGGCGATTACATCGTTTGCAAGATTGTTAATGTCACAAGCCAGAAACTTATTGATGTTACAATGAAAGGCCCTGGGTTGAGAAAATTAAAAGGAGGAAGAATAATTGAGGTCGATTCAAATAAAGTTCCCAGAATAATAGGAAAACAAGGCTCGATGGTTACTATGATTAAGAATGCAACAAAATGCAATATCACAGTTGGGCAAAATGGTTTGATATGGATTGATGGCGAACCCATCAATGAGCTTCTTGCAATGCAAGCAATAAGGAAAATAGAAAAAGAAAGCCATCTGAGCGGCTTGACAGACAAAATAAAGGAATTTTTGGAGAAAAACGGTAAAAAACCCAGTTAAAATGACATACAAGCAAAGAATAAATAAACGAGGCTTTGATGAAACAAGGTCTATAGAAGCAAAAGTCGGAGTTATAAAAAGAGCAGACGGCTCAGCTATGTTTAAAATTGGAAATACATGGGCTTATGCTGCAGTATATGGTCCGAGAAATTTGCATCCAAAGTTTTTGCAGGACCCACAAAAAGGCATTTTGCGATGCAATTACAACATGATGCCTTTTTCAAGCTCAGGCGAGCGAGTAAGGCCAGGCGGCTCTAGAAGATCAAAAGAAATATCTTTAGTAACAGAAAAAGCGTTGCTGCCTGTCTTAGACCTAGAAGAGTATCCAAACTCAGTTGTTGATGTCTTCATTGAACTGCCTCAAACAGAAGCTGGCTCTAGATGTGCAGGCATTTGTGCAGCTTCAATGGCATTAGCTGATGCAGGGCTTGAAATGAAAGATCTAGTCTGTGCAGTTTCTGTTGGAAAAGTAGATGATAAATTGCTTGTTGATTTGGACTATGTAGAAGAGAGCTACGCAGATGGTCCAGTTGCAGATATCCCAATAGCTATAATGCCAAACTTAGGTAAAATAACTCTGCTGCAGATGGATGGTCAAATTACAAAGCAAGAATTGATGAAGCTACTTGAAATGAGCAAAAAGATACTTGCTGATATTTATGATATACAAAAAAAAGCTCTTAAGGAAAAGTATCATGAGGTTGAGCTTTAATGTACCGAGAACTTAGAAGCCATATCATAAGTTTGTTGAATGCCAATGTAAGGCTTGATGGAAGGAAATTAAGTGAGTATAGAAAGCCGATAGAAGTAGAGTATGACATTGTGAAAACAGCAGAAGGCTCTGCAAGAGTTAAGATTGGTGAAACAGAGGTAATTGTAGGCGTAAAAATGGAAGTAGGCGAACCATATCCTGATACACCGAATGAAGGCACTATAATTGTTGGCGCTGAGCTATTGCCTTTGTCAAACCCAGAATTTGAGCTTGGACCGCCTGGAATACAAGCAATAGAGCTCGCAAGAGTCGTTGATAGGGGCGTAAGGGAAAGCAAAACCATTGATTTCAAGAAGTTGTGCATCGAACCGGGCAAAAAGATTTGGATGTTGATTATTGACATTTGCCCCTTGAATGATGCAGGCAATTTATTTGATGCATCTTCTCTTGCTGCTTTGGCAGCTTTAAAAAGCACAGTATACCCTAGCTTTGACGGCGAAAAAATAGATTATAAGCAAAAGACTGATAAAAAACTGCCCTTGGAAAAGATACCAATAGCAGTCACTGTAATAAAGATAGGAGATAAATTCATTGTTGACCCAGACACAGAGGAAGAAAAAGCAATTGATTCAAGACTAACGGTTTCATCAACTGAAGACGGCATGCTATGCGCTTTGCAAAAAGGTGGTGATTTTCCACTAACAGTAGAAGACATAGACAAAATGCTTGACATTGGCATTGAAAAAGGCAAAGAATTAAGGAAGCATTTGTAATTCTTTTTTTAAAATGCAATTAATCGAACAAAAATTAAAAAAATATTTTGAGCTTACATCACAAGCATTAAAGAAAGTAAAAATTGCAGAGAATAGCGATACAAAAAAGGCATCAGAGCTTCTTGATTTGGCACAGCGCTATTTTGATGATGCAAAATATTTTGAAAAGAAAGGCGACTTAGTTAATGCTTATGGTGCAGTTGTTTACGCTCATGCTTTTCTTGACATAGGCGCAAAGCTGGGTCTTTTTGATGTAAGCAAAGACAATCAATTGTTTATGGTGGATTAAAAAACAAAAAGTAGTCGGTGATTATAGAGTTATATTGGATAAGACTTCACTAATAAAAATATTGCAATCTTAATTTTAGGACATAGAAAAGACATCTATAATTAATCCAAGAATGGATACAACAAAAGCCAAATTGCATTGGCAA
Organism: uncultured Methanosarcinales archaeon; assembly: GCA_964602555.1. Lineage (GTDB taxonomy): Archaea > Nanobdellota > Nanobdellia > Woesearchaeales > GW2011-AR4. The sequence goes on along the minus strand of CAZRRL010000029.1, from coordinate 7,183 downwards.
TAACTAAAAACACGCCAATCCAAAAAATGGTTATTTCATTTAAATATGGCACAATTGTTGTAGTAATATAAGGAATGTTCCATTTGCCAAAGTATGATACAAAAGCTAGTGCTATGAGCAAATCGATTAAACTGTGCACTAAAGAAAAAACAATAAAGCCAAAATGTGTTGTCAAATCTCTTATCTCATTGACAATGTCCAACAAAATAAAAAATATATAAATAATAAATGCCACAATATACATAGTATTACTCAGCTTTAAAGAAAAAAATCTTCCAGTAAATCCAATAAGCAATAAGCCACAAATTATTCCTATAATTGTGTCTTCTGCTGCAAAAGTTAGTTTCATTGCAGATACTTTTATATAATTTGTTTATAAACATTGCTATTATGGACGAGCAATTAGAGGAAAGGTTATTGAGATTTCTTAAAGGAGAAGATTCAATGACTACTCGAGAGCTTGGAATGCTCACACTTGATAATTATGAAGTAAGGATTGGAAATATTCAAGAGACTATTGAATTCGGCAAAAATCAAAAAGGGTTATACTTTCCAATTTTAGTGAAACAATTGGAAAAATTTGTTAAGGGCAAACGTGTTAAAAAGAAACATACAAATGATATGTATCCTATATATAAAGAAATAAAACAAATTATCTTACGTGCTTACAGTGATGAACCTCAGAAAGTATACATTGACATAGTGTACTGGAGGCTAGTAGCAGAAAAAATTGCATTTACAACAGAATAATCACTTAATTGAAAAATAAAAAAATAAAAAATTTTGACATTTTCATGTTCCACTACATTAGTTGCTTAAGGGCATGGTGATTCGCATACACAGATAGAGCTACAACCGTCTCCATTTGCGATGTTGCCATCATCACAAGTTTCATATGGATAATTTAGTATTCCATCACCACATATATTATTAGTGCAGTCATTCTTACATTTGTCATTATTGTTAGTATTTCCATCATCGCATTGTTCACCAACATCTGTGTAACCGTTTCCACATACCTCAAAATGACACACTGCATTGCAACCATCGCCATCTGCAATATTTCCGTCATCACATTCTTCTACTCCTTGTACAACAGCATCGCCACAAAAACTTATGTAACCATTATTGCTTGCTTTGCTGCATGTAACCCATTTTCCAGAGACTTTTTTCTTTGATTCCCCTTTTATAACCCATGTGCCATTCATATCGGGTGTAAACTTAACCATTGTATTCCAAAATGTTTTCGTTGACAGCACATTGGCTTGTTGCCTTAATCCATTGTTTGGATCTAATAGTTGATACGAGTACATCTTTGTGCCGCCTGCAGTACATCTCAAGAATATTGACCAACTTTGTGGTTGTCCCACTATTGTCAAGTTATTTAGACCATGCAATGCTATTGCCGCTGTTATCAGCAAAATAACTAGAACGCTTGTTATAACAATAAGCTTCTTCATTTATTCACCTCCTTTTTGTATATCATCTTTATTTATGATTATAATCAAGGCTAATAAATGTAAAACTATTTCCTTCCAAAGTAAAAGAATTTATCTATGCTCACATCTTCTGGTTGATAATCACCATATCTAGGTTTTAGAGGCTCGGAATTCTTAGCAGCTCCGCTTTTGAATTCTTCTTTTCTCTCTTCCACTGGTCTACAATCAATTATTTCAACTTCTTTCTTTTGTTGAATTTTTCCTTGCTGGTTTTGTAGCTTAGTTTGAACCTCTTTGGCTTGTGGCTGAAATTGCAACCTTGTGACTTGGCTTTTAAGTGAACCAATTTCACTGTTCAGAGAAGTAATTTGGTCTTTTAACGCTGCTATTTCCTGCTGCAGCTTTTTTGTAGCCATATCTATCATTAACTCAAATCTTTTCTGGGTAAAAATATCAAGTTGTTGATCCATTTTGATTAATTAAATGTTAATATTTGCAATATAGCCGACCAACAAAGTAACTAGGTGTTATGTATAGCTTGTTGTCGGCTATTAGGAAGCCACAGCTAAACCTAATAATTTCTGTGGCTGACTATAATTTTTTAATCCGCTTCGAATTATCTTTGTCAATATTCTATCATCTAATATTCAATATTCCAAAATTAAAAATCTAAAAAGTTGTTAGCTTGTTGCCAAAGTTTTCTCTTATGAACTGCACCATCATGTCATTGCCAGCTTGGGAATAAGCTTTTAAAGCAGTTGCCAATAATCCTTCTCTTAAGCAAACATCGCCTAAAGAGCTAAGCTTTTCTTTGTCATTTGCGAGTTCGTAGGCTTTAGCAGCATAACCAATTTGCCTTTCGTGCAAGCATTTATCACCAATCTCAACAAGTTTATGTGTGTTATTTATTGCGCTGAATATTTCAATTGCATAGTCCCATTTGTCTTTTTGGAAGCATTCATCACCTACTTTTGCTAGATTTTCAATGTCATTGCACAGCCTAAAAGCCTTGATTGCATCTGAGAAATGTCCATTTTCAAGACATTTTTTTCCAACTGTGAGCAATTGGTCATTAGCATCAGCTAATCTGTAGGTGTCTATTGCGTTGCCAAATAATCCAACTTCCTCGTAATGCTCGCCTACTTCAACTAATCGCTGCCTGTTGCCTGCAAGAATAAAAGCCTTTACAGAATCATTCATGTTACCTCTTCTGATGTATTCCTCACCTAAAGCATTCAGCAATTTTGATTTTGTGCTTTCATCAAACATAGAAAGATTGACATTATCAATGCCTTTTTCAAGCAATACTGGCACTATTCTTTTGAAATTTTCTATATCCTGAGGATGGTTGATAAATTTTTCATTGGCATCTGCTATTTCAGCTACCATTTTTTTTACAATTTTGTCTTCGTCGACTGACATTATTATCACCCTTTTAACAAAATAATTTATAAAAATAAAAAATCTATTCTGTAAAGTAATCTATTCCAAGCTCGTCGCTGAATCGCTTAGCTTCAATCACTCTTGATTTCCTATCTGTTTTACCCAATATCCACGGTGAATTAACACCTGTAATAATTGTCATAACTGCTAGCTTGCCCTTCATACTCTCTGAAACTCTTGCGCCCCAAATTACGTTAGCGTCTGGGTCTAAGCTTTCTGTAACTAGCTCACCAATTCTGTTTACCTCGTCAAGTGTCATATCAGGGCCACCTTCAACATGGATTAAAGCGCCTGTTGCACCCTTGTAGCTTATTTCTAGTAGTGGGTTGCTTAATGCACCTTTAACTGCTTCCTCTACTCTGTTAGTTGTGTCTGAAACGCCTACACCAATTGCTGCAACACCACCATCTTGCATTATTGCTTTGACATCAGCATAATCAAGGTTAACCAACGATGGCACAGCTATAGTTTCTACAATGCCTCTTATCATAGTTGATACAAGTTCATTTGCAACTGCAAAAGCTTGCTGAACTGGTAAGTTGCCTGCAATATTTACAAGCCTGTTGTTGTCAATCACAATAACTGTATCGCTAGTTTGTCTTAGCTGTTGCAATCCAAATTCTGCTTTGTCAATTCTTGCTCTTTCAATTTTAAATGGCATTGTCACAGTTCCGATAACAATTGCGCCGCTGTCTTTTGCGACTTGCGCCACAACTGGAGCTGCACCAGTTCCAGTGCCGCCGCCCATGCCTGCGCAAACAAAAACCATGTCAGCACCTTTTAGTACTTCTTTTATTTCTTGAATATTTTCTTGTGCAGCCTTGCTTCCTTTGTCAGGAAAACCACCACAACCAAGGCCTCTTGTTAATTCTCTTCCAATCAAGAATCGCTTGTCAGATTCTGTAATTTCCAAATGCTGCTTATCCGTATTGCATGCAATAATTTCAGCACCTCTTATTCCTTTCCTGTAAAGCCAGCTTACCATATTGCTGCCAGCTCCACCACAGCCAATAACCTTTATGTTAGCATGGCCTACTAATAAATCATCTGTTTGCGCAACTCCTTGTTTTAGTGCGCTTTCAATCACAAAATCCATTCCCATTCTATTCACCTCATTTTTAGACTTTTTTAACTAGCATTTGCCACAATTCAAAAACTGGGAGGATTTTAATATATGAACTAGTATATAAATATTACTATTTTGTATACTGGTATACCTTCTAAATTTAAATAAAAAGTTAATTTTTTTCTATATAGAAAGATAAAAATATTATTTCAAAATGAATCCATACCCTTAGAAAGTAGTAGTCAATAATCAAACCTTGTGTCCATAGAATCCTTTATCAAATCATTTTCATCCTTATACTTCTTCACAATCATCAGCTTTGTTTTGCTGCAATATGGGCACTTCAATGCTTTTGGCGAACCCTTTCTTACAGAGAATTTAAACCTGCAGTTCATACAAATCAAATTAATAGTTTTATGTTCCACAAGTTTCTCTAATGCAACTTCTTTCTTCTCAAGCTTTTTCTTCTTTTCTAAGCACTCTACGCATATTAAAGTACCATCTTTATCATACTTTATGTTGTTAAAATTAAATTCTCTTTTGCACCTTTTGCATTTATATAATAAAGTCACAGGCATTTTGTTTCAAGAATTCCTTATATTCAAGTTATAAATATTTTTTGGTTTTGTTAAGTGCAATGCCACTTCTGTAGCGCTATATTGCTTTGCTTTAGAGCACTACTGTTATATGAAGGTTACCTAAATCACTCTTTAGTTCATAGGTCTCGGATTTTTGCTTTTTAACGTATTTTTCAGATTAATCTAGAATGTCAACTTTAAATGCTTATTTTACTTCTTAATCTTGCCTTTTTCTATTTCCTCAGTTATATGCTCGATCTCATGCATATCTGTAATGTCATGCTCTTCTTTTCTAGGCGAAATATCTTTATCCATGAACTTAAGAAGCTTTTTTTTGTAAGATTCACCTTCTTTTTTGTCAATTGGTTGTTTTTTCTGGCTCTTAAATACTTGCTGCGTTTGTTTTAGCTTCTCCTTTAGCTTATTGTATTTGCCAATAACCTCAAAGATTAGCCCTTCACTTGGCCTTATTGTTAGGAACCTCTTAAAGAAAGAATGTCCTATATCAAGCTCGATTAGCCTTGCTTCTTTCAAAGTAGGTAATAATACTACTGATATAATTAATCTCAAAATACCCGAAATTAAAAATACAAATAATATACTAGAAACAAATACCCATTTTGGCAGAACATCTATTAAAAAGCCACCTAAAGCAGAGCCAATGACAATTGCAAAGCCCTCAAAAAATTTGTAATAAGCAATACATCTTACTCTATTTTCTGGCTTTACAGCATCAAAAATAAAGTTTGATGTGCTTAGATTAAACCCCGCCCATGACAAGCCAGAAAATACTTCAACTAGGATTAAAAAATAAAAGTTGTTTGAGAATAACCATAAAAATGGTATTAGTGGAGTAAGTATGCCGCTTATATAAAGCACAAACTTTGTGCCTTTTTCATCTATTATTTTACCCCATAAACCCATCGCTATAAAGCTTGCTAATAATTCAGATACAATTATAATTGTAAACTGCAAATATGTAAATTTTAGTTCTCTTAACATAAAGACTGCAAAAAATGGCGCTGCAAGATAGGTGGCAAATTTAAATAAGGTGATATAAATTACAAAATGCCCATAATTCGTTTTTTCCATCCTCTTTACAAAATCAATAATTGAGAATTTCTCTGCATGAGCTAAATCTGGCTCAGGGTTATGCATCATTGCTTTGAATATTGCCGAAATTGCTCTGGCTACAAATGCTACACTAAACAATATTGCAAATCCAAGAAACGGCTTTGGTGAGAAATAGTTCAATATAAAGCCTGCTACTAAAGCTGCAATAAATGATGTTGCACCTACAACTCTGTTTCTAAGCCCAAAAAATCTTCCACGTTCGTATATTGGAACTATATCGCCTAGTAAAGAGTTGCCTATTGGGTTTAACAGCTGCAAAATAGCAGTTTGCAATGAAATATAAACAATCAACAAGTATTTTTGTTTAGGAGTTAAGTAAGGAATTAGCAATAAAGGAATCCAAAAAAACGCATGCAATAACGAGCCAACAACAATAATCTTTCTTCTGTCTTTGACTACCTCGACAAGCTTTGCTGCAAAAAGCTGCACAAAAGAGCCTAGTAATTGAGGTACATATGTCAAAGCTGCAATTAAGCTAACAGAAGCGTTCAATGCGATTGCAAACGGCGTCAAAAATGAAGCTGTCAAACCGTCCATAACAGCGAAAGCTGCACCATCATAGATTGAATATTTCAAACTCTTTTTTGCAATATCTCCTGCCATTTGATATCCTTCAAAATAGAATTAGTGGTTATATTTAGAGCTTATTCTTTTACCTATTTTTTCTTTGTTAATGTTTCACCACACTCAGGACAATAATCTTCTTGTTCCTCTAGTTTAGCTCCACATAAAGGACATTCAAGCATTGTTTTCATCTTGTAATTTGATGTTACAAAGAAATATTTAAAGTTAACGATTGGTTGAAGTGACAGGATAGAAACGTATTTTTATTTAGATTCAATCTTATAAACTCCAGGCAACATAAACACCTTTTCTGTTTGTACAGCAATTCCTTTTTCACCTAACATCTCCTTTGAGTCCATTTTAGCAATGCCCAAAGCAATTAGCTCTTCTTTTAATGTCATAATAGCCACAATATCATCTTTATTTATGCTGTCATTTATTTTGCTTATGCCAGGAACTTTTAAATCAACACCATGACAAATGCTTTCAATTGTTGTATCAAAAACCCAGACTTTTGGCAAATGCTTAACTCCACTTTCAACTGGTTGAATAACTTTTCTTATAAATTTTTCATTATTTTCCTCTCTCCAAAAATAATAAGCGTCTATAAGCTCTTGCAATGTAAATAAAGTTGATTCATCAAATGGTCCTGCTTTTATTCTTCTTAGTTTTGCCATATGAGCGCCACAACCCAGCTTTTTGCCAATATCATGAATTAATTTTCTGATATAAGTTCCAGCTTCTGTTCCAACTTTAAATAAAACATCTTTGTCGTCAATTTCTAAAATATTCAAATAATAAACAGTTCTTGTTCTTAACTGCCTTTTAACAGAACTTTTTAATGGAGGTATTTGCTGAATTTTTCCGATGAAATGTTTTTTTATCGTTTCTCTTAAAGTATCTTCATCACTGTTTTTGTGCAGATGCATTATTGCAACATATTCCTTGCCTGCTGTTAG
>CAZRRL010000028.1:0-13502 GCA_964602555.1 uncultured Methanosarcinales archaeon | reverse complement strand
AGAGAATTTTGAAAAATTATAAAATAGTCAAAATTCTCTAAGAGAACTTTGAATGAAAATGTCAAAATAAGGAATTATTCAAAGTTCTCTATAGTTAATAATAAGCTTCTCCTAATTCTTCATCGGGTATTTCTTCACTGAAATCTTTGCCTTGCATAAGCCTTTTAATTCCGAAAAATAAACCCATTGCAATTATCAATAAAACTGTGCCTATTAAAATTATCTTCAATAAGTCCTTTAACTTAGTACCCAAGCCTTTTGCAACAATAACATCTCCTTTAAATTCAATCTGCTTCAGAACAGCGTCTTTGCTTTTTACAGTAACTAAAAATGTATGTTCGCCTTTTGCATCGGTCTTTGTTGACGCATATACATTAATTGTTTGAGATTTTTTCGGCTCTAAAACAAACGCATTTGGCTCGCTTAATCTTAAATTTGCCCAGTTTGAGCCATCTAGCAATAGAACATATGTTCTTGCATCAGGACCTTCGTTTGTAAATGTAGTTGGATATATAACTTCGCTGCCGTCATTAAATAGGCTCTGCTCTAAAATTGGTACATTAATCACAAGCTTGTCATTTAATACTAGCTTAGTTTGCTCATTTTTACCTACAATGAATATTGGCACTTCCTTAACCTCTACATTGCCGCCTAACTGAGAAGCAACTTCTGACCTAACAGTATAAGTTCCTGTTGGTACACTATCTAAAATCTTAAGCACAAAATCTTCCCTTATTTCGGAAAATCTGCCACTATTCCTTATTTGGTCAACAAATTTTGTGGCGGAAACACCAAGCTCTGGAATGCTGACTTTTGCATTTACGCCTTCAAGTGGCACAACCCCGCTGTTTTTCAACCTTAACCTTGCAACAAGATTTTTGCCTGCTTGCAAATTACTTTCTGGGTTTAATGAAATGCTGCTTATAACAAATGGAAATTCCTGCTTGCTTATCTTTAGTCCATAAACTCTCTCTTCTATATTTCCTTCTGCATCTACGAGCTTTATCTTAAGCCTGAAGCTGTTCTGCTCAAATTCACCTATTAAAGGCAACTCCAGCTTCTTTAAAATACTCTCATCTTCATTAATGTTAAAAGTTGCTGTTGCATCTGCAACTACATCGCCATTTTCAAAAGACAATATAGCATCTATGTGAGCATCTTCTATAGTTTCCAATGACGTAAGCCTTATCTCAACATCAAGATCATTTTTGCCTTTTCCTATAATCAAAAAATTGTTTTCATTTTCTACAATAACATCATTCTCAACCTCAACGCTGTCAATTGATATGTCTAGCACACCTCCAAAAGCTTCTCCATCTTGCATCCTTAACCCATACAACTGCTGGACTGAGTTGCCTTCTGAATCAACAATTTTAACAGTCAACTCAAAAGAAGTGCTTTGCTTAAGTTGATCTAGCAACTCTAGCCTTAACAACTTTGAAGAGCTTAAATCTGATTCTAAATCAAAATTAGCAGTAGCATCGGTAACAACAAATCCGCTTTGCAAATCTTTTAAGATTGCTTCAACATGAGCGTCGTCTAAATCCTCAAGAGCTGTAAACTCAACCAAAACGTCAAAATCATTGCTTTCGTCAATAAAGTTTGTTCTTGATTGCGCTACAACTTTGTCATTAACCTTTACACGATCTATTGAAACATCTAAGTCTCTTTCAACACCATCAAACAACAAACCATCTTCCATTCTAAGCCCATATGTTTTTTGCAATGACTGACCTTCTACATCAATAATCTTCACAGTTAGCTCAAATGAGTTGCTGTCTTTAAGATCATCAATTAATTCCAATCTTAACAACTTTGAAGAGCTTAAGCTATCTTCTAAGTCAAAATTATCTGTAGCATCAGAAACAACAGTGCCACTCCTTAAATCCCTTACAATAGCCTCTATATGTGCATCGTCCAAATCCTCAAGAGTTGTGAACTCAACTAATACATCAAATGCGTCGCTTTCCTCAATAAAATTAGTTCTTGAAGATGAAACAACCATACCATTAACTCTAACCCTATCTAGTGAAACATCTAGAGCACCTCTTGTAATAGTATCTCCTGTTCTTATCCCAAAGCTCATTTGCTCTGACCTACCTCTTGCATCCTCTACTCTTATCGTAAGGTCAAAGCTATCTTCCCTCTTAAGGTCTTCAATCAAAAACAATGTCAATGCAATTGTTGTGCTTTGGTCTTTAGCAATATTAACCTCAGTAACAGAATCCGACACAACAGAGCCAGTTTGCCTGCCTCTTAATATGGCTTCTACATGAGCATTTTCTAAAGCTGCAACTGCTGTAAGGTCTACTAGCACAGAAAAAACATCAGCATCAGAGATAACATTAGTTCGTGACTCTGCAACAACCTTTCCATTAACCCTTACTCTATCAATAGAAACATCAAACGTACTAAAACTAGACGAGGTTGCATGAGTAAAGCTACTAAACAAAACGCCAAAAAGCAAAAAAATTGCTGTTAAAGTGAAGATTTTTTTGTTCATTTGATCCCAAAACTTGCTATCATAAGCTATCTTTTTTATTATTAAACAGTAGGTACAATTTTACTATATTTATGAACTACTATTTAAACCTTTCGCTTTTAACTATTAAATAGTAGATACAATTTTACGCTTAATAGAGTATGTATTCACTAATATATTTAAACGTATTGAACTTACCGAAAGTCATGATAACCATAGTTGGGGCTGGTCCTGCTGGAAGCTACCTTGCTTATCTGCTCGCAAAGCAAGGCAAAGAAGTAAAAATCCTAGAAGAGCACAGTGCTGTAGGCTCACCAGTTCAATGCACTGGCATTGTCACACATTCTATTGAAAAGTTTTTCAAGCTGAAAAATGAGGTAACAGCAAAAAAGCTTGACAAGGTTATTGTTATTAGCAAAAATAATAGAATAGAAGTTAATGTTGACGAAATTGTACTTTGGCGCGACAAATTTGACCAGTTTGTTGCTGATATGGCTCAGCAAGCAGGAGCTGAAATTTTGCTAAACCACCAAATCGTCGGCTTTGATGGAAAAAAATCTATAATTGTAAAAGACAAGAAAAACAACAAAAAAAAAGAAATCAAAATAGATATAATTGTTGGAGCAGATGGCCCTTATTCTGCTGTTGCAAAAGCTGCTGGTCTTAACTCAAACCAAAAAAATTATGTTGGCATGCAGGCTAAGGTAAAGCTAAGTATTGACACAGATGCTTTTGAAACATATTTTGGCAGTGATTTCCCAAATTTTTTTGGATGGGTTGTTCCAGAGTCAGAAAGTATAGCAAGGCTTGGCATTGGTTGTTTTGAAAATGCGCAAGAACACTTTTACAAATTTTTAAAGAATAGAACTGGCAGCAAAGAGGTTTTGTGCTGGGAATCTGGATTGATACCTTTGCATAATCCGAAAAAGATAATTCAAAAAGATAATGTTTACTTAATTGGGGATGCTGCATCGCAAGTTAAAGCAACAACTGGTGGTGGCATTATTCCATCACTTAAAGCAGCCCAAACTTTGTGTGACTGCATTGTTAACAACAAAAATTACAACAAGGAATTTAAAAAACAATCTGGCAGAGAGCTTCTTTTGCATTTGAAAATTAGAAGTATGCTAAACAAATTCTCTGATAACGATTACGATAAATTGCTTAGCCTGATGAATCAAGAAAAAGTGAAAAAAATATTAAAAAAATATGATAGAGACACACCAATACCCCTTGTTACTAATCTTCTGCTTAAAGAGCCAAGATTTTTGTACTTCACAAAAATGCTTTTTGCTTAACAAAAGCTTTTTAAAATAAGCTCCTTTATCTTGTGGAAGGTGGTTTAACTTATGGATTCAAAAGAAGACGAAGAAATATCTATAGACGCTAAGAAATCAAAGATTTCTGACACTAAGCAAATCGGAGATTTGCGAGGTGATCAAAAATCTAAGATTTTTGACATCTCCGAAAATTCCGATGAGGAATTCTCGATAGACTTCAGCAAGATAAAAAATTTCTTCAAAAGCGCTAAGAAAGAAGAGAAAAAGATAGAAGAGATTAAAGAAACAAAAGAAGAAAAAAGTGAAGAAGAAATAACTATAGACTTTAGTAAAATAAAAAAAATTTTTAAAAGTGACGAAACAGAAAAAGCTAAGACAGAACATATAAAAGAAGAAAAAGATAGCGAAGACGAGTTTTCTTTTGATTTAAGCAAAATCAAGAAATTTTTCAAATCAAGCGAAAAAGAAGCTGTTGGGAGTGATGAAGATTTACAAATAAACTGGACAAAAATTGTTGATTTCTTCAAGAAATATGGCATTGTTTTTATTGCACTTATCCCAATAATTCTTTCTATTTATGTAAGGATGCAGGCTGGTTTTTTGCCAATAACTGATGATTGGGCAACAAATAGTGCAATAAACAACATAAAATCACAAATAAGAGCTTCTATAAACCAGCAATATCCAAATTTGCCAGATGCAAATAAAAATGCATTAGTTGATACAGAACTGCAAAAGTTCATCAGCCAAAACAAGCAGGGCCTTGATCAGCAGATTAAAGCTACATCAGACTACTTCAAATCATTCTTCTTGGATGAAAATGGAAAAAACTACATGCCTGACATTGACCCATATTACTGGTTTAGGTATGCAAAAAATATTGTTGAGCATGGGCATCCAGGCGATGTTTTAAAGGATGACAAACCACTAGACAATCATCAGCTTGCTCCTATAGGAAGATTTGTTGTTCCTGATATGTTCCATTCTTATTTCTTAGCTTACTTCTACAAGATATTACATTTGTTTGCACCTAGTTTGACTTTGATGCGCTCAATGTTTTACTACCCTATATTTGTTTCAGCATTAGTAGTTTTGCTTGTGTTCTTAATTGCAAGAAAGATTGGTGGCAACACAGGTGGCTTTTTTGCTGGGCTAATGATGGCTGTTAACACAGCTTTCCTAGGCAGAACTTTGTTTGGACACGCAGATAGTGACGCGTGGGTTGTATTCTTTCCTTTGCTAATTACTTGGTTATTTGTAACAACATTAGAAGCTAAAAATATGTTAAAAACTGTAGCTTTGATTTTGCTTGCTGGATTTTTTACTGGGCTTTACACCTTTGCATGGTCTGGGTGGTGGTATGTGTTTGATTTCTTGCTTGTAACCCTTGCAATAGAGTTTGTATATTTGTTTTTAGTAAAAGTTAATCAAGAGCGTAGAAATGTTAAATCCATTTTTTTTGATAAAACTATAAGAAACATTATAATTATTGGTATTATTTATTTTGTTTCTACAGCAATATCTGTTACTTTAATCTCTGGGTGGGCTACTTTCGTAGGCAGCTTTCTTGGACCTTTAAGCTTTCCTTCCATTAAAGCACCTGTAATTTCAACTTCTTTGTGGCCAAATGTATTGACAACTGTAGCAGAGCTAAATGAAGGTTCTGTCAATAGCATAGTAAATTCAATGGGCGGCCCATTCCTGTTTTATATAAGCTTATTAGGCTTGATTTTATCGATATCAAGAAATGAAGGAATGAGAAAATTTGACTTAGTTTACATAATTGGAACTTCGCTTTTTTATCTTATTTTATTTGTAAAGCTCGGTAACCAACCAGCTTTATACCAGTCATTGCAAGTAATCACATTATCAGTGTGGATAACGCTACCTATATTTTTAAGGATTGGCATTTCCATCTATAAGAAAGATCCTTCATATGACTTTAAGCTTGCAATACTTTTATCGCTTTGGATAGTCTCAACCATTTTTGCAAGCATAAAGGGTATTAGATTTACATTGCTTTTAGCACCTGCATTTAGCGTTGCATTTGGAGTTGCTTTAGGAAAAACTTATGTTTATTTATCAAGATGGCTCACAAAAGAGCTTAAAATACAAAAGGTGATAGGAAGTGGTATCCTCATCATATTGTTACTTTTAGTATATGTAAATCCTATAAGAGGTGCTATCAGTGCTTCTGGATCTGATCTGCCTATAGTTAATGATGCGTGGTACAATGCTTTGATTGCCATAAAACAAAACTCTAGTGAAAATGCTATCATAACTTCATGGTGGGATTTTGGACATCATTTTAAAGCAATTGCCGACAGACCAGTAACTTTTGATGGTACAACTCAAACGCATCCTGCCGCACACTGGGTTGGAAGGTTATTGATGACTAGCAACGAGCAGGAAGCTGTTGGCATTTTAAGGATGCTTGACTGCGGAAGCAATAGTGCGTATAGTGAATTATACAAAATAAAAAACAATACTCATTTGTCATTAATGATATTAAAAAAAATCATTTTACTTGACAAAAAAGAAGCAGAAAGAAAGTTAAAAGAGTTTAAATTTGATGAAAAGCAAATTGAGAAAATACTTTCACTTACACATTGTCAGCCACCAGAAGCTTATTTCATAGCATCCGAGGACATGATTGGCAAAAGTGGTGTATGGTCACATTTTGGTAGTTGGAATTTTGAGCGAGCCGACATATGGTTAAACGCTAGGAAGATGTCACAAGAAAAAGCAGTTGAATTTATGATAAACAAATTTAACTATACAAAAGAAAGGGCTGAAAACATTTACTTTGAAATCCAATCGATAACAAGTGACTCTGAAGCAAACACATGGATTGCTCCTTGGCCTGGCTACGGTGGTACAATTAGCTGCAACAAAAATGATGATGGAATTTACGTATGCAACAATGGCTTCCAGATAAACTTAAGCAACTATGACATATTTGCAATAAGCCAGCAAGGAGTTGTAAGGCCTAAGCTAGCTGCATTCCCAACAGAAGATGGCTTGTTCAAAAAGGAATTCAGTGGTACTACTATCGATGTTGGCTTAACAATAGTTCCAAAAAATGAAAATGAGCTTGGAGCTGTTTTGTCAAGCAGCGAGCTTACAGGAGGCATGTTTACAAGAATGTTTTACATGCAAGGTCATGGCTTAAGATATTTTAATTTATTCAACCATCAGCGAGGATTAACAGGCACAGATATTTACACTTACAAAGTTGACTGGGAAGGCAAAAATTTGACTATAGTTGACACTTATGTTGACTATTTGAAAAAACCTATAAAAGAAGAAAATATGGTAGAGAGCATAAATTTAACACCAGAAGTTAATACTACAAATTCTTCTTAAATGAAAACAAACAATATCTGGGCTGTTATACCAGCTTATAATGAAGAAGAAAATATTGATAAGATAGTCAAAAAAACAAAAAAATATGTAAGCAATGTTGTAGTTGTTGACGATGGTAGTAAGGACAATACAAAAGAGGTTGCAAAGAAAGCAAACGCTATTGTTCTAAGGCACATAGTAAATCTCGGCAAAGGTGCTACTTTGAAAACAGGCTGCGATTTTGCAATTAAAAATGGTGCAAAGCTCATAATAACTTTGGATGCTGATGCTCAGCATAATCCTGATGACGTACCAAGATTTATTGAAAAGTTAAAGAAGTATGATATTGTATTTAGCTATAGAAAAGCAAGTAGCAAAATGCCATTGGTGCTTCGTTTTGGGAATTGGTTTATATCGAATGTTGCAAGTATTTTGTATAGCATTAGCCTTAATGACACTCAATGCGGCTTTCGTGCTTTAACAAAAGAAGCTTACAAAAAAATTAGGTGGAATGCTAGCGATTATTCAATGGAGTCAGAGATGATAGCTCGCGCAGGAAAGCAAAAATTAAAATATGTGCAAATTCCAATCCAAACAATCTACTCTGACAAATATAAAGGCACAACAATAATTGATGGAGTAAAAATTGTTTTGAATATGTTTTGGTGGAAGCTTTTCAATAACAGGTGAAAAATGGTACTAGGAATTCAAATTGCAGGCTTTTTATTTGGGTTGTTTATGATTTATTACTCTTTTTTGAATTATAAGAGAAAGGAATTTAATGTAAATGAGTTCACTTATTGGTTATTGATATGGGTTACATTTATTGTCATAACATTATTTCCTTCTGTATTGAACCCAATAGTAAAAATTGGTGGATTTTTTAGAGCTTTAGATGTGTTAATTATAAGCGGATTTTTATTTTTGATACTTGCAATATTTTACATGTACACAACTATTAGAAAAATTCAAAGAAAGTTAGAGACCATTGTGAGGGACATTGCATTCAAGAAAAACAAAGGAAAATAAAAATTCTTTTGTAAATATAGCCGACTAACAAAGTATACTCACGGACAAAAATAATTATACAATACTTGTCCGTTCGTAATATGTCGAAAATTCTGCATAGAATTTTCGAACATTCGCAAATCTTTGATTTGCTCTATGTCGGAAATTGCAAAAATGTATAATAAATTGTTACAATTTCCGAGCACTCGAAAACCGTAAGGTTTTCTTTGAGTAAAGGACATATTTATGTCTAAATCCTAAAAAATCTTATAGATTTTTGGGAACTTAAAAATCAATGATTTTTAAGTAATTTGTGTCCTTTACTATATATTAGGTATTATGATTTGTTTGTTATCGGCTATCTTGCCAACCACAAGATAGCTGAGCGAGTGAGAGCGAGCTCTCGCATGCCACACCAATTGTATTTTTGTGGTTGGCAATATTTAAATATCGTATAAGTTTACTTCTATAATTATGGTAATTGTAATAAAAGTTATTGATAAATACATAGGTAGTCTACTGTGCAGCTTTCTTTCTGTGTTTAATAAAAAATATAAAAATTATCAAATTAACAAAATACTTGTAGTTCAGCTTTGGGGTATAGGCGAAACTATTTTGACTTTGCCAGCAATTGAAGCATTGAGAAAAAATTTTGCAAAAGCTGAAATTAATGTTTTAGCAACATCAAGGAATAAAGATGTTTTTTTCAAGAACAATAACTTAGACGAAGTTATCACATTAAAGCTAAATCCTTTTTCTACTCTTAATTTCATTCTAAAAAATGTAAAAAAATATGACTTAGTGATTGATATGGAAGAATACTTAAATATTTCAGCGATAATAGCTTTTTTTGTTGGAAAAAGAATTGTTGGTTATTCTCATAACTTAAGGGCAAAGCTATATACAGACAAGATAAGGTATAATGATAAGCAACATGCTTTGCAAACATTTTTGGATTTAGTTAGAGTCCTTGGCTTTAACTACAATGCTGACAAATTGCCTAAATTGAATTTCTCTAAGAAAGATAAAAATTTTGTTGATAAATTTTTAAAAGATAATGGTGTTAAGAAAAACGATTTTCTAGTTTGCGTTGCACCAGGAGCAGCAGAATCTGCAAAATCAAGGATGTGGCCTTATGACAGATATGCTGAACTTTGCGATGAAATAGTAGCTAAGTACAATACAAAAATGATCTTTGTTGGGGTTTTGAATGAAAATGAATTAATTGAGAATATAAAGAACAGAATGGAAAACAAAAAAACAATTAATGCATCGGGAAAATTAACATTAAACCAGCTTTTTTATTTAATTAGCAAATCAAAACTATTTATTGGTAATGACGCCGGGCCAATGCACATTGCAGCAGCACAAGATGTAAAAACAATTGGCTTATTTGGCCCTAATTTGCCATTAAGGTTTGGGCCTTATGGAAAAGATAACATTGCCGTTTATAAAGGTTACAATTGCGAATTTAGCCCTTGCATTAATGTCCATAAAGGTCAAGTTCCAGACTGCTTGTACCCAAAAAATAGCAACGACTATCAAAAGTGCATGAAAAACATCAGCGTTGATGATGCTTTAAAAGAAGTTGAGAAACTGATTGATTAATTTTATTTGTTTTATTCAATTTTTAATGCTAAAATAACTTATGAAATATTAAAAATTTTACAAAAATCAAATCATTAAAAATTAAAAAATTTAATAAAAATATTACTTAATTCACACAACAAAATGCACATATTCTCCATAAGTAAAAAATCCAATCAATTGCTTTATTCTCGCAAGTTTTGGAAATAAATCCTTTTCTAATGAGGTAACATCATCAAATAACTCGAATACTTCTGGCTTGAAAATATAAATTCCGGCATTGACTATGTTAGTTGAGTAATGCTTTGGCTTTTCCTGGAAATCAATAATTAAATCTCCGTCAAGGATTGCTGTTCCGTAACTGCTTGTTTTTTCTCTTGTCATTAAACCCATTGTAGCTAGTTTTTCTGATTCGATATGCTTTTTTACCATCTTCAACAAATCAAAATTGTTGTAAGTATCACCTGACATAACAACAAAGCTGTGCTCAACCTTTTCTTTTATTGCTCGCAATGCGTCTGCATTTCCTTTTGCTTGTTTTTCGATAACTTCAACACTTATCTTAGAATTTGAAACTTCACTTAATAATTGATTTATGCTTTTAGTGTGCTGTGTAACAATATATACTGTTTTTATTCCATATTTCGAGAAAAAATTGATTTGCTGTTTTATTAAGGATGTGCCTCTTATGTCCTTTAATGCAACAAATTGATGCTCACCTTTTAGCAATAATACAGCAATGCTAACTGATTGTTCTTGCAAACCTTTTTTCAGAAAATACTCTATTGCCTGTGACCTGCTTCTAATCACAGATTTATCTATTTTAGAATCAACAAGTTTCAACAATGAGTTGTCAATTGATATAGCTATTTTGGACTTAGCCATAGTATGATAAAGTAGTAAAAAGTATTACTATTTATATTTTTGTATTCTTAAATATATATCTAAAAATATAAAACAAAAGATTTATATATAAGTTATAAAGTATGAATATTTCATACTAGGTGTATAGTATGGAAAATGAAATAAAATCCATGATTTTGGAAAGTGCAGAAACAGAAACGTTAGTTGCTGGAAAATTATTAGCAGAAATAGAAAAAGCAACTGAGCTCATAATTAATGTACTAAAAAACAACAAAAAAATATTAATTGCAGGCAATGGCGGCAGTTGTTCTCAGGCTTCTCATATAGCTGCTGAGTTTGTTGGTAGGTATAAAATTGAAAGAAAAGGATTACCTTGTATTGCATTGACAACAGATACTTCAATTTTAACAGCTTGGTCAAATGATTACAGCTACAATACTGTTTTCGAAAGACAGCTTGAAGCTTTAGCAAATCAAGGAGATGTGTTTATTGCATTATCAACAAGTGGCAATTCCATTAATCTTATTAAAGCTATTGAATATGCAAAACATCATGGTATTCATGTTATAGGGCTTCTCGGAAAAGATGGCGGCAAACTAAAAAACACCTCCGATGTTGAGATAATAGTTCCTTCTGATAACACTCCTCGAATCCAAGAAGCTCATCTTATGATTTTGCATATAATATGTGAACTTGTTGACAAGGAATTATTTGGTAAATAATATTAAAAATAAAATGCTAGACTTTAGCAAAATAAAAACAATATCAATAGAACAGAGAAAAAATAAAGTAAAATTAAGCAATTTAATTAAACCTGAGAATTCTAAAGTTCTTTATAATTCTAAAGAGTTTGACAAATTAATTGAAAAGATAGTTTCTGCATATAAAAATAAAAAACAAATAATTTTAATGACCGGTGCTCATGTTATAAAAGTTGGAATGAGTCTTCTTATAATTGATATGATGAAAAAAGGTGTAATTAAACATATTGCAATGAATGGAGCAGGTCCAATACATGATTTTGAGCTGGCATTGATTGGAGAAACATCAGAATATGTTGAAAAAACTATAGAAGATGGGACATTTGGAATGATAGAAGAAACAGGCTCAATTTTAAATGAAGCAATTAAGGAAGGTGCAAAAAATAATTATGGCATGGGCTATGCTATTGGAAAGAAAATTAATGACTTAGGGCTTCCAAACAAGGAATACAGCATACTATACAACGCATATAAATTAAAAATTCCTGCAACAGTACATGTTGCAATTGGCACAGACATAATTCATCAGCATCCAAGCTGTGATGGCGCTGCAATCGGCAAAGCTAGCTATAAAGACTTTAAAATTTTTGTTGAGAGTGTTAGTAAATTGGAAGGAGGAGTAATATTAAACATTGGTTGTGCTGTAATTTTGCCAGAAGTTTTTTTGAAGGCATTGACAATTGCAAGAAATTTAGGTCACAAAGTTGAGAAAATAACTACTGCAAACCTTGACATGATAGACCATTACAGGCCAAGAGAAAATGTTGTCAAAAGACCAACATCACTTGGAGGCAAAGGATTTATCATAATTGAAAAACATGAAAAGACAATTCCAACATTGCATAGAAAAATAATAAGTGGCATTTTTTAATTTTTGATAATTTTTAAATATTGTATGAAAATGCAAAATAATGAGGCAGTAATAAAATAACATTAAACAAAAAATCAATTTCGCATTCAAAAAAACAATAAAAGATAATAAGATAAAATACGAAAACAAAAAATGAAACAGCGTTTATTAAAAATCTTGGACAATTTCAAAAATAAAAAAATCCTTGTTATAGGAGACATAATGCTTGACAAATACATCTGGGGTGATGTAACAAGGATAAGCCCTGAAGCTCCTGTACAAGTAGTTAATGTTGTTAAAGAAACCTATGCTTCAGGTGGTGCTTCTAATGTTGCAAGCAATGCTGCTGCTTTAAATGGAAAGGTATTTATGGCAGGGATTGGTGGCGATGATGAAGCAAGAAAAATACTTTTACATGAACTTAAGAATCTAGGTATAAACACAAATGGTATTTTTATTGACAAGGATAAGCCAACAACCCAAAAAGTGAGGGTTATGGGCAGAAACCAACAATTGCTAAGAATAGACTATGAAAAAAAAGAGCATGTCCATAAAAATATCGAGCAATTAATGATTTTGTTCTTAGAAAAAATTATCAAAGACATTGATGTTGTTGTTATTTCAGACTATGCAAAGGGGGTTATTACCAAAGAAATTAGCCAAAAACTAAAAGAATTAGCAAAAATGCACAGCAAAACTTTGATTGTTGACCCTAAACCAGAGCATATTGACTTTTATTCAAATGTCACTTTAATAACTCCAAATAGTGCAGAAGCTAGCCAGATGACGAAAATTGAGGATGGAAGTGATGACGCAATTGCAAAAATGGGTTCAAAATTATTAAAAGAACTCAACACCAATGTCTTGATAACAAGAGGAGAAAAAGGAATGTCCTTGTTTGAGAAAAATAGTAATATAACTCATATTCCTGCAAAAGCCAAGGAAGTTTTTAGTATTATAGGAGCAGGTGACACAGTTGTTGCAACTTTAGCTCTTGCAATTGCATCAGGCGCTAACCTAAAAGAAGCGGCTACTCTAGCAAACATTGCTGCTGGAATAAAAGTTGGTAAAATTGGAACAGCATCTGTAAGTGTTGAAGAGCTCAAAAGGGAAATTGAAAGTTTATGAAAAAAGAGATAGTAGTTGTAATTCCGTACCACTGGACAAAAAAGCACTGGACATCTCCACGTGAAATATTTAAAGGTCTAATTCTTGAGAGATGATTAAATGGGTAATTTTTTCGCTCATTATGTTTTTCCCTTTCCTTTAGAAAGGTCGGCTACGGTAAGCCTAAAAACATATGGCTCAAAAATTTTAGGAAACTC
>CAZRRL010000027.1:0-13566 GCA_964602555.1 uncultured Methanosarcinales archaeon | reverse complement strand
ACATAAAAAAGAGAATAAAGTTACTAGAAATTTCTCAAGATATTGCAATGTCTTCAAAACCAATTGATATCGAAATCCAATTGAAAGAAAAACCCAAGTTCAGATTAAATCTCGATTCACATATGGCTCCTACCGGTCCTAATGCCAAATTGAAAAAAGCAACAATAACTGAAAATCCAAAAATACATACAAAAGTTTACAAGGTTTTTGAAGATATTGATTTAAAGGCTTATGACGCGGTAAATTACCTTTATGAAAACAAGTTTGACGAGAATTTTTTAAGCAAGTTGTTAAGTGTTGGAACTTTGGGATTGAAAGTTAACAGGAAACTTACACCGACTAGATGGTCTATAACTGCTACCGATAATATAATTGGAAAAAATTTAATTAATAAAATTAAAGACTATAGCGAAATAAATTCCTATTATTCTTTTTTTGGAAACTATATTGGAAATTATTATCTAATTTTAATGTTTCCTGAAATTTGGAGTTATGAATTATTTGAAACTTATGTGCCATCAAATTGGAATTTTAGTAAATCATTAAGATATGGAACAGATTTTGAGGATTATTATGGAAGAAAAAATTATGCTGATGATACAGCTGGTGGTTATTACACGGTAAGACTTGCTATTTTGGAAAAATTAAATGAAATGAAAAGGCAAGCTTCTGTTTTGGCTTTGAGATTTATAACAGATGAGTATACGATGCCGTTAGGTGTTTTTGTCACACGGGAAGCAGCTCGAAAAACTGTAAGTAATAAAACAATAGAGTTTTCCTCAAAAGAATTAATGCTGGAGTATGCAAGAAAATTGATAAAAAGAAAATTTAACTACAATGTCGATTATTTGTTGAATGAAAGTATATTATTTAAAAATATAAAACAACAAACTAAATTGTCTCTTGTCAATAATTAATTTATAAAATGAACTATTTCCCTAAGATTAAAAATATTTTTATTAAGAACAAGAATCAAATTTTTCTGTTTTTACTTCTTAACTATATTTTCTTTTTTCTGATAAAAGCCACAAAAGTTCCGTTTTTTGAGTTTACATCAAATAAAAAAATTTCTTTAATAGTATATTTATATTGGGCTCTTCAAAGTTTTTTAGCTAATAAATCTATTATTATTGTGATATTAACTTTATTTTCAATTCCAGCATTTTTTGCATTGGATTACATTATCTGCTCCTACCTGTTCAAGTTATCAGAGCATTTAATCAAGGAGGTTAAGAACAAAATAAATTTTATTAAGTCAGATTACTTTATTGTTATGTTTTTGTTGGTTTTTTCCGCTGTAATCAGATTTGCATTTTTGAATGCAGGCTTATACCATCATGACTCATTCCAGCTTACTGTAGCTGTTGAGAAAACTTTGGAAGATGGGCATATTTATGAAATTGCTGGTGGTCGCCAAGGAGTTGTTTTAGTCAATACACTTTTCTTTTATTTATTTAAGGCATTTTTAGGGCATGAATCTGCTGAATTTACAGTTAATTTTTCATCTGCTTTGTTTGGAACCTTGTCCATTGCAATTTTATATTTTTTAGTTAAGGGTTTGACAAATGACAAATTTGTCAGCTTTTCATCTGGCATTTTGTATTCTGTAACGCCTCTTTTTCTTTCAGTTTCCACTTTTGCAAAAGAGCACACACTAGATGTGTTTATATCTCTGTTATCAATTTTTTTATTGATAATTGGGTTAAAGAAATTAAATTATTTTTACATTTGTTTGTCAGGATTATTTTTATCTTTATTGATATTCATCAGGTTTCCTTCGGTCTTGATATTCTTTGGTATGTCTTTTCTGATTTACAATTTTGATAAAGTGCAGAAAGAATCTGATGCTAAATTAAATAAATTAAAGGCGCTTTACTTTCTCGCGACACCATTTGCGATTTTTATCTTATTGTACTTTTTGCTTGGGTTTAGCACTTTTTTAAATGAGGCAAAAAGTAACTTCAATCTTGTTTCTTCTGGTGATACCCATTATTTATTGAATTTTAAATATTCAGTGGAAGTAATATCATTATCACTTACTATAATAGGATCTTTATTATCAATAATTGGCCTAGCACTTTTATTTAAAAACGATAGAAAATTGTTTTATTTTATATCATTGCTCCTTATCCCTTTATTTGTTTTTTATGCTTCAAGCAAAACAGTATCTGATAGATTTTTTTCTTTGCCTCTTGTTCCTTTGGTAATAGCTTTATCTTATACTTTGGGCTATATCAAGAAAAAGGATTCTTATTTGAGCGCTCTAATTCTTATTTTGTTTACTATATTGTTTTTTGTAAATATATATCCTGTCATAAAATTAAGGCACGAGTTTTCTGCTTTTAAAGATTTAGCCACCATGGTGAATTCCAATACCAGTCCTCAAGATTCAATAGTAATATTATATGGGGACGACACGCCTGCTTTAAATTACTATTCAAAAGTCCCTGTAATGAGCTGTGATTACGAGCCAGACCCTAAAATGATTAACAGTTTCATCAGCAGAATTAATGAGCAAATTAATAGTGGTTTGAAAGTATTTATAAGCGGCGCTTGCTTTGGCCTTGGAACTTTTGAGGAACAAAAATTGTTTCGAGATCTGATGGATTCTAATTTTAAGGGTTCGATTGCTGCTGAGTACGTAAGCGACGACTATCATCGTGGGGCTATTAAGCCTACAATTAAGAAAGTTTCAATGATAAGATTGTATGCATTAAACAATGCAAAAGGTGACGAGCTCACAAACTTGATTATTAAGTATTGAGTAAAACAAAAACATCGAAAATTGAGTGGCATGCGAGTGAGCTTCGTTCTAAAGCGAACTCGCTCACAACTGCCGCAATTTTTCTTGCTTTGAAAATCTTTGATTGTCAAAACATTTATATATAACGTCTGTTTTCAATTAATAAATTAAAATGGCTAACATAAAATTAAATAAAAATTCTGCATTGCTTTTGTTAGCTTTAAATCTATTGCTTCTGCTGCTATTATAAGACCCACAGAGTTAGTATATTCTTGATGGGTCTTGCATTGTTTTATTTTTTTAAATTCTAGAATATACTAACAAACAAAACATGATGGAGGAATAAAAATGGAAAACACTTCAAATGGACAGAAACATATATTGGATGGACAATTAGTAAGATTGGCTACAGAAATTGCAAAAAAAGGTGGGATAACAGCTATTGTTGAAGAACGAAGAAACTTATTGAACGTTACTGGAGTATATATAGGAGTTCCAAACGGAACCGGTGCCATTAGCACATATTACATTCCAGGCGTTACAGCAAAAAATTTTGAAGGAGTAAACCAGACGAATACACAAGAGGTTATAGATATGGTAAAGAGACAAGAAGGATGTCAGTTTATTGGATTTTATTAATAATTTTTATTTCATTTTCTTTTTCATCTCTTCCAACTCATTCAAAAACCTTTTAATAGTTTTAACAATATGCTCTGGTTGTGTTTTTAGAACTTTAGAAATTTCATCTAGAATATTGCTGCCATTGAATTTTTCTTTTTTTGATAATTCTAAACTTTTTATATCAATTGTTTTATTTTTCTCTATTATTTTTCTTGCTAATTTCCACTTTTCAAACAATTCATCAACTCGTGCAGGCAACTCATCAATTTCAACTTTTAATAATCTTGCAGCTTCTTCCAAAATTTCTTTTTCTTTTTTGCTTTCTTTTTTTGCAGCTTCTCCAGCTGTAAAGTAAAGCCTTACAATACCATCACTTATCTTTGTCGCTTTCAAAATTTTGATTTCGCCTGCTTCAGCTGTATTTCTCAGATGAGTGCCACCACATGCTTCGACATCAACTCCTTCAATGTTGATAATTCTAAGCAATTTGCCAGGCACTGCTCCGCCTTGATATATGCTCATTCCATATGTTTGCTCAGCTTCTGTTCTTGGCACGAAGCTACTTTTCACATTTATAGACTCTTTAACTAATTTATTTGCTTCTTTTTCAATTTGTTGCAATTCTTCATCCGTAATGCTTTGATAATGAGTTAAATCTATGGTAGCATAAGCAATATCTTTCTTAGCTCCAGCTTGGTTTATATGATTGCCGAGAACTTTTCTAGCAGCAGCATTTATTATGTGGGTTGAAGTATGATGCTTTGCTAACTGCAATCTTCTTTGCAAATTTATTTCACAATTTACTTCTTGCCCTGCTTTTAATTTGGTTTGCTCTTTCAAAACATGCACTATTATATTGCCTTGCTTAAAAACATCAACTACTTGTTCTCCATTTATTGCACCGATATCGTGCAATTGACCACCGCTTGTTGGATAAAAATAAGTTTCGTCTAGTATTACTTTATTATCAATAACTTTTACAATTTTAGATTTAAATTTATTTTTTGTATAATCATTGTAATACATTGCTTTTGTTTCTGGTATGCCATCTAAGTTTAATTTTTCTTCCTTTTTTGTGGCGTGCTCTTGCTCTTGCTGTGCATGAAGCTCGGCAACTCTTGCATAGAAGTTTTCTGGCACAATTATTTTTTTGTCAAGCTTGAATGCCTCTTCTCTCACAACTTCTGGAGTGATTCCATGACTATCGTACAGAACAAGCAATTTTTTATCGTTTATTTCTTCCTTAATCAACTTAGAAATCATTGAATGTGTTTTTTGTTTTGTTGCTTCATACTTGTTTTTTTCTACTTCTAAAATTTTTGAGACTTCATCGAGATTTTCGCTTAACTCTGGAAACAAAGGTCTTAAGTAATCAGCGTGCCATTTGCAAACATCAGGAAGATAGATTCCCCATTTGTATTTGTCGATAAAAGAAAGCGCTCTTCTCAAAATAACTCTTAAATTATAGCCACCCCCTACATTGCTTGGCAAAGCGCCATCGCTTAGAGCAACAAGCAATGCTCTGCTATGCTCTGCAACTGAGTAAAGAGCTGCTAACTCAAGTATTTTCTCTTTCAATTCTTTTACATCAAATTTAATTTTTTTAGCAACATCATTCCACACTTCATCAATATCTTCTACTTCATCTACATTTAAGTAAGAGGAATAAGGCAAAAATTTTTGCATCATCTCTTCATTGACTCTTATTCCGGTTATTTCATGTAATTTTTTGACAACAGTTGGAAATGTAGTTTCATAGCTTGTAGATTTGCCTTGTGTAAACCAAGCATTTCTTTCATGGCCCATTCCCATATCAAGCACCTTTAAATTAAGCTCTTTATAGCCGCTAGGTGTTTGCTCAAACATCATATAAACTTGGTTGCCTAGCTCTAAGCCTCTTGAGAAATATTCCATACAAGGCCCAAAGTTACCGCCGCCTGCCCATGCATCTTCATGGAAAGTAATTTCTTCATTTTTTAATTCAAGTCCTTGTTTTAGCCAATTGTGAATGTCAGTAAAAAACCTTGCTTGGTTCCAGTCTTTTGGTTTCATAAAAGCATGCTGCCCAATCATGACAAAAGCACAGTAATGCGCACCGGTTATTCCAATATTATCAATATCATTAAAGCGTAAACACATTTGCGGCACTACCAATGGGTTAGCAGGCGGCTCAACTTCGCCACTGACAACATAAGGCTGAAAATCATAAATTGATGCTTGAACAAAATCTGTGTCATCTCTCCATCTAGCGACAACTGGGTAACGTTTTATTGGAGTGTAGCCCCATTTCTTGAAAAGTCTTGCAAACTCATTCCAAACTCCAATGTAATCAAGCCGTTTTTTTGCTGGAGTGTTGCCAATAAATCTAAAGCCACCTGAGCAAGCTGGATTGCCACAAACATCACTATTTGTAACACTCCAGAAGAAAGTCCCACATTTTTTACAATGCTTTCTACTAAATCCTTCTGCTTTAAGTACAGAAGTAGCATAATACTTATCAGGCTCTTTAGATGCTTTTTCTTTAAATTCCTTCTTAATTTCTTTATCTGTTGGCATTTTAAATAGACAATTATAAATTTATTAAAAATTTATTGTTTTTTGTATAATATAGAATAAAAATATAAATGACAAAATTAATATTAAATAAATGACCAAAATAGCCTTAATCTCAGACATTCATTCTAACTTAGAAGCTTTTGAAGCTGTTTTAAAGGAAATGAAAAAATATAAAATAAAAAAAATATTCTGTTTAGGTGATATTGTTGGATATGGAGCAAATCCAAATGAGTGCATTGACTTAATAAGAAAAAACAAAATAAAATCTGTTCTTGGCAATCATGATTATGAAGCAATAAATCTACAAAATATAGACTGGTTTAATCCAATTGCTAGGAATGCAATTTTATGGACTTCTAAGCAATTGACAGAAACAAATAAAGAATTCCTCAAAAGTTTGCCTACTTGTTCAGAGTTTGAAAATATGTATTTAGCTCATGGTTCGCCTAGAGATAATCTTTATGAATATGTTTTTCCTGATGTTAATGAATTTGATTTAAGAGAATTTTTTATCATGGCAAATAAAAATGTAATAGCAGTTGGTCATTCACATATTCAATTTATTAAAAAAAACAATAGTAAAATAATCATTAATCCAGGCTCAATTGGACAACCACGTGATTTAAATAGCAAAGCAGCTTTTTGCTTTTTTGACACAAAAGGTTTAAATGTTAAATTAAAAAGAGTTGATTATGATATTGGTAAAGCAGCAAATAAAATTTTAAAAGCTGGCTTGCCAAAATTTTTGGCTGAAAGATTGTATTTAGGAAGATAAAAATGCAATTTAAGGATAGGCATGAAGCTGGAATTAAATTAGCTGAGCAATTAAAGAAATACAAAAATAACAAAGACACAATAATTTTGGCTATACCTCGGGGTGGTGTTGAGGTTGGTTATGAAATTGCCAAATATTTAAATTTAAAATTGGACATTATTGTAACCAAAAAAATTGGTTTGCCTGGCGATGAAGAATTTGCAATCGGCTCAGTTGGGCCTGACAAGAATGTAATGCTTAATGAAGAGACTTTGAGGATTTATAATGTTTCTGAAGACTATATAAATGAGCAAAAAAGGGAGATTGGCAAAGAAATAGAAAGAAGGTATAGGGCTTATAAAGGCAAATATGAATTAAAAAGCCTAAAAGACAAAATTATAATATTGAGTGACGATGGAATTGCAACTGGCTTTACAACAAAGGCTGCATTGCAATATATTAAATTGCAAAATCCTAGAAAAATAATATTAGCAGTCCCAGTTGCACCTTCAGATTTTGCAAATCAAATAAAAAAAGAAGTTGATGAATTTATTTGCTTACATTCAACAAATTTATTCTTTTCAATCAGTCAATTTTATGAGAATTTTCCTCAGCTAAGAGATGAGGAAGTCAAAAGATATTTGAATAATGCTAAAAATAAATAAAGATTATATTGGCTTGTTTTTAATTTCATTAGCCACATTAATGCTAGAAATTTCATTAATTAGGTTTTTCTCAATAGCCCAATTTTATCATTTCGCATTTATGGTTATTAGCATTGCTTTGTTTGGAATTGCAGCTTCTGGAACATTTTTGCTTATTAAAAAAGTTAGAAATCCACTATTTTTATCATCGATATTATTCTCCTTATCAACAATAACGGGATTTTTTATAACAAATAATTTATCATTAGATCCATACAAAGTAGTTACAAACTTTACACATATTTTTGTATTGGTATATTATTATTTATTTTTATCATTGCCATTCTTCTTTTTTGGAATAATAGTTGCGTTCATTTTTTCGCAAAACCAAAAAAATTCTGGATTAGTTTATTTCTATAATTTATCAGGCTCTGCATTAGGAACCATTTTAGCAATTCCATCCTTAGCATTTCTAAATCTAAAAATTATTTTTTTGATTTCTTTAATTGGACTTTTAGCTGCATTATTTTTTATTTATAATAAAAAATTAAACAAAGTTGTTTTATTTTTAATTGTATTAAACTTATTATTATTTTTTATAAAATTTGATATCAATATTTCTCCTTACAAAGAATTAAATCAAGCACTTAATGTCCCTAATTCAAGGTTAATATCCACAAAATGGAACTCCTTTTCAAGAGTGGACATTGTTAATAGTTCTTTTACTAGATATGCACCGGGCTTGAGTTTAGCCTTCAAAGGCAATTTGCCAGAACAAATTGGAGTCTTAATTGATGGTTCCAATATGAATTCTGTAACTAAATATGAGAATCTGGATTTTCTTGATTTTTTACCAATGTCCTTGCCGTATAATTTAAAACATAAGCCAAAAGTATTAGTTATCAATGCCGGTACAGGTTTAGATGTTTTAATAGCATTAAAAAACAATGCAACAGTTACTGCATTAGAAACAAATCCTATAGTTATTAGCTTATTAAAAAATGAATACAAAGATTTTTCTTGGGACATATACAACAAAGCTAATGTTTATTTTGAAGAAGGTAGAAGTTTTCTAAAAAAGGGCAAAAAATTTGATGTGATAGTTATTTCTCTAGCAGGAAATGTATTGAGTGGGCCTTCTGGAATTACAAGTTTGTCAGAAAACTATCTTTTAACTGTTGATGCATTTAGAGATTACTACAATGCATTAAATGATAATGGATTTGTTATAATTACTAGATGGCTTTTTAACCCTCCAAAAGAAGAAGCAAGACTATTTTCTTTAGCTTTAGAAGTCGATAGAGAAGGCAAAAAAATTGTAATGTTTAATTCATTAACAACAGTGACGCTATTATTAAGCAAAAAAAAAATAGATGAGAATATTGTTAATAAGATTAAAGAATTTACTGACAAAAATAAATTTGATATTATATATTTACCAAATGACTTTTATTTTGAGCCAAATAAATATGCCAAATTTAAAGAAGCTTATCATTATAACACATTGCAACAATTAATAAAAAATAAGAAAAACTTTATCAAAAATTATTTATTTGATATTTCGCCAGTTTATGATGATAATCCATATTACTTTAATTTCTTTAAATTAACAAAGTTCTTTGAGTTAAAAAGATTGCTTGGTCAAAGATGGAATCCTTTCCTTGATCCAGGATTTCTATTGTTTTTTGTTTTTGTTCAAGCATTAACCTTAGCACTATTGTTTATTTTTATTCCCTTATTGTTCAAAGAAAAAATTAAAAAAATTTCAAATAAAAAATCATTGTTTTATTTCTTTGCTATTGGTATAGGATTCTTGTTTATTGAAATTGTGCTAATTCATAAATTTATCTTATTTCTTGGCCACAATATTTTTTCAACCACAACAGTTATTTTTTCTATGCTGCTATTTTCCAGTTTAGGTAGCTTATATTCACAAAGAATTGATGTTAAAAAATTAAAAAATATTATTTTAATTCTATCTTTTTTAGTTATTCTTTACATATTTTTATTGAGATTATTTATTAATAATTTTATAACCTTAAATTTAATATTAAAAATAATTCTAGCGTCTATTTTTATTGCCCCACTATCATTTTTTATGGGGTTTGCATTTCCTTTGGCTATTAGAAAGACAGATAAAGAATTAATTCCATGGGCATGGGCTGTTAATGGAAGTGCGTCTGTCTTAAGTCCTATATTGGCTGTAATGATTGCTTTATTTTTTGGCTATAACTTTGCATTTGTATTGGCTGGTTTAGTTTATTTAATTAGCATAGTTTTTATTTAATAATTATAAAATTATAAAAGAAAAGTATATATACCAATAATTTAATTGAAATCAAATGGTTAATCCACTATTCACAATATCTGTAGCTCTTACTCTAGCATATTTCCTTTCAGAGATTTTTAAATTCTTTAATATCCCTAGAGTTATTGGCCAGATTCTAGCTGGCATAATTTTAGGAGTGCCTATGTTAAAGGGGTTTTTATTTACAGATGATGTGTCATTAACTTTTTCATTCATAACAAATATGGGCATAATCTTACTATTCTTCTTTATCGGACTAGAGATAAATCCGAAACAATTCAAGAAATATTTTAGAGAATCTTCTTCTATTGCAATATTCAATACTTTGCTGCCTTTCACAGCAGGTTTCCTTGTTGGCAAATTTTTATTTGGATTTGATAATTTTACATCTTTAATAATAGGTATATCAGTTTCGGTGAGTTCCCAAGCAATTTCTTTAGACATACTTGAAGAACTTAAACTTGTTAAATCTAGAATAGGGAACATAATTATAGCTTCTGGTACAATAGATGATATATTTGAGTTAATGCTTATTAGCTTACTCCTAATAGTTTTCCATTCAACAGTACTTGGAAAATTAAGCTTTCAAAAGTTGATTTTAGATATTTCAATTTTTGTTGTTATAGTTATAATTTTTAGGATTTTTTTAATACCACTTGTTATGAAAGTGTTTGAAAGAGAAAAATCTAGGTCAACTTTATTTATGGGGGCCTTAATTATAGTTCTTTTGATGGCTTATCTCTCTGAGCTTTTTGGAATTGGCTCATTAATAGGCGCTTTAATAGCAGGTGTTCTTGTAAGACAAACATTGCTCACAGGAGAAGGAAGAAAACCATGGAGGAGAAATGAAATATCTCACTCAATTCATATCATAGCTTATGGCTTTTTGATACCTTTATTTTTTGTTAACGTCGGTTTAAAAACAAACATTAATGCAATTTCTTCAAACATTTTTTTAGTATTTATTCTGCTTATTATTAATATCTTAGGAACTTTGATAGGCACAATCATTGGGGTTTTGCTCAGCAAAGGCACTTTAGCAGAAGGTTTAATAGTTGGATGGGGAGTAATACCTAAAGGCGACACAGAACTTGTGGTAGCAACATTAGCTCTTAACAGCAATTTGATAAGTAGTGATGTATTTACCGCAATTATAACAGTAGCTCTAATTAGCACATTCATCGCTCCTATTGTATTTAAATTCTTGATTAATAAACAATCGAAAACTTTGAAATGAAAAATTTTGCAATTGCAACAGCTAAAAAAGCGTCGCTCTATCTTATTAAAAATTTCAAGAAAGATGCAAAGCTATTATCGAAGAGGGGCGTTGCAAAAGAGATAACTATAAAATATGACAAGGGAAGCGATAAAATAATTGTAAATGAGATAATAAAAAAATATCAAAATCACAATTTACTAACTGAAGAAAGCGGATTTATAGATAAAAAAAGCGATTTCACATGGATTATTGATTCTCTTGATGGAAGCAGCAATTTTGCAGTGGGAAATCCATTTTTTGCTGTATCAATAGCGCTAATGAAAGGTAATGAACTAGTTTTAGGAGTTATTAATGCACCAATTTTAAAAGAGATTTTTGTTGCAGAAAAAGGTAAAGGAGCTTTTCTAAATGGCAAAAGGATTCATGTTTCAGGGACAAATGAGCTAAGCAACAGTTACTTTGTTTGTTGCGAAGGCGGCGACAAAACAAATGCAAGAATAGCTAAGATAAATTACATATTTCATCCTTTGATTAAAGATTTGCGCAAACTTGGTTCTGCTGCATTGGAAGGAGCTTGGGTTGCTTGTGGAAGAGCTGAAGTTTATATAACACCAAATATATCGCCTTGGGATATAGCAGCAGCTGTATTGCTTGTAGAAGAAGCTGGTGGAAAAGTAACTGACTTTAAAGGAAATGAATGGCAGCCAAAAAAAAGCGATATTATTTTATCCAATGGAAAAATTCATGATAAAGTTTTAAGTATGATCAAAAAATTTTGATAAATAAATGTTATACACAATTTTTGAGTAGGCTTTTTTAGATTAGGCAAGAATTGTCGCTACTGCTGAAAGGTAATAAATCAAAAGATTTAAATACTGTCATTACACTATAATGGCTTATATGGTAGAAACACCACCACTGGAAAAAGGACTATCAAAAGATTATTGGTTAGCTTTAACTAGAAATCCCGAAGTAGCAGATGCTATTCAAATCAGGCATTGTTATAGTTGGATAAGAGCGGCTATGCGTGCTATAAGTGCTGATGGATTATTGGACATATTCAAAGTTGGAGCAGTACAAGATTTACGAGATTTTGGTAAGGGTAACATTATGTATGGAAATTTTGGTATTTGGCAACATGTTTGGCTTGAAGCTCAAACTAAAGATGGTTTATACATTGCTGATGGTACAGCTGATCAACTTGATTCAAATTACTCCAAAGGATTTTATGGATTTGTTGATGATGCTCCAGAAAAATTGAGAATGGTTTATACAAGGAAAATAAATATTTGAAAATAAAACGAAAACTTTATATTAATAATGTAAAATGAATTGAACAATGAAATTTTTGAGATGGTTTGGGATAAGAGATGATAAGGAAACATACTTTGACAAATTAGGTGAATTAATTCAAGAGCGTCATAAGTTAGAAGCAATCCTTGAGCATATTAAAAAGCAATTGGGCAAAAATTCTTCTAAATTGGATTGGTCTGATGCTGAGTATAAAAAAGAATGGCATAAATATTATGGAGGAGTTGAGTCTATTATATTAGAAAGCCATCGCCAAGAATATGAGCAAGGTTTAAAAGAAATTTATCTAGTTGGAAAAGGTAGAGGAATTAAGAAAAAATTGGCTGAGTTAGAACAGCAAATTTCTCAGCATATACATCAAATGATGGATCTAGGATTTGTGTATTGACTTTTTTAATTTAATTTTAAGGATGGTGTGACTGTAATATCAAAGATAAAAATTACAAATAAAACTATTGCCACCAACTTTAAGTCCTTCTGAAAGTTAACCTATCAAAACAGAAAGTTTTATATATCTTTATGATGTATACTATTAATATATCTCACTGGTGACTTTTATGGACCTTACTTACAAAGGAAAACCAATACTTCCAACTAAAACTGCCTTAAATGAATTAAGCGAAATTGATGTAAATTTGTATGAAGTTCCTGAAATCTTGGAAAAAGGTTTTGAAGTCAGAAAAAGAGCGAAAAACATTATTGAAAGAGGTGTCCAAAGAGGAAACAAAATAATAAATGTTGTAGTGGTTGATTTAGGAAATTACTATAAATTAATTCATGCGGGAGAATTTACTCTAAGTAAAAAATTCAAGAAACTAATGAGGGATAAAAATGGAATTTGAAAATTTAAAGCTAAAATGCGAATGTGGCGGAAAGATGGAAAAGATAAGAACGGAATGGAAAGGTATAGAAGTAAGAGGATGGAAATGCAGCAAGTGCAATGAAGAAATCATAAATCCATCTGATGCACAAAAAGCATTAGAAATAGAAAGAGCTAGAAAGAAAAATCTTCTTACTGTAAAATTAAGGAAAGTAGGAAAAAGCAATGTTGTAACAGTGCCACAACCAATAATAGAAGCTGAAAATCTAAAAGAAGGACAAAAATTAGAATGGAAAATAGAAGCTGGTAAATTAGTTTTGACTCCATAAAAATATAACGAAAAAGTAAGCCCAAAGCTTTTTAGTCCTTTGAACATTTACCCTGCTTCGCACAAATTCAATAATTTAGTGACAATCTTAAAAAATAATAAAAAATGACTAACCTACCACCCAAGAGTTAGATTTAATTCTGAATTTTTGCCTTTGGTTGTTAAACTAAATTTTAGTCCTCATAGATAAACTAACAGTGATTTAATTTCTTTTCTGAGCCTCTCCAGTCAATGGCACAAACACAACACTTGTTATGAACCT
>CAZRRL010000026.1:0-13880 GCA_964602555.1 uncultured Methanosarcinales archaeon | reverse complement strand
GGTGGGTGGCGGGGGGATTGGACGGGGGCTGGATTGATTATTTTGTTTTTATTGAGTTTTCGTTAATGCGTAAATTCATTGAAAAACAAATATGATAAAAAAGCCAAAATAAGTCTTTGTAAACGATAATAAACCGTTTTAAACCTTTTTAAGCTCAAAAAAGCACTATAAAAATACAGTTTTTCAAGTAAAATATATATAAAAAGTGTTATTTCCATATACAATTCAGATAAAATGGCAAAAATACAAAAATGATGTTCAGGTTGTGTTTGCCCAGAATGTGACTGTTGTATATGCATCTGCACAAAAGATTTGAAACTAACATTGTCAACAGAAGCAAAAAAATTGTTGAAAGAGGTGTTATCATAAAAAATGACACAAGCAAAAGAAGATACTTTTTTAGGAAATGTTATTTTATTTTTAGTTATATTAGTTGGTGCTGTGCTTATATTTAACCAATTCCAGTATGCAAAGTTATCATCAAATACCTTCCTTAATGCAGTTTCTTTCTTGCTAATTTTGGTTCTTATTGCATTAGTTGTGTGGATATTTTTAAAATCACAGAAACATGAAGCTCATTTAGAGCATCATACTGCAGAGCATAAAGCAGATAAAAAGCCATTAAGCTTTAATGAAAAACTAAGCTATAGTCTTATAGCAGTTGTTGCATTGTTAATATTTTTCAGCCAATTTCAGATTTCGCAAGTAAATGCATTGCTAAGCGGAACTCCATCAGCAGTAAACAGCTTTGTAAAAACAATTTCATCACCTTTAAAGCTTAGCTCTGGCAAATCAGGCATTGTTATAGGCCCACAAATTAACCCTGATGGAAGAACAACAAAGCTTGTTGAATGGCAAACTATAAGTGAAACTCCAGCTCCAAAAAGCACAGGCAATGCACAGCAAGATGCAATAGCAACAGTTGTGCCAACTGGTACACCATCTTATGTTTTAGAAGGCCCTGGCTCAGAAAAGATAAAGGGCGCAACTTTTGATGATCCGTTAACAAGCCAGAAGGTATGGGCTTCTTTGCTCGGCTCAAAGCGCTTTGGCACTGCAAATGCAATCCAACTAACTCCAGAAGAAGAGCAAAAATGGAAAAGAATCACAAGCGTTTTTACATGTGATTATTGTTGTGGTGGTCCAAACAGTGTAACAACAATTAACAGATGCGGTTGTGCTCATAGCTATGCATGGCAGGGCATGGCAAAATTCTTCATAAAGTATTATCCTCAATACACAGACGAGCAAATAATGGGGGAAATGACAAAATGGAAAGGCCTATGGTATCCAAAAGGCATGATACAAGATTACCTTGTTTACACAGGCCAGCAACCAGCATCCATTCTAACTCATGGTGGTTCAGTTGGTATTAAGCAACAATTCTTGCAGCAAGCTCCTAATGCACAACAACAAGCCCATGCGCAAGCAACTCCATTAGATGAGTTGCCATCAATGGTAGGCGGTTGTTAATATTGTTGAATAAAAAATTAATGGCAGAATAAAATTAATGCGATAGGTAAGATAAAAAACATCAATAAAACATTAATTTCACATTAAATAAAACAATAACTAAATTCAATAATGAAAATTGACAATAAAAATTAAAATCAAAAATTAATGCAAATGTTTATAAAATACAAAATAAAACCAAGGAGGAGGTAAAAATGAACAGAAATGTACTTATTGTGATTGTGCTTGTCGTTTTAGTGCTTTTGACAGCAGTGCAAGCATTGCAGTTAAGCAGCTTAAAGTCAAGCATAAGCACAGGCAAAGTAAGTGTAGGAGCAGCATCAACTCAAAGTTCTGGTGCTAGTGTTCCTTCAAGCATACAAGATTTGCCATCAATGGTAGGCGGTTGTTAGCGAGAGGTAAAAATGAATGCAAAATTAGCAATGTTGGTAGTGTTAATAGTTAGTGCTTTCTTAATAGGCTGCACATCTAACACAAATGGTTATTCAACCTACAATCAGCCACAGCAACAGCAATATGTTGGAGGCGGTTGTGGAGTTGCACCTAATTCAGATTACGAAAACACTCCAATAGAAGCTCTTGACCCATCAAATTCTGTGTTGTAAAAATGGAGCTTACAAAGAGAGAAAAGCGCAAACTTAGACTTGAGAAGCTAAGGCAACAAAGTCAAGAAGCTCAACAAGAACATGAGCAAAAACTTGATCAACAAAAGCAGTTTCAAACGCAACAAAAATCAAGCAAGTCAAAATATTACATTATAGCATCTATTATAAGTATTATTTTAGTAGGCACTATTGTCTTTTCAGTTTATTCTGTCAATAAACCAGGTGGATACGATAATTTTGCTAAATGCTTGGCAGAGAAAGGTGCTGTTATGTATGGTGCAATGGACTGGTGCAAATATACGCAAGGGCAAAAAGCCATGTTTGGAAATTCTTTCAAATACATAAATTATCATGAATACAAGGATCTGCCTGGAATTAAGAAAACTCCTACTTGGGTTATAAATGGGGCATGGCACGAGAATGTGCAGTCATTTGATAAATTAGCAGCATTAACAGGATGCAAATTATAATTTTATGTGAGGTAATAAATGGAAACAGAAAAAAACGATGAACACAAGCGTCACGAGCATAGTCATCATAAAGAAGAGCATAAAAAAACTACCTCAAAAAAATTAAATTTATACAACATTTTTGTAGGATTAACTTTTCTTCTTGGGTTTATTGTAATAATTAACATTATTTTGACATTTAATTTGAGCAAAGACTTGAAAAAAAGCACAGCAGAGGAAATGGAAAAATTGAGGCCAGGAAAAATTGAGCTTATTTCAATTAAAAATTCTAAATGCAATGATTGTTTTGATGTCACTCCAGTTATAAGGCAGATAAAAAGTAGCAATGTAAATGTTACTAATGAAAAAACTCTAGAATTTAATTCTAAAGACGGTAAAGAAATAATAAGCAAATACAAGATTGAAAAAATACCAAGCGTAGTTGTGATAGGAGAAATTGATAAGGTAAATAGTCAAGGCTTAGAAAAGAAAGAAAAGGCTTTACTGATTAAAAATATTGGCCAGCCTTATACAGATGTAGCAACCGGAAAAATAGAAGGAAGAGTTACTTTATATGTTTTAAAGGACACGGACTGCACAAAATGTAATAATATGACAGCTTTAATAAACCAAATCAAAGCTGCTGGGGTTAAAATTTATGAGGAAAAAAATATTGCAACAAACAGCAACGAGGGAAAAGAGCTGATAAACAAGTATGGCATAGATTTTGTGCCAACTTTGCTATTGTCAAAAGAAGCAGTAGCATATGAAGTAATGCAGCGTGCATGGTCACAAGTAGGAACCAAAGAAATTGATGGTTCTTATGTTTTAAGATTGGTTTATCCACCGTTTATTAATTTAACAACAGGTAAATTTATGGGTCTTGTGAACATCATTTATTTAACCGACAATAGTTGTACAGAATGCTATGATGTTAAATTACATAAACAAATAATTTCAAGCCCACAAAGCTTTGCAATAAGCTTGGATAAAGAAGAAACTATTGACATAAGTGATGTAAAGGGAAAAGAGCTAGTTGCAAAATATAACATAACACAAGTACCTGCAACAATCTTATCTGGCGAAGTTGATGTTTACCCTGCTAGTAAGGCACTAAAACAATTTTTTACTGCTGAAAAAGATGGCGCATATGTTTTTAGAAGAGTCAATTTATTAGGAACTTATAAAGATTTGACAACCAACCAAGTTGTTAAGGCTCAAGAAAGCGAAGACGAATAAATTCCATGAGGAAAAAAGATTTGATTTTTTATATTTTATTTTTAGTATTGACAATACTATTTTTATGGCAATGGCTTTCTAAAGGGGCTTTAACCACTCAATTAAATCAATTGCAAAAATCTACTAATCAGCTTCAATTGTTGAGCGGAATAGGTACTCTGGGCTCAACACATTTGCATGCTGATGTAAAGGTTTACATTAATGGACAAGCTCTTGACTTTTCTCAGAGAAAATATCAAATTACAAATAGCTTTATACATTTTGAAGAAGGCATAGGGGATGTTATACATACCCATGCAACAGGCTTGACAATTGGCCATATGCTTAAGTCTGTAGGAATAGATTTCAGCAATAATTGCATGATTTTTGAAGGTAAAAGTTATTGCAATGAAAATGACAAAAAATTAAAGTTTTATGTTAATGGACAACTGAATACAGAATTCGATAACAGGGTTATACACAACCTCGACAAATACTTGATCTCTTACGGTAATGAAAATGATTCAGAAATAGAAAAACAGCTTAGCTCTATAACAAATCTAGCTCCTAAATACAGCCTTAGTAGGTAAATCATAATAATTTAGAAAAATACAAAACTTAAAAACGAAATCTTTAAATACTACCTAGATAATGCAAAATATATTCTGAAAGAGATACTTTTGGGGGTTGCGAATTGATGCCTAATTCAAACAAAGAAATATTCAATGTGTTTTTCAGGGAAAAACCAGCAATGATGCTTATAGAGCTAAAAAATGCAAAAGGCGAGGTTTACGCTTCATCTATAGCAAAACAAGTTGATTGCACCTATTCACATGTTGTAAAGATATTGCAAGAAATGCAGAAAGCAGGCTTAGTTAATTTTGAAAAGCAAGGCAGATTAAAGCTTCTTACATTAACAAAGACAGGAACAGAAGTAGCTGACAAGATTGATGGTATAAGGATATTGTTGTGATAATTCTAAATTTAGTTTTTTGGATTCCACCAAAGATATTAATATAAGTGTTTAAAAATAATGTAACTACTAGAATATTAATACTTTGGTTAGCATGAGACAAGAAATAAGTTATAGCGAATTTCATAGGTTATCGCAACAAAGAATAGATATCATCACAGGGAAGCTTACAGAAGGCGATACTAGCAAAGGAAACATAGAAGGATTAATCCTATATCCTATTAAACTTGAGCAATTAAATAAATTAGTTGAAGAAACTCAAAATAGTTTTATGAATTTTCTTATTCTTCTGCATCACACTCAAATGTAAAAAAAGAAGTTGATAAAAATCCAAAAAGTTATCGTTATTTTTTAGATACTTACAATAGATTGTCTTATGAAGATATCATGGAGAGTTTTGCATCCGAGGTATATCCCTAAAACAAATTCTTTAATTTTTTCCTTTCAACAATTATTTTTACTTAACTTACCTTCTCTTCCATCGCATACTTTGCTAAGATATCTTTTGCAGTTTCTATGAAATCAACTTCCTTTTCAGTAGGAATTACTGCTCCTGCTGCATTTTGATGACCGCCAGATTCAGAATTGCTGATATCACTTATTATTTCTTCAATTATTTTTTTTAAATCAATAGTGCCTTGTAAATTATTTGTTGTCCTTAAAGAAACTTTTGTACGACTATCAAGAGTTTGTGCCATTGATAAAATAAATGTATTATTAGTCATAAGATTTGACTTAGACAATATAGAAGCTAGTGTGCCAATCATTGTTGACATTACATTGTCTTTTGCATTTATAATCACAAAACCATTTCCCCAGAAAATATCATCACTGAACTTATTTTCATTATACCAATTTAAAGCATTTACAATTTCTTTTTTGTAGTCGCTCAAGCTTCTTATTGCTTGCTGCTTTATTTTTTTGTCACCTAAACAAGCACCAATACCAAAAGAGGCTCTGCCAAGCCTGCCACAGGCATTTAGCAAAGTAGCAAACTCTTTTGCATCTCTAGTAGGACTTTCCTCATCCTCATGAGGCAAAATATAAATGTTTCCAAGCACATCATCCGGATTAGTTTCATTTAATCTTTTCATTATAATGCCAGTAACCAATTTTTTCATCTCTTCTTCATCTAAGTGGATTATTTTTTTCCAGCCAGATGTATTCTTTGGCTCAATACCTATTTGATAAAGAAACTGTATAGCCCCGCTTTCGCTACCACTTACACCTGGAATGTAAGGGTCAGTGCAATATTCAAGCACTTTGTGCAATGGCTTTGTTTGTGCACCAAAAATTCTTAATCCTTTAATAACCTTAATCTTCTTCTTCTCAATTGCTATTTTAAGGATATCATCATTTAATCTTGAGAAACCATTTTGCTCCTGCAAGTCACCTATAGCACCTACAATTGCAATATGTGCAAATTCCTCCATGGCTTTGTCAATAGCGCATGCAAACTTAAAAACTACACCAGCACCGCTTATTTCTTTGCCACCATCAATGCCACAAATATGAGGATTAACTAGTACTACACTTCCAAAGTCGTCAACCTTTTCAAAGCTATGGTGGTCAAGTATAAACACCTTTTTGTTGCCAAGAAGTTCTTTTATGTCACTTATAACTCCAGCACCTATATCAGTAAAAATAAAACAATTATATGGCTCAGCTGCCAATTGGCTTAAAACGTCTCTATTAAGCTGTTGCACTATTGAAATCGAATATCTTCTATTATCATTACTTAACATCTTTATAAGAATTGAACAAGCACTAATGCCATCAGCATCTAAGTGGCTAATAACCCTTATTACCTCTTTTTTACTAACATTCTTAAATTCTTCAGCCGCATACCTTATTTTTTCATTAAACTGTTCGTACCGATCCATTAAAACACCTTTTAAGAACTTTTGTCTTAGTTTTTATCTAATTTTTATATCTTTTTATTTTATATACCAAATTTTCTTTCTCGCCTATTAAACTCCTCAATACAATTCATTAAATCCTTTCTAGTAAATTCTGGCCATAATTTATTAATAAATACCCATTCGCTATAAACACTTTGCCAAGTTAAGAAATTTGATGTTCTAATCTCGCCGCCAGGCCTTATGATTAATTCTGGCTCGCTTTCGAGATAAAGATGCCTAGTTATCAAACTCTCATTAATATCACTTAACTTTATTTTTACATTTTTTACCTTTTCTGCTATTTTCTTAACGGCATCTGTTATTTCCTGTCTGCCGCCATAGGCCATTGCAAAATTGACTACGAATTTATTGTGCTTTTTTGTTTTTTCCATTATTTCCAGCATCGCTTTTCTTGTGTCTTTTGGAAACATATAAAGCCTGCCAATAACATTAACTCTTATTTTGTTTTTGAAAATATCCTCCCTATTCTTCAGGCTGTTAAATTCTCGCTTAAATATGCTAAACAGGAAATTAAGCTCTGTTTTTGTCCTTCTGAAATTTTCAGTTGAGAAAGAGTAAAGGGTTACTTCTTTTATTCCAAGTTCTATGCACCAGTTCAGCAGCTGATGAAGCCTTTCGGCTCCAAAATCATGCCCTTTCCATGGCTGCAAACCAATCTTTTTGGCATAGCGTCTATTGCCATCAAGAATTATTCCTATGTGCCTAGGAACTTTAGAAGCCATAAAAAGCGAAATTTCTGGTTGTTTAAATATATTTTGAATTAAACTCTAAACAAAAAAACAAGTCCAATAATAAGGCTTAAAATTGAGTATGAAAAAGCAGCAGCTGCAATGTAATCAATAAGATTCATAGATATAGGTGTTTGTGTTAAAATGTTTAAAATTACATTCCCTGTTGTGGAGATGCTTGTGCTATACCTTAAATCAATAAATGCACCTGCTATTAACGAGAGCAAACTACTCACAAGTAAAACTAAACCAATAAACTTCACCATGTTAAGAAAACATATCCTTAGTTTTATATAACTTTCCAAATGTCAGAAATACAAAGCATTTCTGATCATCGCGAAAATAAAAATTTTTCAGGATGCTCAAAAACTAAAAAGTTTCTGACATAAACCTACAAAAACTTCTTGAGGCACTTTTATGCCTGTTTCAACAAAAGCTCTTGCTAAACGATAGCCATCAGAGCTTTCATCACCTTCAGACTTGAAATCAAGTAAATTTTTTAAGGTCAGATTACACATAAATCCGTCATTTAGAAACAAAGCAACATTTTTGTTATTACTCAAAAATCTCTTATTTTTGAGTTTCCCAGAAACTTTTTTTCTGGAGGATTTTTGAATTTTCATATTGCTTAGATTTATTGAGAACTCTTGCTTGTTTATTCCAAATTTAAAAAGCTCCCATTCAACTAAGTCATTAATTATCTTGCTTTTTTCGTTATTGTTGATGTAATCTTCAAGATTTG
Organism: uncultured Methanosarcinales archaeon; assembly: GCA_964602555.1. GTDB lineage: Archaea > Nanobdellota > Nanobdellia > Woesearchaeales > GW2011-AR4. The sequence goes on along the minus strand of CAZRRL010000026.1, from coordinate 5,770 downwards.
TAATTTTTAAAAACTCTAGAAATTCAACATTATTCTTCATTTCAAACCTATAAACCCTGCCAATATAAGATTTTACTTTTTGCCTGCTTCCTTTTCTTTTCCACTCGTTTTCTACAACGTAAGCATACTCTTTGCCTTTGATCTTTTTGATGCGAAAGAACATATAACAGAATTAGGCACCATGATTTAAAAGCTTTTCTATGGATATTTTTAAATTATTTTCATATATAAAACATTATTTTAGACGAACTTTACCTTATTTCTTTAGCAAACTCTTTTTTGAACTTTGCATTAATTTTTTGCAAACGCTGGACAGCATTTATTAATGCATTTTTAGGACTTTCCTCACCATCAGTTTCAACAATCATTTTGGGCACACTAATCTGAGGATGCCTTATGCTATATGTTGCAATTTTAACATGTTTGTCATTCCAAAGTTCTTTTTGTATTATATTACATAGAGTATGATCAGCACCCTTCACTTCAATAATTAGCTTATTTTTTTTATCGTCGAGAATTTTTATTTCCATTCTTTGTAGGAACATAAGCATTATTTAAAAATCTTTTGCTGTAATCTTATTTTTCAATTTTATCGTCGATAAATTGTTTGCTTTCAAACCTCAAACAGCTTACATTAATTCGATGAATTCGTCGTCGATGAAATGCAAGATTAGCTTTTAATGGAAATTTAAAATCCCAAATATGGGTTATTTTAGCATTTTTTTGAGCCAAAAAACGTGCCAAAAATGTCTTAGTCTCACTTTTGTGGAAAGAATATGCTATAGGAGCTATTTTAAGTGCATTTTCAAGGAACAAGATGTCACCATGACTCACTTTAGTACCAAAAGGCGGATTTTGAACTACAACATCTGCTTTTATATCTGCCTTTCCTATATCTTGACAGATAAATTCTGCTTTACATAGGCTGTAACTCTCACTTTTCACCTTTAAAACATTATCTTCAGCTATTTCCAATGCCTTTTTGTCAGAATCTACAAAAAAAACATACTTAGCACCTAATAGAAGAGCTCCTATCCCAAGTATGCCTGTACCACACCCCAAGTCAGCAATTACTTTTCCTTCTATGTCGTTTAGCAAATAGGCGTTCCAAAGAATAGAAGCTCCAATCTCACTATCCATTAAATACTGTTCTTGCCTCACTTTTGGCTCTTTAAAGCCTTCTAAGCCAGATAAAAGGATCGCAAGCCTTGATTTTGTCATTGATTTCTTCATTTGCAACTCTCACTTTCCACGAGTAAAATTTCGCTGTTAATATTTTCAATACATAAAAATTTTCCAAATTTTCAGTCTCGAAAATAATTATTACTTTCAATATGGAAAACAAATATTAGCCTTCCTAATATTTGTAGAGGTTATTACATTACTTTTATTTAACTTACTAAAATTTGATACATTAAAATTTTTATATTAACCTTTTGAATTTTCACTTTTAACGTTTTATTAACACACCCCTCTAACATCAATCAAATTTTATCGATTTTATTTAATTAAATCTTCATTCCCAATTAAGTCTCAAATAATCTCAGTAATATCCCAAATTAGTCTCAAATATTATAAAATTTAAGACTTAAATTGTTCCCAAATTAGTCTTACTATAGTCTCAAAATGGTCTCAAAAAATAAAAAGATTTATATAATTGAGACTAAAATTCATTGGATATGTTTTGGAAGAAAAATAAAGACACAGAAGCAAAACTAAAGCAAATGAATGATACATTAAAAAGATCGTTTGCTAACGTAAAGAGAGATACAACCAACATTTTTCAATGGCTTAATTACTTTTACAGAAAGAGCATAGAGCAGGAACAGATAATAAAGCAGATTCAGTTAGAGCTTTCATATATGCCTAAAACAAGAGAAGAAATACGTCGCATTATTGACGGATATTATTCCTTCGAAGGCATAATGACAAAAATAAACGACTTGAGCAAAAAAGTAGATGAATTAGCAATAACACAAGTGCAAACTCAAAAGTATGCGCCGCAACCATTGCCAGAAGAGCTAAAAACTAACATTTTTGGCATAGAAAAAAGACTTGATAAGCTTGAACAGAAAAAGATATCTTTAAGAGAAAAGATAATTAAAAGGCTTACAAGAAATTCAAAAGAGTATGTTAAAAGTGTAATATTATCCTACATCAGAAAATATGAAAGAATATCTGCTTTACAGCTTAAGGAAATGGTTGTTGATGAGCAGAATTTTTGCTCTAAAAGCTCATTTTATCGCTTACTAGAGGAGATTGAAGAATTAGAAGACATTGGAGTTGTAAAGCAGGGCAAAGAGAAGCACTATTTTGCAAAAGCGATTAAGCGAATTTAGCAATAGAAAGCTATTTAAACAAGCTATTCTTGCAAAATTTTTGGGGTGATGAATATTTTTGACAAAATATTTCTTAGAGGAGGTTCTCTCAAACTTAGTTTATTGAGCAGGGCCATTAATGCAGAATTTAAAAAGATAAAGCATGAGTTCGAAGAACATTTGCAAGCAATTAATGAAAATTCAAATGAAATTTGTGCAAATTATGAGTATATTTGTGAGATTGAGAGCAAACTAGACAAGCTAAGTGAAAGAATAGACCATGTTCAAATGTTTCTTGAGGCTAATTTAAATATGCCTATCACAACAAGAAATAAATTTGATGTGAAAAAGCTTAATAGAAGAGAACAAGAAGTTTTTTTGGTTATCTACACACTTGAAGAAGAGAAAGGTAGCTTAACATACGAGGACATTGCAAAAAGGCTTAGCATTTCAGAGCAATTAGCTGGCAACTATATAACCTCATTGATAGAAAAAGGAGTTCCAATAATAAAGAGATATATTAATTCAAAGCCTTATTTAAGGCTTGATCCTGAGTTCAAAACATTACAAGCAAAAGAAAACATATTGCAGTTAAGTTTGGAAGAGTTCGGCTTTTAAATGTCAAAAATCTAAAGATTTCTAACACATTTTTATTTTTGATTAAAAGTTTTAATCAACAGATTTTTATACTTCTTAATAAAAAATTGAATATGAGGTGATAGTAATAGGCTTTTTAAGCATTTTACTTTCGACAATATTAGCTATTTGGCATTTGTTTTTGCACTGGCTCTCGATTTTTACAGCTCCGGTTAAGGAGCCTGAAATGTTTTGGATAATTGTACCAATCTGGATTAACTGGTTTTTTACAGAATTTTTTGTTGAGAAACATGGCACTACTTTTGGCAATGCAGTGAGCAATGGTGTCATCCCAATACTCGCAAGTCTAGATTGGGCACGTTACCTTTATAGGTTGCTAGTTGATGGTATCATAAAATTAACACTGGGAGTTTTTTTGAAATTTTTAGTTTCATTTGGTGCTTTTGTTTATGGAGTTTTTGTTATAGTTGCTGGAATTAGAATAAAAAGAATAGTGTTCTACATTGGAAGGATAAGATGGATTACCTATGTTTTACTCATGTTCACACCAATAGTTTACAATGTAATAAAGTTAAATCTTCAAACTTTACTTGCAATTATAGTATTTTTTCCACTTTATTACTGGATCATTGAAATTTTTGATAGAATAACACCAGAACCACAAGTATACAAAAAAGAACGTTCATAAGCTATCAAATGGACTCTTTACCTTTTTCAGTTGTTGTGTTGAAACTTTTGTATAAATCTGAGTTGTTGATAAATCAGAATGGCCTAGAAGCTCTTGTATAACTCTAATGTCAGTTCCAGCCTCAAGCAAGTGAGTAGCAAAACTGCTGCGCAAAGCATGACAAAAAACTCGCTTTTTGATTCCTGCTTTTTTTGCAGCTTCTTTTACAACTTTTTGAGCCTGCCTTGTCGTTATTGGCCTGTTTTTTACAGAGAAGATGTATTGGCTGTTGTCTTTTTTAATTTTTAAGTACTCGTTAAGATGCTGTATAAGGTTGTCAGATAGTATGATGTACCTTTCTTTGTTGCCTTTGCCGTGCTTTATTTTGCCCATTTTTTCGCTAAAATCAAGATCATCAATCTTCAAGCTTACACATTCGCTAACCCTTAATCCAGAAGAATACATAAATTCAACAAGCAGCTTATGTTTTGGATTTTCAACAACATTTAGAAGCTTTCTGATTTCATCTTTAGTAAGAACTGTTGGAAGCTTTTTCTCAGATTTTGGCGCTTTGACTGCATTAAAGGCTGAATTTTTAATGATCTCGTTGTAGAAGAACTTGAGAGAGCTTAGAGCAAGATTTACGCTGCTTGGCTTAAATTTTTGATTTGACATTAAGTAAGCAATGTAACGCTTAGCATCATTTTCATCAACATTGATTGGCTCTTTTTTAACAAAGCCAAGGAATCTCTTGTTGTGGTAGAGGTAAGTATCTACAGTGCGCTTGCTAAAGCCTCTTATTTTGAGCTCTGTTTCCAGCTTGTCAAGCATTTTTTCACCTTTTTTATGAATTTTTATGAGAACTTATATTTAAAACTACGTCTTATGACTATTAGATGAACTTTTTTGCCACCTTATTTATAACTTTGATTTTTTCATGTATGAAAATAATCAATTAGACCATACGAAACCCCATTTTCGAGAATTTACCCAGATGTTTTAACTAAAAGTTGAGGTTTTTTGTGGATTTGACTTGCAAAAGCTAAAAATCCATTAACGAACTCGAATTCAATCCAGCCCCCTTCCAATCCCCCCGCCACCCACCCAACGATAGAAAGGATTTTATACATACCTATAAATTGAAGGATTATGATAAGAGTATGGATTAAATGGATTAGTTATTTTTTGATATTCTCTTTGTTAATAACAGGAATAAGGGCTTGCGTAAATGACCCAAATCTTGGCGAAGTAACTTACGGATTTCCTGTTGTGTATATGGATTCTACGAATCCTGTTTATGTAGTTAACCCTTTAAATTTAACTGATGTAATAAAACAAGACTACTTAATGTTTCATCCTCCAGAAATGAAAAATTTTTATAAGAGTAATTTGTATATTAATTTGATTTTTTGGGTTATAATTTTTGCATTTTTTTATGCTAGTAGGAATTATAATTTATTTGTCAAATATAAAAAAGAAATAAGTTATGGTTTATTTTTTGTAGTATTGTTAATAGTTAGCTTTTTCCTTTCAACAGCATTTGGTAACAAGTCTTTTGGTTATGTTTCATTACCTGGAGGCTATATTTTAACTTATTCTGGATTATTTTTTGAAAGTATCACTAATATGAATCCTATAGATTACCCAATGACCCACAAAAAAATGCTGACATTCTACCCTTATGTGGATGATTTACCATCACGAGTAGGTTTTATTTTTGCAGCTTTAGCTTATTTTATATTTGGAGTGACCGTTTATAGACTTAAATTAGGGTATACTACAAGAAAAAGTCCGAAAAAAAGTTCGCCTAAGTGACGACTATTCTTGTGCCCTTGGACTTAAGAATTAACTCACAACAACCTCAACAGGCAAATCCTCTATCTTTGCTTTCCCAGAAATAAAGTTTAATTTTTCAAAACCAATAACTTTCTTTGTTTTCGGGTCTTTTTTCAATATAACTTCTTCTCCAGTTTCCTCACTAATGACTTTTCTTGGCTTTTCAAACCACACATCCAAAGTGTTTCCTTCCTTGTCAAAAAATACTCTGATTTTCTTCATTTTCCTTTGTAAAATTGCTTTCCTTCTTTTATTCTATCTGTGAAATACGCTGTTATAATAAATCCATCGCCGTTTTTGTGCTTTACAACAACCGAAACCAATAATTTTCCATAATTTTTATAATAAAGGT
>CAZRRL010000025.1:0-13906 GCA_964602555.1 uncultured Methanosarcinales archaeon | reverse complement strand
TCTTGTATCTCCCCATACCCTATCAGCCTAAACCTATTCCCAATTCTTCTTGAGATTGTAACTCTTGAGCCAATATCAGCACATATAGGTAATTTTAGTTTGCATTTTATTTTACTCTTCTTTAACTCAACAACAATGCCGACAGTTGCTGCGGAATTTACATTAAGCATCAACGGCTCACCCATCTTGATAGGCTCTACATTAAGCTCTTCTTTTGTACCAACAACTCGCTTCAGCAAATGAACATCTAAAATTAATTCATTCCATACTCTTGGAAGCTTTCCAGGCAAACCAACAACAGAGCCTGTAATCTGGTCAGACTTTACAATAGAAGGATCTAAGGAGGTTAAAACTCCTATTGAACCACTAGGACCAACTGAATCAAGATTTAAGCCACCTGAGTTTAAGCTAATTACTTTTGTAGTTAATGGTTTCCATACTTGCTGGTTTTTTTCAATTACCGTTCTGCCTGGTCTTATTTCAATTGTGTCATTAACCTTTAGCATGCCTTGTCTTAAGCTTCCTCCTAGGATTCCGCCAACTAATACATCTGGAGTTGTTCCTGGTTTGTTTATGTCAAAGCTTCTTGCAACAAGCATTATAGGTTCTTTGTTGGGGTCTCTAATTGGAGTTGGTATGTGTTCATCTATTGCTTCCATAAGAAAATATAGACCAACTCTATGCTGGGCAGAAATTGGAATTACTGGTGAGTTTTCAAACTCTGTTCCTTTGAGGAATTCTTTTATCCGCTCGTAATTTTTAATGGCTTGTTCTTTGTTTGCCAAATCTATTTTGTTCTGGACAACTATAACATTTTTGACTCCAATAATTTGCAGAGCCATCAAATGCTCTCTTGTCTGTGGCTGCGGGCATGGTTCATTAGCTGCAACTAAAAGCAAAGCTCCGTCCATTATTGTTGCTCCGCTAAGCATAGTAGCCATTAAGGATTCATGGCCAGGAGCATCTACAAAACTTACTTTTCTCAAAGGGATTGTTTTTGAATTGCATACTGCACAATTTTCCTTAGTTGTGTATGCTTTTGCGCCTTTGCATTTCTCACATTTCCTGAAAGTAACATCTGCATAGCCTAGCCTTATGGTAATGCCGCGTTTTAATTCTTCAGAATGAGTGTCTGTCCACTTCCCGCTTAAGCGCTCAAGTAAAGTTGTCTTTCCATGGTCAACATGGCCGACCATACCAATATTAAGAACGGGTTGTGCTGGCAGTTCTTTTTCTTGTGCATCTTTCTTCTTTCTAGCCATGTTTTTTATAAAATCAATTAAGATTTTCTTAACAAATAAAATATTCAAAAAATCTAAACATTAAAAATAATTATTCTTTCTTCTCTTCTTTTTGCTTTGTTTCTTTTTTCTCAGCTTTTTGCTCTTTGGCTTCTTTCTTTTCTTCTTTTGCTTGAGCTTTTTCTTCCTTTTTCTCCTCAACACCAAAAATCTCTGCAAGTTTTTTTGGCCCTTGCTTTGTAACCTTTAAATTGATTTGCGAAATTCTTTCATGTATTTTATGGCCGCAAATTGTTTTTCTTCTTCTGATTCCTTTTGCATCGCCTCTAAATCCCACTCCGCCATATATGGTTATTTTCTTTCTCAAGCCGAGTATTCCTTTTCTCATCGGAAAACCACAATAATCCGAGCCACCGGTTATTTGGAATTCGTACCCATTGATTTCTATGTTTTCGCCTTTTACTGTTTCGCCTATATTCAGCCCTATAAAAGGTCTTGCTAAATTATCTTTTACTTCCCTTTGAAATGTCCTGCCTGTTGTTGGATCTGAAATACAAAGTTTAAAACTAACCATGTTTAACCTCCACAAAAAGTAATTGAAAGCGAGAAATAAGATTTGTTTAAATACTTTGTTGTTGCCTACAAATTTAAAATTTTATATTTTATTTGTGTTTTAATAATATAAAAATTATACAAAAATATGAGACCCATTTGCTACATTAGTGATATGAGTGCCCCTCATTTTTATCCTTGCACTTAATTCTTAATTTTGATATGTTAATATAATCTATAACTTTGTAACAGATGCTATTGCATAGTTCGCAGCATGACTCACATTACCTTCATCAATAAGCCCTACTAAGTTTTTTAGATAATAGAAAGCTGCTATTATAAGTATAAATGTTGCTATATTGCTCAATGGACTTAGGTTTAATGCAAAAATTGCAAAAGGAAACAGCATTGCTGAAAAAAATGATGACAATGCAAGCAGCAAGTTATTTAGTATCCTATTACATTTCTTCAAATTTCTTGAGATGTCAACATTAGTCAAAACAACCGATAATGTGTAATGCACGATTTTTAATCTTTTATATATGATATTCAACAAATAAAGCAGTATCACTAAACTTATTGCATAGAAAGCATATAAAATAACTACATGATAATTGGATTTTATTAGCAAAGACGCTCTTCTCAAAATAAAAAATGTGAATAATGTTAATATAATAAGTATAAATGTTATCTTTGATTCTGCCCTAAGTTTTTTTGTAAAAAAATTTTCTATTTCGAGCTGGTCAAAAAATTTTCTCATGTAGCTTGAAAGCCTTTCCATTTTTAACTTTGTTTTTAAAGGAATTCTTGAATTCAGCGCAGAGTGCAAATTTTCGCTGTAGTTTATACCTATTGACATCAATATAGCTGTTATAAAAATTATTGCAGCTGTTATAGTAACCAAATCTACGCCAAGACCAAATTTCTCACTTTCTTTTGCCACAAGCAAAGAAAATTCTCCTACCGACATCATGGCTATGCTTGAAAAAAATGGTTGCTCGTTTTTAAAGTTGGCTAACAAAAATGTCAAAAATCCTATTGCAATAAATCGTGAAATTAATACTGTAATAATCAAAGCTGCAATTAGAGTAAGGTTTAATTTAACAGCATTAAAATCTACTAAAGTTCCCATTGATATGAAAAATATTGAGGTAAATATCAAAGCATATGGGTGTATTGCTCTGCCATATTCTTTGGCATTGGGCAATGATGCTATTAAGCTGCCTGCTAAAAATGCTCCTGCAGATGGAGTCAACCCTAGCGATGAGGCAAAGTAGCTGAACAATGCTCCAATGCTCAATGAAAGAAAAGCCAAGACTGATTCGTCACTGTTGTTCTTTAATATTATGTTTATTCCGTACTTTAAAATTTTTAATGTTATGTAATATACAAAAATAAGTATGGCTACTGAAAAAATAATGTGCTCAAATGTTGACAATAAGCCATGTCTTGAGTCATTGATGCCAGAGAAAAATGTCAAAGCCAAAACTGCAATTATATCTTCAATGATAAGCACAGCAACAAGCAAAGGCACTTCTTTTCTGCTGAACATTTCTTTTTGCTCTAAAATTTTTACAATTACAATAGTGCTGCTAAATGATAATATTACACCGACAAATAGTGCAACTTTTGTGCTAAAGCCCAAAAGCAAAGTGGTTTCATAGCCAAAAAATAGTACTATTGCAAATTTGAGAAGGCCTATCAATATAGACCTTGCACCTAGCTTCATTAGTTTTGAAACATCAAATTCAAGGCCTATAATGAATAGAAGCAGTATTGCGCCGAAGTCTGCCATCATTCTTATCATGCCTAAGTCTTGAACAACATTCAATGAATTAGGTCCTAGTAATGCTCCTACTAGCAATAAACCAAAAACAGCTGGTTGCTTGAATTTAGTTGCTATTACTCCACCTATTATTGCACACAAGAAAAGTATTCCTAAGCTAATAAGTTCAGTTGCCATTTACATGCTGCGTTGAGGCAGATGATTACTATGTCTAACTGTCCCAACGTTTATTTTTACTTTATTTTCTATATTGGTATACAAAAATGTATATTAATATCTCAAAAACTAAATTAGCTCATATTTAAACGTTTCGGTTTTATATAAGTAAATTTTAACTAGGTTGAGTTATTTACAATATAGAAAATAAATTTAACTGAAGGGAAAAATATTTAATAAATGCTAAATATTTGATTATTGTGACTCAACAAATGTCTTTTTGGAAAAGGTACGAGTTTTATATCATAGCAGCATTAACATTGCTATTTATTTATGCGGTTGTTGTCTTATACCAAAAAATCAACTATCTTCTTGGCAATGAATTAATTGTTTACCTAAAACCTGAGCAGCAATCATTTTTTATGTATTATGGCAATATAAATAAGGCAGAGTTTGATGTTTCTATAAACAATTTTGCATATTGCACAGCTTCTTGCATTTACTCATTTAATGACAGAAGCAAAAATGAACTTGTTGAGAAAGGCAGCTTCGAAATTGAAAAAACCCAACACCTTATGAAATCTTATGAATTAAGTGTCAAAAGGCTTGGGAGTGGACAAGACATCTATAGCTTTGATGTAAGTTGTCATAACATGCGTTCGTATTTGTGTTTAACAAAAGGTCTAGAAACATTTAGATCCTCTTTGGTTATAGTGAATTATGACCTTACTGATACAGAAAAAAAACTCAAAGAAATACTAAAACAAAACATTACAAAATTGCTAGAGGTACTTAGTGACGTAGATGTTTTGCATCAGCAATCAAACCAAAAATATTTTGAGTTAGGGTTCAAAGTAAATTTGCTCAATCTGTCAAAGCAGAAAATAGAGATTGATGATGTTTACGATAAAACGCGCATTTCTATAGAAAACCTAAAAAGTTTGTGGTCTGTTGAAGCATACCTTCGCTTGAATCAATTGTTTAATGAAAGCTTTTTTGACACTTTAAGCCATATAAAAAAATCTGTTGAAGATTTAGGCATGAAAATTGACAATGTTGTTAAACTGCATAATGGATTATTATCAAAGTTAAGTACTCTTAATAAAAAATTATACGAATTAGGCAACTTTGTAAATATTTTAGAAGATAATGAAATTTTGAATGAATTCAATATCAACATAGATAAATTCAATAAAATATCAACATCTACAACTAATAACACATTTGACAGTTATGGGAAATTAATTAATGACATTGATAATTTAACAAATCTGTACAATTCAACAATTGAAAGTACAAAAATTCCAGCTACAACTTTATTTTTCAATTCTGAATATTTTTTAAAATTTGAGAATGATTTTTTGTGCAGCTTAAATCTTAGTTGCAAGGAAAACATAACTATTGCTAATGCAGTTAAAAATACTGAAAATTTTATTAAAAGTTATCCTGCATTATCATTAAAACAAAATTGTGAGTCATTAAAAAGTCTAGAGCAGAAATATTTAACTATAAGAAATAAAACACAAAAGCTAATTGTAGATGAAAATATAAGTTTTCCATCAAATAATGATTTTTTAATTCTTGCTGACAACTTTAAAGTCAACGAAATAAGAAAAATAAATAACTCGTATTATGAATCATTTGAAAAAATAAAATTAGAGCCAATAAGTCAAGAGATTATTAAAATAGCTAATTCGACACTACCTAAAAATAAAACCGAGGTTGTAGAATTAAGCAACCAATCAATTAATCTATCCTTGTATTTATTATCAAACATAAAGCAATTTGATGAAACGCTAGAAATAGTAGGTAAATGTTCTAAATTAAATCAACCATCAGCAGAAAAAATTGGTAACTTTAATTTTGAGTTGGTAAAAACAAATATCACATTTGAAATAGTTTCAAAAATAAACACTAGCTTAGCAGGAAACCCGCCTATTTGCTGCATTTTTAATGAGTGCAAACCATGCTGCAGGGACGATTCATGCAAATATGATGCAAAGACATTTCCAATAATATTCCTACACGGCCATTCTTTAGCAAAGGACAACTCACCAGAATTTTCATTAGATTCTTTTAATAAATTGCAATTGCAACTGCAAGAAGATGGCTACTTAAATGCAGGCATTGTTTCTCTCTACTCCAGAAATGAGCCATTGCAAGAAGGCATATGGGGCTTGTCAGGAAAACCAGTTACTGTAAAAGTGAGTTATTATTATGATGCTTTCAGGAAAGATGACAAGTACATAGTTGTTCCAACAAAGAGTGAAAATATAGATACTTACGCTTTAAGGTTGAAAGACTTGATTGACATAGTAAAAGAAAGAACTAATAAGCCAAAAGTAAACATCATTGCACATTCAATGGGTGGCTTAGTAGCAAGAAGGTACATTCAAATTTTTGGCGAAGAAGACATTGACAAGCTAGTTCTGATTACAACTCCAAACAAAGGAATTTCTGGTTTAATAAGTGACTACTGTGGATTGATTGGAGAGAATAGGGAGTGTCAAGACATGCAAAAAAACAGTCTGTTTATCAGCAAATTGAATGATCCATCAAAACAGCCTACTAAAGTGAAACTTTACACCATAACAGGCAATGGATGTGAAATGAAGCTTGGCGATGGCGATGGCATTGTTTTGCATGAAAGCGCAATGCTTGAGAATGCAAAAAATTATGACATAAATGGCACTTGTGGTGGTTTATTTGGAGGAGTCTTGCACACAGAAATTTTAAACATAGAAAAGTATCCGCAAACTTATGATGCGGTAAGGAAAATATTGATTGAGTGATTATTCATCCTTCTTAAGATAAACAGTAGTTGTTGGGAATGGTATTCCAATCTTATTCTTATTCAAGGTGTTATAAATTGCACTCAAAGCAGCCTCTTTTGCCTCTAATTTTTTCTCGATTGAACTAACCCAGAAAAATGCCTTAAATTTCAGCGAGAAATCACTAAGCTCATGAAAAATAACTTGAGGAGCTGGCTCTTTCAATATAACACTAATTTCACTCAATTCCTTCAAAACAATCTTTTTGACTTTTTCTATCTCTGTTCCATATTTAACTCCAAAGTCAACTGTCACTCTAGTTATAGGCAAAGGTTTGTGATAATTATATATTTTAGAGTCTGCAAGCTTTCCATTAGGCAGAATTATTAAGTCGCCATCTCTGCTTTTTATTTTTGTGCTTCTCAACCCTATGTCTGTAACAAATCCTTCTGTGCCATCATCCAGCCTTATAAAATCATCAACTGTTATGCTTCTGTCAACAATTAATGAGATTCCACCAAAGATATTGCCAAGTGTGCTTTGCAATGCAAAAGCCACTGCAATTCCAGCAATGCCAAGACTTGCAAGCAATGGCCCTACTTTTATACCCCAAACATCTAGTATGAAAATCAAGCCAATAAAGCTAATTGTTATTCTTGAAAATCTTTGGAAAAGCTTTACAACCTCGTCATCAACCTTTGATTCTGTTTTAGAAGCAAACTTCTGCCCCCAGTTGCTTATAAGAATATCAAAAATTACAATAAAGATATAGGTTACTAACGCTACAATTAAAGTTGATATAATGTGCTCTATAATGTTTAGTATGTCTGGTCTTATTGCATGAGGAATTATTGCAAGCCTTAATCCAATCAAAAGCAAGATTAATGATATTGGTTTATTAGTTTTAGATACTATTAAATCGTCTATTGTGGTTTTTGTCTTTTTAGTAATTTTTAGTAGTACTTTTTGTGATATAAAAACAACAAGCTTTGATAATACTAAAAATACTAGTAATATTATAACAGAATGAAGATACTTGTTGGTTGTAACGTTGTTAAGCAATTCGAGAACCATAAAAATGTTTATTAAAAGATATATTTATAGTTTTCCATCAAAAAATTTTTTATAAGAACTTGTATATTCTATCTCATTAATTAAAATTATTTTACATTAATAACTTGTATCAAACAAGAGCAAGGCAACTTTTTTGAGGCTCTTTCCAATGCCTGCTTTGCTATTCCAAGATTTTGCTTGTCAACTCTAACTTGGAATATGGTCTGGCCTTTTTTGATTCTCGCTGCTACTCCTATAGGTTTACCGAATGAATGAGCCATTCCTGAGCTAAAACGATCTGCGCCAGCACCAGCTGCTAATGCGTGCTCTCTTAATACATGATAAGGATAAACCATAACCTTCATATGAAAACCATTTAATCCAAGATAAGACTCAAGCAATTTATTTGATGTTTGTCTTGCGCTTTCCAAGGCATTGTCTCTTATCTGCAAATCAAATTTTGCTAAAAGTTTTAACGTGCACTCAAAGTCTTTGCTTGGGTCGCCTGTATCAAACCTCACAATCTTTACATTAGGCGTCATTCTAATGTAAGATTTTGCTTTATACTTTGATGTTCTTGTGTAAGGCCTTTCAAACCGTCTGTAAGCGACAAATTTCCTTATTCTTGCCATAAGCTGTGAAATATTTGCTTATTCTTAAATGTTACTGTTGCGTTACATAAATTCATAAATTCGAAAGATATATAAATGAGTTATATAATTTAGCATATTATCATTATTTGCTGGGAAAAGAGGTGAATTGATGCATAATAAGAGAGCTTCTTTAGAAATTTCGATACAAGCAATTGTCATTGTTGTACTTGCCATGACTCTTCTTGGACTTGGGCTTGGTTTTATAAGAGGCATGTTTAAAAATATAGGTGGTGTAACTGAGGAAGTTACTGCTCAAGTAAAGCAAAGGATAATTGACGAACTTTTAACTACCGAAAATAGATTGGCTTTATCAACTACTGAAATTGAACTAGAAAAAGGCAACTCAAGAACTATAGCTGTTGGAGTAAAAAACAAAAAGGAAGGTGACCTAGAGTACAGGTTAAGGTTTGACTCGATAAGCAGAGCACCTCCTAACCAAGAGCCTATATCTCTTGCAGATGATGCCTATCGTTCATGGTTCCAATACTCTCAAAGTTCAAAAGCATTACCTATTTCAGAGATAGATGTAAGAAGTGTAAAGATAAATGTGGCATCAAATGCCCCTGTAGGTTCGTACTTATTTTCATTGGTAGTTGAAGATACAAACTCAATTACTCCTTATGCTGTAAAAGACATTTTTGTTATAGTAAGATAAAAATGAAACGCAAATTAAGTGCACAGCAAGAATTTGAAATTATGAAGCTTGTTTTAGATAAATTCCTATGGCTAGGATTTGGATTACTTGCATATGGGCTTTATCTGATGTTTAATGCAACTGTTTCAGTTGGGTTGATATGGATGATTGTTGGCGCTGTTGTGTTATTCATATTCACACGCATTATAATAAATGCGTATGAAATAGGTTAAATCTGCTTTTAGTTAATTGTGTTAACATTGTAATGACATTGCTTCTAGGGCAAAATTTAATCTGTTCGCTTCGCTCACAACAATTACGCTCGGCAAAAATTCTTTCTGCCATTGAATTTTTGCCTCGGACTCATTCAATATCAATGAATATGTCAGAAATGCTAAACATTTCTGAGCACACTCGAAAATCTTAGAGATTTTCGATGAATAGGCGAGGCTGAGGATAATGGCAGAGAAGCCGAAGCCGAGCACTAGAATTTGTGCCGAAGGTACGGATTGAAAAATAAAACATAATTAAAATAATTTTGCCGAAGCAGATTAAAGATAAATTTAATTTAAAAACTCCTTGTCTAATTTCTTATGTCGCTGACTAACAACTCATAAACCTTTTTATACTTATTTTCATTTCTACTTTACAATGGCAAAAACTTATACAGATTTAGAAGCTTGGGGCATTTTTGTTGGCGCATTGATTATTGGTGTTGTGCTTACTAGCGTATTTTGGGCATTTATTACAGTTCCAGAAGATGTTAAAAAAATAGAAAAAGAAATCGAAAATGCAACCGAACCCATAAAGATAGAAATGCCGAATGATTTTGTCACATTCTGCAAAAAGGTTGACGGCATTTCAAATTGGGACAATAGTGGATTTAGGGAATGTATTGTCAAAGATGCTTCAGAGAAAAATTTAATAGTAATGAACCTTTTATGCAAGAAATTCAACTTAAGCTTAAGCTATGGCTCGTTTGGTGTTAAATGTGAAGGAATCATCTGAAGAGATTGTGCTTTGTGAAATATGCAACAATGAGATGATTGAAAGGCATTGCAAGCTTGTTTGCTTAAACTGTGGCTTTATGTGGGATTGCAGCGATTACTAATAACATTTTCTAAAAAACTATAACATTAGTAAGGCAAAAGTATAAATAAGTGTAAGAAGATATCCCTCCCGATTAATTTTTAAATATAAATAAATAACTATTTTATACGCCAAGGTGGCAGAATCTGGTATTGCGTTCGTCTCGAACAACGGCAAATTCCGTTGACAAATTGCGGGACATAAAGTCCCGAGAGAAAACGAATGCCCGCAAGGGCTTCTCGGTTCAAATTGCGGCGTGCATGCAAGCACCCGAATGCAAGTCCGGGCCTTGGCGCTTTATCTAATAGGGGGCTAATTCAAGTGGTAAAATCTGGTTTAAATATTTTGAAAAATTACGGAATTATTCCATTTTTTTCTTTTATAGTGTTAGTATTATTTTTAATAGGATGCTCTCAAAATCAAGGTAGTACTGAGCAGGATGAGATAACAGCCAGCGTAATTGAGGAGCCATCAGAAAATTGTAGGTTAAGCGACTCATCAGATTGTAGACCGATAGAAATAGTAAGGGTTGAGCCTACAGAAGAGGAAGAGTTATATAAAGAAATTCCTATTGCAGAAAGCGTTAACATCACAGATAAACCTGAAGAGAATATAACAATGCAAAACATAACAAATTTGGCATTAGCCTGCGAAGCTGGATGGAAATGCATAGAGGGAAAGTATATAGCTTACCAGGAAGGAAATTGCTCATGGCATTCTTTGGAAAGATGCATTTACGGATGCAATGAAAGTACATGCAGGTCTGCGCCGATATGCAAATCTAACTCGTTAAAATGCGAAGATGATGATTTGATGATATGTGGCGAAGATGGTTACAAATGGCTGCTTAACGAATCGTGCGAGAATGGATGTCAAAATAATGCGTGCATTTCTAACATACCACTTAATTTAACCTCTAATAACACATTAGATAATGCTACAAATGAAACAATACAAAATGACTTTATAGCTGATAATTGCATAAGCGTCTTAAAATACAACCTCACTGGCAGCAATATTACTGACGAGTATTTCACGCTTAAAAATTTATGCTCTTATCAAATTGATATGAGCGGCTGGACTGCAAGTGACGATGCAGATCATGTTTATACATTTCCGAGCTTTAATCTAGCAAGCAATGGAGAGGTGACAATAGTTACCGGTAGTGGAATTAATAGTCAAACAACATTATACTGGGGAAGAGGTAGTGCTGTATGGAATAATGGGGGAGATACACTTTACTTAAATTCTTCAAATGGTACATCTGTATTGATTAAGGTTTTAAACCCATGAAGTTGATTGTAAAATGCCATCAATCTCGTTATGCATGATAACAAAAAATGAGGAGAAATTCTTGCAACAATGCCTTAATAGTGTTAAAAGCATTGTCGACGAAATAATAATTGTAGATACTGGAAGCAAAGATAACACATTAGAAATTGCAAAAAAATTCAATGCAAAAATTTACAATTTTGAATGGATAGATGACTTTAGTGCTGCAAGAAATGAAAGTTTTAAGCATGCCACAAAGCAATGGATACTTATTCTTGATGCTGATGAGGTAATTGAAAAAAAGGGTTTGATTGACATAAAAAATGAAATTGGAAGTGCAGAAAATAATGTGGCTGGTTTTTCCTTAGAACAAAGGTCTTATATTAATAATTATTTTGAAGGTGCTATAAAAAATAATTCAAATTTTGAGTTAGTTAAGGATTATCCATTCTACATCTCACATTTCTTAGTTAGATTGTTTAGGAATAAATTAGGGCTTTATTTCAGGCATAGAGTGCATGAGTTAGTGGAAGATTCTATAATTGAAAAAAATTTAAAATATGAAAAAATTGATGTAGTTTTGCATCATTTTGGCTCAATAAAAGATGGAGGTTTAATAAGTGGCAAAGTTGAACAATATTCTAAAATAGTTCTAAAACAATTAGAAGAAGAGCCAGAAAATGCTCGATATAATTATCAGGCTGCAAGAATGTACCTTTCAAAAAATGATTTTGGCAATGCACTAAAATATTTTAAAAAATCAGCTAAAATAAATCCTAATTACAAATTAGTATTTTCGGAAATAGCAAAAATATATCTGCAAATGAATGACAAAAATAAAGCAATCGAATATTTCAAAAGAAGTGTGAAGCACAATCCGGATAATCCAAGCCCAGCTAATAATCTAGCGGTTGTATACATGTCTATGGGCAACTTTAAACAAGCTAAAAAAATATTAGAAGAAGAGTTGAAAAAATTCCCTGATAATAAAGCTTTAAAGTATAATTATGAAAAAGTTTTGGAGAGTCTAAAATAAGGTCATCTCCACTTTATAGAACAACCAATTGCTTGTGTTAACTCTATAGGCACTTTCTGATTATGTATTAAAGCATTGATTGAATTTCTTAAATCATAAGTCTTTACAGCACTTTCATCTTTGTAGTTATCATCGATTCTTCCATGGTATCTAAGCTTTCTTTCAGCATCAAAAACAAAACATTCTGGCGTGCATTGGGCACCATAAGCAGACGCAACTTTTTGATCTTCATCTCTTAGGTAAGGAAAAGTTAATTTCTTAGCTTTGCTCATTTCTATCATTTTTTCAAAGCTGTCATCCGGATAATTAATTTCATCATTTGAGTTAATGCCAACAATTTGCACACTTTTAATTCCAAAATCGCTCTGCACGGCTTTCATTCTCTCTATATAAGCCTGTACATAAGGGCAGTGATTACACATGAATATTACAACAAGAATTTTTTTACCCTTAAAATCGCTTAAAGAATAAACTTTTCCATCTACACCGGGCAAGCTAAAATCTGGAGCTTTGCCTCCTATTTTTAGTTTAGCATTTTGAAGATTCATTTCCATAAAAATCACCCGAAAAATGGTTGTATTTTTATTTATTAAAAAGTTTTGGTTTTATTAAATTAGTGCCGCTGGCGGAACTTGAATCCACGACCTTTACATGTAGTAAGTTGATTCTTAGCTACTCTACGTAACCCGGTTAAGCAATCATCTCCGTGAATTGTGAGCGAGTGAAACGAGTTCACTCGCATTTCACAGGATCAGAGCTCAAAAATATGAGCGTAGCGCTCTAACCAGGCTGAGCTACAGCGGCATAAATAGAATCAAATAATGTTTTAAAAAGGTTACGAATAAAATGGCTCTAGTGAAAATAAAATAATTTTAAAACCCTCTAGCCGCTTATGTGGCTTAAGAGGGGTGGTTGGAGGCACCAACCACATGAAAAAGAAAAGAAAACTACTACAAAAACTTAACTCAATTGTAAGGAAAGCAAGAGTACCAAAGTACATAAATAAGAGCAATAAAGGACCAAAAATATATTGCTGAGACTTTGATAAGCTGCATAAAGCGTAAGTATGGAGCTAGTGTAAACTCTAGAAACATAAGAAGTCAAAGAAGTGATTTGTATTGTAGGATGATATTGTATAATGTTTTTTATTTTATTGGATTTATTTTCACTGAAGCCGGAATTAACCACTCTAAAGTTGATATTACTACATAACAACTTTTATATTATTAAACAAAACTCATTTAATTCATGATAAAAGCAATAATCTTCGATTTGGACAATACATTAATTGATTTCATGAAAATGAAAAAGCTTAGCTGTGATGCTGCTATAGCAGCAATGATCGACGCTGGCTTAAATGTAAACAAAAACAAGGCAATAAAGGAATTATTTTCTCTTTATGGCAAATATGGGCTAGAAGAAAGAAGAATATTTCAGAAATTTCTTAAAAAGATGACAAAGAAAGTTGATTATGAAGTGCTGGCTAGCGGCATAGTTGCTTATAGAAGAGTTCGCACAGGTTTTCTTGAGCCATATCCTCATGTTCCTGGGGTTTTATTTGAGCTAAAACGAAGGGGAATCAAGTTGGCTATTGTTTCTGATGCACCAAGGTTAAAAGCATGGATAAGGCTTGTAGCAATGAAAATTAATCATTTTTTTGATG
>CAZRRL010000024.1:3894-14153 GCA_964602555.1 uncultured Methanosarcinales archaeon | reverse complement strand
TAAACGACATTTTTATCTTATTTGTTAAGTTCAACTACCAAATTATGATTTCTGGTTTTTTAAAATATATATTGCAGTAGCAATGGACACTGGACAAATCTTGCTACTGGGTAGGTTATTTTATTGAGGTAGTAACTTTTGTTCCTATCAATATAGAAACTTTGGTTTATATAATAGGTAATGTACCATGGGCATATTTATTATCGTGTATATTAACGTCTTTATTTAAAAGAAAACTTAAGATTTTTACTTAAACCCTGCTTCTTCTTTCTCCACCAGAGAAAATGGTGTCTGGTCATATAAAACTTTTAATCCCTCATTGCTTATAGTTAGAGGATATACATCTAAGCTGTGATCTTGACCTCTTATCTTTGCAACAGTAACTACCCTTTCAAAATAAGAGCCTTTTCTTATTCTAGACAGCACAATTATGCCCTCAAAGATAAAGTCCATCATGTCATAAGTTAGTCTATCAAAGTCGGTGACAGGTCTGCTAGAAACTGCTAAGAAAGTAACTCCTGATTTTTTCATCTCTTGCAAAAACATAAGGACTTGTCTTCTGAACTCTATTCTGTTGCCGTTAAATCTTGAGTAAAGATAATCAAAAAATACCAATGAGTCAAGAGCTACTCTTTTTATGTTATTTTTTTTAATTGCATCAAGCAGCCCTTTAATAGAAGCTATTCCACCTTTCAGCGTTGTTAAAGGCTTTTGTGCAAAAAATACATTGTTTTTGCTTTCCATTGAAGCAATGTCCATGCCAAGATTATTTGCAACCTGCCTTAGCTCATCAATGTTTTCTTCAGTTGATATAAAAATACCCTTTTCATTGTAGTCTTTTGCTCCATAATAAATAAATTGCAAAGCAAATATTGTTTTACCCGTTCCAGGGGCTCCTGTAACTAATAGAGAAGAATTCTTTCTTAAGCCTCCTTTCAGAACTTGGTCAAGCCCAGGCACACCTGTTTTTATTAGTTCAAATGGCAAAATATCACCTTTTTTGTTATTTCAATTTAAACTTATATAAAAGATTTATGTTTTTGGTTTTTTATCATCAATTTTAATGTTTTTAAGTTCCCAAAAAGCTTTGCTTTTTTAGGATTTGATAAAAACCCTTAAGCTAACGGCCTCATGCCGTTGATACGAAAAGTTTATATTTATAGCGGTAGCATTCTTGCATAAAAAGTGGTGTAAATGCTAGAAGTTGAAGAAACTTTCAAAAAAGAGGTCAGTAGTTTGAAGGAATACATAATTCTTATAACAGTAGATGCAAAAAACTATCAAAAGACAATTATTGATGTTGTTAAGTTTCTGGTTAATGAGCGAGGTGTTCCTGGTGTATATGTAACATTAAATAAGCCATACGATGTTATACAAAGAACATTATTAAGCAATAACATTGACACAAGGCTTGTTATTTTTATTGATGCTACATCAAGAGCAGAAGCAAAAAAAGTTGATAATTGTTTGTACATTGGAAGTCCTGAAAAGCTAAGCGACATGTCTGTTGCAATGGACCAAGCAATAAAGGCTATCCCAACAAGTGAGAAATTTCTTATTTTTGATTCATTAAATACACTATCTATTTTTAATAAACCAAGCACAGTAGCAAGATTTGTCCATTTTTTAGCAGGCAAAATGAGGGAATGGAAGATAGAAGGTGTTATAATTACGCTTGAAAAAGAAACTGAGCAGGCTTTGTTAGACGAGCTAACACAATTTTCTGATGTTAGGGTTGATTTAGGAGGTGAATCTTGATGGTACACATTGCTTTAGTCAGTGTCACGACTGTAATATTTGGAATCACATCTTTACTTTTAATTTCAAGAGCAAGAAAAAGGCTGAGCGAAGGCTCTATAAGAAAATACTTGGATAATTTTGCAATCTGCTTAGCCTTTATCGTAATATTCTCTGTATGGCAGACTGCAAGAAGCATTATTGGGATTAACATAAATGTAGAGGGCTTAGCAACGTATCCAGAGTACATTTTTATATTATTTGCTTATATAGCATTTGTTGTTGCTTCTTTTAGGGTATTGAAGATAAGTGAAGAATTTGGATTTAAAGAAGATGGTAAGAAGATAGAGCAGATAGTTAAAGAAAAATCGTCAAATAGAGCAGAGTCACTAACTTCAGAGCCTAAAAGCGATCAAACTGTTGAAAAGGAAGTTGTAATGCAGCAACAAAAAAGCCTTAAAACTGATAATATAAGTAAGCCAAAGCAATCATTCAAAACAACTGGCTTACCTGCTGACGCAAAAAAATCTAATATCTCTAAG
Source organism: uncultured Methanosarcinales archaeon (assembly GCA_964602555.1). Taxonomy (GTDB): domain Archaea; phylum Nanobdellota; class Nanobdellia; order Woesearchaeales; family GW2011-AR4. The sequence goes on along the minus strand of CAZRRL010000024.1, from coordinate 11,874 downwards.
CGAATATACACTAAGTAAATCATACTTAGACCTTAATCAAATTAGTGAAGATGTCGTTAAAATCACAAGTAAGCACAGAGTACATGCTAATAATGGGCTTCGTAACAGTAATAACAATACCATTGATAATAATTTACTATGCATATTCTTCTGATACAAGTGAAGCTGTAGCATCAAGCCAAATGCTGCAAATTGCCAGAGCTGTAGTAGACTCAGCGGAATCGGTTTATTATCTTGGAAAGCCATCTCAAACTACATTAAAGCTTAATTTTCCTGAAAATATATATTCAACAAACCTTTCTAACAAAGAAGTTGTGTTTAAGATGAAGACAAAAAATGGCGTAACAGATATTGTGCAAATTTCTTCTGTAAATATGAGCGGGAGTTTGCCTGCAACTCAAGGCATTCATGTTTTAACAATAAAAGCTGAAGATGGCTATGTTCAAATAACTTCAAACTAAAAAGAGGTGCTTTATGGATTCTGCACAAATTAGTGCTGAGTTTCTTTTATTTTTAAGTTTGGCCTTTTTAGTAGCGCTCGCTTTTCAATTTGTTTCTCTTGAGCAATTAACTGATTTCAGAATTGCAAAAGAAAATGAAGCTGCAAAGGATATTGCATTAAAGCTGCAGAGAGAACTGCTTTTAGCTTCAACGGTTGAAGATGGCTATGTAAGATTTTTTGAATTGCCAAATGAGCTTGAGAACGGCGATGATTATTTTTTAACAATACAAAACTCTTCAATAATCGTACAATCTAAAAATAGCTTTTATATTATGTCAATTCCCAATGTTGTTGGCAATGCGAGCAAAAGTGACAATAAAATTAATAAAACAGGAGGTGTTATATATATCAACTAAGTCACGTCTAGCTCAAGCATGGTACACGGACTTTGCAATAGCTTTATTTCTTTTCATATTTACTCTAGTTTTTTACTTTAGCTATACAACTAACTTTCAAAAACAAGAAAAAGGCAGCGTGGAAATTTTGCTCAAGGATGCGAGAGCAATAGCATCTTCATTGGTCTTAAGCGGCTATCCAAATGATTGGGACAATTCAACCGTTATTAGAGTAGGAGTAGTTGATGAGCAGAAATTAAATGTTGCTAAAGTCAAAAATTTCAAGAAGCTTACTTACACCTTTACTAAAAAAAAATTTTCTACTCCGTATGATTATTTTGTTTTTTGGGTTAACAATAAAGGTGAAGTGCTAATTATAGGTGGAGTATGCGGAGTTGGTTATCCGCTTGTAAATACAACCTATAATGTAAAAAGTGCTTATTATTATCAGGATACTGTAGATGATTTCAAATTAAGGGATTTTATGAAGAATACTCTCAAGGCAGATATTTATTTTGATGACCAGAATAATGACATTTATGGCTTGGATGGATTAATGAGCAATATAAGCAAATACAGCTTTATAATGCTTGAGCATCCACTGATGAGCGGAGGGGATTACAATGAAAATTATCGCCCTCTCAATAACTACACAGCAAGAGGAGGATTGCTTATAATAAGCGGAGAGCTAATAACAAGCGGCTCAGGAAACGATATAAATGGAGTTATATTTGATAAAAAAACAGGACAATCAGAGCCACAAAGAACAGCAATAGTTAATAATACTGATGAAAATTTGGCATTAAGCGTTGGTGAAGCTATCACATTCAGGCAATATTATTATGTTACCAATGATACTACACTTCCAATAGAAACTAATCCTAATGACGATGACTACAATCCATTTCCAGCTGTTAATTTCAAAATAATTGCATCTTTCAATAAGACTCCAGAGGATTATGCAATTGCTAAATGGCAATATGGAAATGGCACAGTGTACTTCTTTAGCGATTTTGATGTTTCTTACTTTAATGGAAATTTTGTTAATGTTATAGAAGAAGTAGCCAAAAGCCTTGTTGAAGGCACATGTAATTCTATCAATATGACTGGTTTAAAAATAAACAATCTTGTTAAAACCGAGCGTTATATGATTTATAATTCAAAGGTTGTAAAGATGGTGATTTATGTATGGCAATGAAAAATTCTTTGAATTTTTCAAGCATAAAAAATATAAATATTTTTATACAATGAAAAGAGCTGTATTTTTTACTGTTGATAGCTTACTTGGCTCAGGCATAATAATATTAGCTTTACTGCTTATTTCTACATTTTATGTGGTAGAAAATGAGAGAACCAATGTAAATTACGCTTCTCAAGATCTAGTTAGAGTTTTTTCCACAATGACTGTTGGCGAAGTTAATAACAATTATGTTAAAAGTCTAATAGCATCAGGGGATATAACAAATTTAAACAACACAATTCTTGAGCAGATTGGCAATTTTTGGGCAGAGGACAAAATGGAACTTGCAATGAATCTAACAAAGAACCTAACAGAAGAAATATTACCAAAAGGATATGGATTAAGTATCCTAGTGGATGGTGGTAGTGGAAGTGAACTTATATACGAAAGAAACGTTCCAGTAAAAAGGTCACTTGTTTCTTCAAGAAAAATAATAAGCGGCATTACAAAGGCTAAGCCAACAGAGGGTTTTACAGCAAGGGTCTTGCTTAGCGGCATAAAAAGCAAAAAAACAAATGCTTATGTTTATTTTGGCGGATATGAAGGGGATGGCAATCTAACAAAGAAATTAATTTTGCCTAATGATGTAATCGCCTTTAATAGCTCTTATATTGAGGTTGACGCTGGCGGCAATTTTAGTCTTTACATAAACAATTTCAAATCTGGGGATTATGTCACTGGTTCTGCCGGTGGAGGTAATATGCTGGCTGACAAATGGAATCTTACTGGCGGCAATTTAACCTTTTTTAAGCCTGGAGAAAATAATATAACTATAAACTTTACTTCAGGTGGGAGCTATATTGCCGGTGGGTTTTTAAGAGTAACTTATATTACATCTTCTTTTAATGACACCCAAAGCCTAGGTTATGACAAATCATTTTTGCCTGGAATTGATGGTGTAATTAATTTGTATTCATCATCATATTTTCCAAATTCTTTAACAAATATGAGTATTTACCTACACTTTACGAGCAAACACCCACTTTATGTAACAATAGGTAACAGCACTATATTTGAATCAACAGAATCTGATGACGAGCAAATAATTAACTTAAATAGTTCTAATATTTCAGCTTCGCTTGAAAATAGTTCATTGAGTTTTGGTTTCTTAAGTGAAAAAACAGTGCCCTTTCGAGTTGGCTTGAGGGAATCAGCTTTAAGAATTGGAGGAGCAGATACTGTTTTAATCACCGATAGGACGTCTAATATGGGAAAGTGTGATGTTCCTGCTGATTGCTCTTCACCAGGGCTTTGCGACACTGACCCCAAAAATGGGTGTCACATGAGAAGAATAGATGCTGCTGCTGATAGTGATAAAAAATTTATTAATGTGGTTTTGAGTGATGCTAACAAAAAGAACAAAGTAGCATTAGTAGGTTTTGGCTTTGATGCGAACCCAGTTTGTGACATTCACGAGTTCAGTCAAGACAATCTTTCACTTAGCAACAGAATTAGTTATTATAAAAAAAATTCTTGGTGCGGTCAAACCTGTATTTCTTGTGCTATTTATTCAGCTACTCAGCTTTTGACTGAGAAAGAAACACTATATAGATTCAAAGAAATATTTGCTAATGAGCCAACTGAGTACAAGCTCGGAGTTAATAATTTTAACGCACTTACTGTCTACTTCAATAAGACTATTAATCCTCTCAACTTGATTAAAGCAAGAATATCGGTATTTGGAAATAAGGTGGAGTCAGATAAGGGCTTTCAAGATTGTGTATACTTTAATGGACATTATTTAGGAAGGGTATGCGAAACCAATTTTGCAAAATTAAATTATCACTCTTGTTATTATTCTCTAAAGCCAGAGTGGTTTAATCTTAATAACTTCAGCAGAAATAACATTACAGTTACAGGAGGAACTAAAACAAGCTGTTTTGGCGGTGCAGGAGGCGAAGATGTATGGAATGTCACTGACATTAGTCTTATTGCTTGGGAAGCCGATTCCATACCAAATGTGCTATATAATGCAACCTACAAATCTTTAGAGTTTATTAATGGAGTCGAGCTGAATAGAACACACATAACAAATACAACTTACATAAATATAAGTAATATAGTGTATTTGCAAGCAAATAAAACAAAGATTATGGCTGCTCAACTTGAATTTGAAGCGGCAAATGGAACTCCAAATAATTTCAATTGCATATATATTAATGGAAATTATCTTGGCAGAGTTGATTGGCAAGAATGGAATTCTACAGAAGATAACGTATGGCAGAAAGTGCTCTTCGATGTTCCTGCTATTTGGTTGCATAATGGAACAAACGAGATAAATCTGACAAGTGGCACAGATAAAGATTGTAAAGGTCCGCCTGGCTCTACTCATGTTCCTTGGCGTTTCAGGAATTTAAGCTTACTTGTGGTGTGGTTAGACCAAATCGTGAAATATGATCGTCACAAATCTATGCTAGTAATGAGCTCTGGAAAAGCCACAGAAATGATAGATAGAAGAGATGCAACTGCAGCAAATGCAAGGCAAGAAACAATAGATAAAGCCTGCGAAGCACATAATTTATATAATATATCAATATATGCAGTAGCGACAGGTGACGCTGGTGACGCCCCTACTGAAATGTTAAATGCTACAGCATGCTGTGATAATTGTTCCAATTATTATCGTGCAGAATCTCAACAAGAGTTATTGGATGTATATAAACAAATTGCAGAAAAAATATCGACTGTTGAGTTTAAAGAAGGCTCTCAATCGGCCATAACAGGAGGTGTTTTTGAGAGAACAACTTTGTTTCCTGATTCTTATATTGATTTCAATTACACATATAATCCACAACTTTTTTTTAACAAGTTACCAATAAGTTTTGAAACTGACAGATTTGGAAATACGATATCTTCAGGCATTTTAACAATTTATCCAAATACATCTTTTGCAGAAGGCAAAGTTACCTCCTACTCTGGAGATAAATGGACAGATAAAATGCTTGTAAACAATTCAATAGTTTTCCAATTGAGTGATTATGGAAACTACTCATCGAACGATCCTACTCTAACAAAAATTTACAAACATATAGGCGATCCTTTTATTGTAAACATTCCTTCTGGGTTAATTAACGAAGGTTTGTACAACATCACAGTTAGCACTGGCATAAATTCAACAAATCCTACAAATGGCTCGGCTGACAATAGAATCATCTACACTTTATTGATAAAATCATTTAGTGATTACAGCAGTGTTGTTGCAAAATCTGATGGTTGCTCTTGGACAGTGAGCTTTGAAGACGGCACATCATCCACAATAAAGGTTCCTTCAAATTATAATGGCGCTGATGTTTGCAGTTTCGCTAACAAAGTTTATGACGCTAATGATGCTTTAGACAATGCAGTTTATCAGTTGTTTAGTAATCTCGATATTGATAAAGACGGCAAGCTTGACGTCAACATAGATGAAAATAGCTTGAATGTAAACACATTGACAATTTCAAAAGTGCCATCTTTGTGGGGACCTGCTATTGTAGAAATAAGGATATGGGAATAATATGGCTAAAAAGGCAATATTCTATACAACAGCAGCAATTGCTTTGACAATAGTTATACTTGTAACTTACAGTTCTTTCAGCGCTTACAGGTTGAGCGATAGGATGGATGTCATACAAACAAGAGTAGAAACAGTCAATTTTTTCATTAAGGATGTAGAAAAGGACATAAACAAAGGAGCTTTTATAGCTGGATTTAGGGCTTTATTGAGCCTTAACCAATTTGTCGCAACTAATGGCACTTTTTTAAATAATGTAAATGAGAGATTTAAGGAAGCTTTTCTAAACGGCACAATTAATCAACAGCCATTAAACTTGATGACAGATTCAACTTTTACAGACTGGGCTAATAAAATTTCAGCAGAGGCTAATAAAATAGACATAACATTTAATTTTACAATTAATGATATTAAGCTAAATCAAAGTGATCCTTGGTCTGTAGACGTTGGTGTGAATTTAAGTTTGGATATAAGAGATAAAAGAAATACAAGCTATTGGATTAGAGACAGATACTTAAATACAAAAATAAGCATCATTGATTTTGAGGATCCGCTTTACATAGTAAATAGCAAGGGTAGAGTTACAAATACAATTATAATTTCGAACATAACAAATTTTGTTGTTAACGGCAATGTTGAAAATCTTTTAAAACATATGAATGGTTCATATTACATTGCCCATAATGACAGCCCTAGCTTTTTGATGAGATTTGAGGGAAATCTTGCCAATTCTACTTATGGCATCGAAAGCTTAGTTAATTTAGACGAGTTCCAACAACAAGGCTTAACCCTTAAAGACAGAAGCATTGTTGATTACATCTATTTTGGAACTAAGAGCACAACTAATTATAGGATTAATAACACACCAGAGTGGTTTAAAATAGACCAAGATCATCTAGAAACATATCAAGTTATTAATATAACTATATAAATTATAAATAAGAAAAAGACAAAAGTTTTACTCATCAAATTCGTAAAAACCCAAAAGGTTTTTGATTTAAATTGTTTTTTGTCTTTTTAATTTTAGCATCTGAAATTGATGAGCAATTACTTTGTCAGAACTAAAAAACATAAGATTTTTAAACATATAACTACAAAAGTTGACAAGATGGAGATAGGCAGCAGTGTAATAGAAACCGGGGTTGACAAACTAGTCAACTTAGTTAAAGAAAGAGGTCAAATTGCATTAGTAGATGCAGCAAAAGAACTAGGCGTAAGCACAACTGTTATACAAGAATGGGTAGATTTTCTAGAAGAGGAGGGTATAATAAGTGTTGAATACAAGCTAACAAAGCCTTATCTTGTTGAAAGGAGGCTAACTAAAAAAGAAGTTGAGGTCAAGGCAAAAGAGTTTACAAGCAAAAAAGAGATATTTGTTAGAAAGGCAGAGGTAAGCTTAAGCTTTCTTGAAAAACAGGCCGAAGAGCTTAAAAAAGTAAAAGCAGAATTTGACAAATTGAAGGGTGAACTTGGATTAGAGCTAGATACTGTAAGAGAAGAATTAAAAGAATTAGAGCAATATCAGCAATTAAAAGAAGAAGCACAGAAACAGGTTGAAGAGCAAAAGAAAGAAGCAAAAGCAAAGTTGGAAGACTTGACAAAGGAAATTATAAGGGAGCAAAAGAGGTACACAGAATTGATTGAAGGTGTGAAAAAAGAGAGGGAACAATTAGGCAAAGAAAAGGCAGAGGCCAAGTCTATTGAAGAATCAGAGAAAATACTGAATAAAAAATTAATGGATTTGAAAGAAACTATAATTCTGCTAGAAAAAAAAGTTTTAAATGAAGATGTAGCAATAAAGAATTCAGAAGTGCATATAGAAAAGCTGAATTTGCTTGTAGAAGACATAAAAAAGCGCGTTGAAGAAGAAAAATCAGTAATAGGGCCTCTTATACTCAAAAGCCAAGAGCAAGAAAAAAAAGTTTTTGAGCTTCAAAAAGCAATTACGGAAAAAATATCGCAGAAGCAGAAAAGTTTTTCAAACGCAAAAGATGTAACAAAAAAAGTAAAAGACTTTTTTGATAAGAAGCTTGCTGTTGCGAATTTAGTTGATAAAGTTAACAAAGATAGAGACGAGCTAGAAAAAAGCCTTATAGATTTAATCAAGAAAGCCAAGTCATTTCAATTAAGTGTAAAAAGTGGTGATGTGGGCAAGCAAATGCTTGAGCTAGAAAAAAAATTTAACGAAGTTGATCAAAAGAAGAAGAATTTTGAAAGTGAGCTTAAAGAACTAATTTCATTTTTCAAAAAATAATTTTTGTCATTAATGTTAAAATGTCAAAAATTTTCCACTAGTCCATCAAAAATCAAAGATTTTTGAGTGTGCTCAGAAATGCAAAGCATTTCTGACATATGACTAGTGGCTGAAAGCCAATGTATTTACACATTATGGAAAATTTTTGAGCATGAT
>CAZRRL010000024.1:0-3794 GCA_964602555.1 uncultured Methanosarcinales archaeon | reverse complement strand
ATTTTTGAGCATGATCAAGAACCGCCTGGCATCTATAACTGCTGCGACATTCCGCCAGTCTGTGACTGGCGGTTCTTGACAATTATCCATTTGATTGATTTTTTTGCAAAACTATAAATCATATAAATAAATTAAATAAAGAGTGTCTAGTTTGAAAAGAGGTGCGTAACTTGTTTAAGAGATTTAGTTTAAAGCAGCATAAGAGTCAAGAAGCATTGCAAATTTCTCAACCAGAAAAAATAGCAAAAAGAGAGATGCAACTTACTGGCCTAGCCCCATTTGCTCTAAAAGAAGAAAAAAAGGTTGAAAAAAAAATAGAAGTTCCAGTACGCACAAAAAAAGAAGATATAAAAATCATTGCAACTTACAACTTTGTTTCTGACAATATACCGATTACAATTAATGTCTACAAGAAGAAGGGCGAATTTGTCCCTATATATGAAGTTTCTATATCAACTATAACTAAACACACAGAATTAATTCTTGAAAAAATAAGGCAAGAGCTAACAACGCAAGTAAGCTTAGGCATGGTTGATATTTTAGCAACAAAAGAAACTGGCGTTATTGAGCAAGGATTTATTGATGCAATAACAAAGCTTGTTAACAAGCATTTTCCTGATGCAGACGAGAAGACAACTAATTTTTTAAGATCATACCTTATACAAAGAAGCCTAGGGCTTGGAAGTATAGAAATTTTAATGGACGATGTAAATCTCGAGGAAGTGGCAGTTAATAGTGCAGAAGAACCTGTTTGGGTTTACCATAAAAAGTTGGGATGGCTTAAGACAAACATACTGCTGGATAGTGAAGACCAAGTAAGGCATTACGCTACTATGATTGGAAGAAGAGTAGGAAGGCAATTAAGCATTTTAGACCCATTAATGGATGCTCACCTCAAAGGAGGCGACAGGGTTAATGCAACTTTAGAACCAATTTCTGTTAAAGGCAATACAATTACATTGAGAAAGTTTGCAGCCAAACCATGGACTATTACAGATTTTATAAATGACAATACAATATCAACAGAGGCAGCAGCATTAGTATGGCTTGGTGTTCAATTTGAGCTATCAACATTGATATCAGGAGGAACTGCTACTGGAAAAACCTCTATGCTTAATGTGGTTGCAAATTTTTTTCCACCAAACCAGAGGGTTATAAGCATTGAAGACACTAGAGAAATTCAATTGCCAAAATTTCTGCATTGGGTTCCTATGCTAACTAGGCTGCCAAATCCAGAAGGCAAAGGTGAGATTTCAATGCTTGACTTACTTGTAAATTCATTAAGAATGAGGCCTGATAGAATAATTGTTGGAGAAATCAGAAGAAAAAGAGAAGCTGAGGTGTTATTTGAAGCAATACATACAGGACACTCTGTTTATGCAACTGTGCACGCAAACGACACTAGAGAAACAATAACTAGGCTTACAAATCCTCCAATCGAAATTCCAAAGACTATGCTGCCTGCAATTTCTATGATTGTTGTGCAATATAGAAACAGAAGGACTGGTGTAAGAAAGACATTCCAGATTGCTGAAATTTTGCCAGATTCTGAGCCAAATGTGCTTATACAATTAGACATAAGAAAAGGTGTTTTGAGAAAAGTTTCGAATTCAAAATCTTTAATGTCAACAATAGAATTATTTACAGGTTTTACAAGAAGTGAAGTAGCCAAGTCTTTAAAGGAAAAAGAAGCTATATTGAAGTGGCTTGCAAAGCACAATATAAATACAGTTGATACTGTTGGCAGAGTCATGGCAGAGTACTACACAAACAAAGACAATTTAATTTCCTATGTGAAAAAAAACAAGCTGTTAGGTGATTAAAATTAATATAAATGCTTTTAATACATTTTTGCAGAGAATTTCAAAAGCTAATCCTGGGCTTAAATTAAAGCTAAAGCAAGCTGGAATGGAAGATAAACCAGAACAGTTTATCAAAAAAACTTTACTTTCTGCTTTTTATATGACAACTGGACTAGTTGTTTTTTTGTTTTTAGTGCTTGCCAAATTAAATGTTTTTAAGGGTATTTTGTTGTTTATAGTTCCTGTTACATTCTTTATTATGTCTTTCTACATGATAAAATTGCCTGACCTTAAAATATCTAGAATCGAAAAGGATATAAGCAAGGAAATTGTATTTGCAGGCAGATTTTTGATAATAGAGCTAGAGTCAGGAGTGCCGTTGTACAATGCTATGATAAATGTTGCAAAAAATTATGAGGTTATTGGAAAGTACTTTAAGGAAATAACTGACAAGATTGATTTAGGAACAAGTATGGAGGACGCATTAAACGAGGCTGTTGAATTTATTCCATCAAATGATTTTAGAAAGATACTGTGGCAGGTAATAAATTCTATAAGAACAGGTTCTAATATATCAAAATCACTTTACTCTGCTATAGAACAAATAACAAAAGACCAAATAACAGAGGTGAACAAATATGGAAAAAAATTAAACCCGTTAGCAATGTTTTACATGATAATTGCTGTTATCTTGCCTTCTTTAGGAATTACAATGCTGATTATATTCTCATCCTTCATAAAATTCCAGTTGAGCCTGACAGTTTTGCTTGTGCTAGCAGGTTTTTTGGGCTTTGTTCAATTCATGTTTATATCAATGGTTAAGTTTTCAAGACCTGCAGTCGAATTTTAAAGGGATATGAACGCATACTCCTCGCTCAGTTAATATGTTTAACATTAAAAAGATATTTAAAAAAACGGGTGATGAAACACAAGCAGAAGGAAGAATAGAATTCTATAAAAAAAGGGTTAAGAAAGCGCAGCAAAAAAAGTTAACATCACAGGAAAGAAGACTTAGGATAAAAAACTATCTTGAGAGAGCAGGACTTGGAGTTCATCCTCAAAAACTGTCTAAAACTATTTTTAATGTTGCTGTGCTGATAAATCTTATAATATCTGGCTACCTTATTTATTATTTTTCTGTTACTTACGGTGTTACATGGGCAACTTTAGTTGCGTCTATGGTTGTACTATGGATTTTTATTTTTATAATCTTAATATTTGCCATGTGGATGATATTTTACTTAGCAGTAGATTTGCATATATTCAGAAGGAAGGTTGAAATGGAAGATGTGTTGCCTGATTTTTTGCAGTTGACAGCTGCGAACATAAATGCAGGAATGACAATTGACAGAGCATTGTGGTTTGCTGTAAGGCCAAGATTTGGAGTTTTGGCAAAAGAAATTGAGATAGTAGCAAAAGAAACAATGAGTGGTGTTGACTTAAATAAAGCGTTGAAGAGATTTGCTGATAGATATGACTCTCTTATTCTAAAAAGGTCTATAAGCATGCTTATTGAAGGTATAGAAGCAGGCGGTGAAATTGGGGATTTGCTTAATAGAATAGCACTAAACATACAGGAGCAAAAGTCGTTGCTCAAAGAAATGTCTGCTAATGTAACAACTTATGTTATATTCATTACATTTGCAACTTTGGCTGCTGCGCCATTTTTGTTTGCAATGTCTGGAGTCTTAATCAGTGTTGTAGAAAACATTGGTTCTGTTTTAGGAACAACATCAAAAGTAGCTACAAGTGTAGGAATCCCACTTTCATTTTCAGGCACTGGCGTTACACAATCTGATTTCAAGATTTTTGCAGTTGTATCATTAATAATAACATCACTATTTTCTGCAATGATGGTATCAATTATAAAAAAAGGAAATGTCAAATCTGGCATGAAGTATATCCCAATTTTTATATTTGTGACATTAACACTTTATTTTATTATAGATCGTGTAGTAAAAGGATTAACTTCATTGTTTTTTTAGATAAAAA
>CAZRRL010000023.1:0-14283 GCA_964602555.1 uncultured Methanosarcinales archaeon | reverse complement strand
TGCGGGGAGTAGGATTCGAATTCGTGTTCTGCAGTTTTTTACTGCAAAATCCCACGTAGGCACTAAGCCAATAGATGGCTCGTAAGTACTTCATCAGCCTTTTGAGCTTCGTTACTTCAAACTTGAGTATGGACGTCTAGCACCCTGCCAAACTCTATCCCGTTTGGCCACTCCGGCATCCCCGCATAGAGTTTAGGATAAGAATTTTGTTTAAAAAGATTGCTGAAAAACGAATTGAAGAATTGCATAAATCTAAAAATTTTCAATCCGCCTACGGCGTATTTTAGGCTCGCTCAATGGCTCGCAAATTTATTTTATAATGTATTGGCGAGGTTTCGCGATATGGCAGAAAAGTGAAACCGAGCATAAGAGTTTGCGACTAAGTCGCGGATTGAAATAAAATAAAGTCAGAATTCAAATAAATCCTTTTAACTCAAACTTTTTAATTTGCTTTCAATTGCGCTAAGCTGGGTTTCTAACTTTTCAATATCTGTCATCTCTCTCTTTACAGTTTTTTGCTCTATTGCCTTCCCTTTTTTCTTTTTTGTATGCGTCTTAAGCTGATGTTTTGGAACTTCTTTTACAATAGTGGCTTTTATGCTTGTTTGAGGCAGCTTCGCTTTTAGATCCGCTAGCATTTTGTTTGTGTCTTTAACCAAAATCCTTAGCTTATGCATATTCTCAAATTTTTCATGTCTGAGATACTTAAACTTTTCAAAACTTTGTATAGTTGTAAGTATATCTCTTAAAATCTCAAGAATATTTCTCCTAATTTCGCTAGGGTCTTTTATGTTTACAAAAAATAGCTCATTATCTTGCTCTTTCAAATTCTCACCACATTTGCTCCGGCTCAAACATTATCTTGTCTATACTATCAATTTTTTTCTCTATTTCATTTACTGTATTGTTCCACATAGCAATCTCTGCATCTTCCTCTTTTCTTAAAGCATTTATATTTCCTAATGTGTCCTTTATCTCTTTGACTTTGCTTTTCAGCATGTCCAATACATCTAAAATTTCTTTATATTCATCTACCTTTACGAAAATATGTGCGCCTGCTCTTTGTTCTCTCATTTTACTCACCCTTAAATAAAGTTTTATCAATGAAAATAAGCTTTTTTTGCAAATCTCCGAGTGAATTTTTAACTTTATCAAACAATTTTTCTTTTGAACTTCTTATATTTTCCAATTTAGTAAAAACTTCCTCAGATTTCTTTAAGTCATTCCTGACCATGTTAATACTTCCCAGCGCAACTTTAAAATTGTCAATCCTTATATAAACTGTTTTCAAACTTTCTTTTGAAATTCTTTTTTCTGGAAAAAGTTTTGTTTCTTTTTCTTGATAAGGCTGGGTAAATTGAGATTTTTCTTCCTCATGCTCCTCACCTTCTTTTTTAGGTGGCTGATGTGGCATCATCGTTGGCATTGGCTCTGGCATCTGAATTGGAGCGCTAATAGGTGGAATTTGTAGCTGCTCTTCGCCTATTTCTGGAAGACTGAAATCTTGCATAAAATCTTCTTTACCTGTAATCGACATTTTCTCTTCTTTTCCAAAATCAAACTCCGGTGCAGAAATCTTTTCTTCGCTAAACTCCGGAAAATCAAAATCTAACTTTTCATCAAATCCTTCTAATGGCGGTGGAGCAGGAGGTAAATCGAACTCATCTAGGCTTTCTTTTTTCTTCTCCCTCTTTAAAAACTTTAAAAAACCCACCAATAACCACCCAATTGTACATACAAAGTTATGTTTATTAAAACTTTTGTTAGCATTATTAAATAGTAAAACTACTAGTGAAATCTTTCATAAAAATTAAATAGCATTAACTACCAAAAGCATCAAATGAAAGTTCTAGCATTTATGCTAATTTTTATTGTATGCCTTTCCTATAATACTTTCGCAGATTCTGAATGTGATTATAAAGTAGAGATTTTGGTTGATAAGGAAGTATTTGAAAAAGAAGAATTTAGTTGGCGCATGATAGCAACAAAAATAGATGGTGTTGCAACAAATATAACAGGCACAGCAGAAATTCAATCAAATAATAAAACTATTAAAAACTATAAGCCATGGAATTCTGAACCTATCTCAAGACAAAAAACATCAAGCAAATATACACCAAACTTAAACCCAGGTGAATACAAAATAATAGCTAATATTAATGTTGAGTGTAACGACATAAATAAAGATAATAATATAGATACTGAGAAAATTATAATTTTGGGTGAAGAAGAAACAAAAGCAAAAAATGGCTCTTCAGACATACAAAATGAAATAAAAATTAATATAACGAAAAGTGAAGAAATAGAAACAAAAAAGAATGATACAGATGCACAAAATGAAGTTAATATAAATAAAATAATAAGTGAAACAAGAAATCAATCTGCTAATAAAAAAATTGAGAATATAATACAACAAACAACAATAAAAAAATTGATAGAAAATGAAGAAGAAAACATAATTCAACTTTCAAAAAACACTCAGAATAAGATACAATCAGTAGCAATTGTACAACCAGAGACTGTTTATGAATCGAGCAATGAAAAAGTCAAAAATCTAATAATAATTTTTCTTTTGATATTATCTATTTTGTTGAATATTATTTTAATTTGGAAGAGATAATACTATACAAATAAACTGATAACAAAATAACTTAAACCAGCAATAACTGCTGAGATTGGTATTGTCAGAACCCAAGCAACAATAATTCTTCTTGCTATTTGCCATCTCACTGCAGAGTACCTTTTTACTGAACCAACTCCAATTATAGAACCGCTTATCACATGGGTTGTACTAACTGGCACTCCAAATACTGCAGTACTCAAAAGCACTAATCCACTAGATGTTTCCGCTGAGAATCCATGAAAAGGTGTTAATTTTGTAATCTTGATTCCCATTGTTTTTATAATTCTCCACCCGCCTAAATATGTGCCAAGGGCAATTGTAGTATGGCTGGCAAATATAACCCATGTTGGCACATAGAAAGTGCTTATCAATCCAGATATGAAAAGCAGAAGAGCGATAATTCCCATTGTTTTTTGCGCATCATTTGTGCCATGCCCAAGGCTGTAAAAGCTGGATGAAACAATCTGAAGTTTTTTAAAGTAGTTATTTATTTTACTAGGAGCTGCGCTTTTGAAAATCCACATCATTAAAATAGTGAAAATTGTTGCTCCCAAAAAACCCAATAGTGGAGCGAGGAATATAAACAACAAAATCTTGTTCAATCCACTAAATATAATTGAATTAATGCCTGATGAAATAATTCCAGCTCCAATCAAGCCTCCAATTAAGGCATGGCTGCTCGACGATGGAATTCCATAACGCCATGTTGTAATATTCCATAATATAGCTCCAATAAGGGCTGCAAGTATTACATAAATATTGACAACATTTGGGTTTATCACACCCTTGCCTATTGTAGTTGCAACTGCAACGCTAAAGACAAAAGCCCCAAAAAAATTCCAGAAAGCAGCCAATAAAACAGCATTTCTTGGCTTAAGAACATTTGTTGCAACTATAGTGGCAATTGCATTCGCAGAATCGTGAAAACCATTTATAAAGTCAAATATCAGCGCAATTAATATTACAATAACAACAAGCATTAAATTAGGCATGCTTTACCACTATGCTCTCAATAACATTTGTAACATCCTCGCATTTGTCAGTAATATCTTCCAAAAGCTCGTAAATATCCTTGTACTTTATTATGTCTATGGAATTTTTGTAAAAATGGAATAATTCAGACAGGGCTTCATGATAAATGTCATCTGCTTCATTTTCCAAGCTGTGTATTTTGACATAATGCTCTCTCATATTTTTCAGTTTTCTTAAATCCAAAATGCTTTTGTTTAACTCAACTACAGCGCTATGTATTATATCAACCAATTTTATTATATGATTGTCTATCCTTTCTATGCCCAAAAGCACAAATCTTAATGTAACAACATTTATTAAATCTATGATATCATCAAGAAGAACTGCCATTTGATGTATGTCTTCTTTGTCAATAGGGGTTATAAAGGTTGTGTCTAACTTCTCAAGTATGCTGTGCGTTATTTCATCACCTTTATGCTCAATGTTCTTTATTAACTGAGCTTTTGACTTTCTTTCACTTCTTTCAAGCTTTTCGTATTTGTCCACAAAATTCTTTAATTCTTGAGCCCCTTCAAGCGCATTTTTGGCTTGCTCATTAAGCATCTCAAAGAATTTCTCTTCTTTAGGCACAAGCCAGTGCATTATATTTCTCATACTTTGTTGCGATTAGTGGTCTATATAAATAAGTTTCTGTTGAGACTTACAAAACATTTTTAAACAAAATTAGTTTTTGAATAGTTATGGCAGAAGAGGAAAAACAAGGCGAGCATGCCCACATCAGATGCAGAACTATCATAGAGGTTTTAGGCAAGCCAAAAGAGCATGTGGAAAATGCAATAAAGGATTATATAGATCACATCAAAGAAGATTCAGAGCTTGTTGTTTTGAGCGAAGATTTTTCTGAAGCAAAAGAGCAAGGCAAACTTTGGAGCAAATTTGTAGAGCTAGACTTGGTAATAAAGGGCACAAAAAAGCTGATTAGTTTCTGCTTTGAATATATGCCATCATCACTTGAAGTTATAAAGCCAGAACATTTTGTTATGACGAATCCAGAGCTTTCTAACTTTCTTAATGATTTGCAAGCAAGGCTGCATAATGTTGATATGATTGTGAAACAATTAAAAGCAGAAAATGATTTTTTAAAGCATAACCTGAATGCAATACTGCATAATGCAATACTTATATGCTTAAAAGTAAGTAAGCTTTCGATAGACCAACTTTCACAAGTGACAGGTGTCAGTAAAGAAGAGCTTGAAATATTTATAGAGAAGTTACTAAAAGAAAATAAAATTAAAAAAGAAAACGAGTTATATAGCTTAGTTTGATGGCAGATATAAAAAAAGCAAGTGTGAAAAGTAAGGTTGAAGCAGTTCTATTTTCTGTAGGACACAGAATAAGCCTAGATGAGCTTAGTAAGCTTTGCCGTTCAAGAAAAGAAGATGTTGTTGCTGCTCTTCACGAACTGAGAAGAGAATATGATGAAAAGCAATCAAGCTTAATGCTGGTTGAAGAAGGTGACCATTGGAAATTTACAGTTAGAGATCATTATATGCCAATTGTAAGGAAGATTGTTACAGAAACAGAGCTTACTAAAAGCGTGCTTGAAACACTTGCTGTTATAGCTTTTAAATACCCAATTCTGCAATCAGATTTGATAAAAATAAGAACCAACAAGGCCTATGACCACCTTAATGAATTGGAGTCAGCTGGCTACATCTCTAGACAAAAACATGGAAGAACAAACTTAATAAAGCTCACTGAGAAATTTTTTAGATATTTTGATCTTACTGAAGAAAAGCTTAAAGATCAATTCAAGGATTTTGGAAGCATAGCATCAGCGATAAAAGAAAAAGAAGAAGAAATTAAGAAAATAAAAGAAGAGCAGCGCACAAAAGCAGAAGAATTAAAAAAAGAAGACGAAAAGATAAGAAAAGAAATTGAGGCATTAGACGAATCTGGTGAAGAATTTGAAATACCTTTGCAGACATATGAAACAAACCCACAAGATCTTATCTCAGAGGAATTTCAAAAGGAAAATAACTTAATAATTGAAAAAGAGAAAATTGGTGAGCTTGATGTTGTTCAGGAAGAACAAAAGGAAGATACACAAGGTGAAGAAGAGCAAATTAATGAGCAACAGAATAAAAAAGAGGAAATAGAAGCAAAAGTTAACAAAATGGTTGAAGACATAGTAAACCCTGAAAAAAGACAAAAGTCAAATAAATAAACAATAAAGCTAAAATGTTTCTTCTTCAATGCCCAAAATGCAAAAACAAGATGAAGTACCAAAGTAAGGAGATTTATCTTACTGGAAAGAAAAAGAGATGTGTTTATTGCAATCATAGTTTTTCAATTGGTTCTCATATAGTTAAAAAATTATAAGTACATAAAATTAGAACAGATAAAAGGTATATGCAAAATATCTATAATGTTATTCTTATTTATTTTCCATATTAAAATTTTCTATATAGAAAATAATACAAAAACGTAACTCTTATAAAGCGTAAAATATACCAATTTATAGACGATAAAGTGATGTTCAAGTTCTCAAAAAAATGACAGAAAATAATCAGGAGAAATTAGGGACAAGAATAGTACCTAGAATCATCCAAGAAGAGATGAAACAAAGTTACTTAGACTACTCTATGAGTGTGATTGTTGGGAGGGCACTGCCAGATGTAAGGGATGGTCTTAAGCCCGTGCATAGGCGCGTGCTATATGCTATGTGGGAATCTAGTTTAATGCATAATAAACCATTTAGGAAATCTGCTTTTGTTGTGGGAAGGGTAATAAGTTCACTGCATCCACACGGTGACGCAGCAGTCTATGACACACTAGTTCGTCTTGCACAAGACTTCTCAATGAGGTATCCACTTGTAGATGGTCAAGGTAATTGGGGATCGATCGATGGTGATCCACCAGCAGCAATGCGTTATTGTGTAACGGGAGATAGTCTAATTGTTACAGAAAAAGGGCTTCTTAGAATTGATGAAATATCAATGGAAGAGAATATAAATATATACATTTTATCTAAAGATAAGAAAATAAATAAAGCTTCTAAATGGTTTGATTCTGGTTATCATCCCACTATAAAAATAACTACCAACAAAGGTTATTCTTTGGTAGGATCAAAAAATCATCCCGTCTTAACCATAAACAAAGATGAAACAGGAAAACCAATTTTCTTTTGGAAATTATTGGAAAATATAGAAAAAGGAGATTTTGTCATTATTGACAGATCTGTCGACACCTTATGGTCTAAAGAAAACTTAGATTTATCCCCATATTATCCAAAAATAAAGAAAACAACCAAAGTTAGAATTCTGCCAAAATCTTTAAATGAGGATTTGGCCTATATTTTAGGCTCTTTTATTTCGGAAGGAAGTCTAACTGATATTAAAATAGAATTCTGCAATTCTGATGAAAAATGGATAAATGATTTATCCGAAATATGGGCTAGGGTGTTTCCTGACAGCAAATTGCATAAATTCAAGAGAAAACCAAGCTCTTACGGAAAAAAAGAGTACTTCAGATTGGAGTGCCATTGTAGATATACATTGGAATTTCTTAGAAACATTGGCTTAGACTCTGTAAAATCAAGGGAGAGACAAGTACCAAAAGGTATATTGCAATCGCCAAAAGAAATTGTTACAGCATTCTTGAAATGTTACTTTGAAGGAGACGGCACTATAACTTATTCCCAAAAAATGATAGAATTAGGCTGCTGCTCAACAAGCAAGAAGTTAATGGAACAAATACAAATACTATTGCTTAGATTTGGAGTGGATTCGTTTAGAAGATTTGATAGATCTAGGCTAATTTGGAAATTATATTTAAGAGGCTATAGAAATGTATTAAGATTTTATAAAGAAATAGGATTTATCTCAGAGTATAAAAATAAAAAGCTGGAGTTTGTAGTATATAACTATAAGAAAAATACCTCAATATCGGACTATGTTCCCTTTGTTTCAGATTTCATAAGAGGGTTAACAAATTCTGAATTTATTAATAGGCATAATTTTGACAGATATGGAAATATGAACAATAATTACAGAAAAATCTCGTCCATACTT
The DNA here is from genome assembly GCA_964602555.1 of uncultured Methanosarcinales archaeon. GTDB lineage: Archaea > Nanobdellota > Nanobdellia > Woesearchaeales > GW2011-AR4. Next base: position 6,615 of record CAZRRL010000023.1, on the reverse strand, counting down.
TTACAAGAGACTGAAATTGATTACAATCCATTGTTCGAGTACCTTCTTACTTATAACTATTTATTTGATGAGGTAGTGCATGTGGAAGAAGCTGGCATTCAAAAGGTTTATTCAATAAAAGTAGAGAGCAATTGCCATTCTTTTATCTCTAATGGTTTTATAAGTCATAACACTGAATGCAGATTAACCAAGCTAGCAGAAGAAATGCTTGAAGATATAGAAAAAAGAACAGTGAGGTTTGTTCCAAATTTTGACAACAGCACTACAGAGCCAGTTGTTTTGCCTTCAAAATTGCCTAATCTCCTCATTAATGGCAGCTCAGGCATAGCTGTAGGAATGGCAACAAACATTCCTCCTCACAATATTGTTGAGGTTATTGACAGCATAGTAAGACAAATAGACAATCCTAATTTAAGCATAGAAGAAATAATGAGTATTCTTCAAGGCCCTGATTTCCCTACAGGAGCATTGATTTGCGGCAGAGAAGGCATTAAAGAAGCTTATTCAACTGGCAAAGGCAAGATAATTGTTAGAGCAAAAACAACTATAGAGGAAGGCAAAAACAAATCAGTCATTATTGTAAATGAAATACCATTTATGGTTAATAAGTCAGAACTTCTAGAAGAAATAGCAGACCTTGTCAGAGACAAAAAAATCATTGGAATAGCAGACATAAGAGATGAATCAGACAGGCATGGGATAAGGGTTGTGATTGAACTTAAAAAAGATGCTGACTCAAGTATAGTTATTAATCAGTTGTATCAGCACTCGAGAATGCAGACTACTTTTGGTGTGATAATGCTTGCTCTTGTTAATAATGAGCCAAAAATCCTGAATATAAAACAGCTAATCCACTATTGCATAGAACATAGAAAAGATGTTGTAAGGAAAAGAACTTTATTTGATTTAAACAAAGCACAAACAAGAGCGCATATTCTTGAAGGCCTCATAGTAGCTTTAACAAACATAAACAATGTAATAAAACTAATTAAGGAAAGCAAATCTGTAGATAATGCAAGAGAAGCATTGACATCTAACTTTAATTTGACAAATGAGCAATCCAACGCAATCCTAGAGATGAGATTGCAAAGATTAACATCCTTAGAGCAAGAAAAGATAAAGCAGGAGCATAAGGACTTGCTGACGCTTATTGAAGATCTTAAATTAATTCTTTCGAACCCTCAAAAAATATTGGATATAATAAAGAATGAGTTAAATGAGTTGCGAGAAAAGTATAAAGATGTTAGAAGAACACAAATTATCGAGCTAGAAAATGCCGAACTTGAAACTGAAGACCTTATAAAAGATGAAGACATGGTAATAACAATAACTAACTCAGGATATATTAAAAGGATACCACCACAAACATACAAATTGCAGCACAGAGGTGGCAAAGGAATAATTGCTACAACCATAAAAGACGAGGATGTTGTAAAAGATATTTTTATTGCAAGCACACATTCTTACATACTATTCTTTACAAATAAAGGAAAGGTACGTTGGTTGAAAGTTTATAATATTCCAGAAGCATCTAGGCAAGCCAGAGGCAAAGCTATTGTAAATCTTCTTGAGCTTGGTAACGATGAAATTATAACAGCATTTGTCCCTGTTAAAAGTTTTGATAACGAGCATTACTTAATTATGGCGACAAAAAAAGGGACAATTAAGAAAACAGACCTTATGGCTTACAGTAAGCCACGAAGACATGGCATAGTTGCAATTACGTTGGATCAAGGAGATGAGTTGATTAATGTAGAGCTTACAGATGGTAACCAACAAATAATATTAGCTACAAAAAATGGAAGCGCTGTCCGTTTTGAAGAAAGGGACGTAAGACCGACAGGAAGGTCTTCACAAGGAGTAAGAGGAATAACTTTAAAGGATAATGACGAGGTTATAGGAATGGTTGTTGCTTTAGATGATAAAACATTATTAAGCGTAACAGAAAATGGTTATGGAAAAAGAACTAGCATTGCTGAGTACAGGCTTATTAACAGAGGCGGCTCTGGAGTTATCAATATACAATGCAGCGAGAGAAATGGCAAAGTAGTTTCTATTTGCTCGGTAGTAGAAAATGATGATATTATTTTTATAAGCAGGAATGGAATCGTTATAAGAGTTCCAGCAAGTGATATCTCCGTCATTGGTAGAAATACTCAAGGAGTGCGTATTATGAAGCTCGAATCAAATGATAAGATTGTTGCGGCAGTTAAAATGCCAAAAGAAAATAATAATCAGCAATAAAACCCAAACTTTTTTATAAGAATTAATTTTGATTTCTTTATATGAAAAATATAAAATCACTTCTTGATGAAGTTCTGAGAGAAATACAGCCGGATAAAGATTACGAGAAAGAAATATTTGCCAAACTTAATTCTATCATCAAAAAAATAAACCAAAATCGAAAAAATATCAAAGCCATTCTAGGTGGCTCAGGTGCAAAAGGCACATGGCTTAAGACATTTGATGCAGACATTTTTGTTCTTTTTGGTTATAAAAAATTTAAGGATAAATGCGACAAACTCTCAGACATTTTAGAAAAGATACTAAAAAAGAAATTTAAAAGTGTAATAAGATTGCATGGCTCTCGTGATTATTTTCAGTTAAAGCAAGGCAACTTTACTTTCGAAATTGTTCCAATTCTAAAGATAAACAAGGCTGAGCAGGCAAAAAATATTACAGATGTAAGTCCTTTGCATTCCAGATGGGTTACAAAGCATAAGAAGCTTATCAAAGATATGAAATTAACTAAGCAGTTCTGTCAAGCACAAAGTGTTTATGGTGCAGAAAGCTATATTAGAGGCTTCTCTGGTTATGTGTGTGAGATACTAACAGTGTATTATGACTCTTTTTTGAATTTAATAAAAAATGCAACCAAATGGCAAGATAGAGTTGTAATTGATGTAGAAAAATACTATAAAGGAAAAGATGTATTTAAATTAGTAAATATTTCAAAGCTAGTTTCGCCTTTAATAGTTATAGATCCAGTGCAAAAAGACAGAAATGCAGCAGCTGCTTTAAGCAATGAAAAGTTTGAAGCTTTTAAAAAAGCTGCAAAAGAATTATTAAAAAATCCATCAAAAGAATTTTTTGTTAAAAAAGATTTAAATTCAATATTTTTATCTGAGAAATCTAAAAATAATAAATTAATAATTATCAAATCTAAACCGTTAAGCGGAAAGATTGATGTTGTTGGAAGTAAATTGTTAAAGATTTATGAATTTTTAAAAGAAGAATTGCAAAAGCATAGCTTTAAAATATTAAAAACTGATTGGGAATGGGGAAAAAAAAGTTATGCAGAATTCTATTTTTTGTTTAATAAAAATTCATTACCCAAAACTGTTGAGATAGAAGGTCCACCGCTTAAAATAAAGCAACATGTTGAGAATTTCAAAAAAACTCATAAAAAAACGCGTGTTAAAAATGGAAAAATTTTTGCATTAGAACAAAGAAAATTCTTAATACCAGAAGATTTATTGAACAATTTGATAAAACATCAATTTGTTAAAGAAAGATGCAAATCAATAAAGTTTGATATTCTTTAAAATGCAAGCAATAATTTTAGCAGCCGGAAAATCAATGAGGACATATCCTTTAACAATTACAAAACCAAAGCCATTGCTTAAAGTTGTTAATAAAACATTGCTTGAGCATAATCTGGACAATTTGAATAATATTGTTGATGAAGTTATTATTATTGTTGGTTATAAAAAAAATTTGATTAAAAACTTTATTGGAAATAAGTATAAAAATCTTAAAATTAAATATATTAAGCAAGTAGAGCAGTTAGGTACTGCGCATGCTGTTTCTATGACAGAAACATACATTAAGGATAGGTTTGTTTTGTTGATGGGCGATGATATTTATTCTAAAGCAGACATTAAGGAATGTATTAAGCATAGTTATTCTATATTAACAGCAAGGATTAAAAATCCTAAAAATTTTGGTGTTGTTATTGAAAAAAATAAAATTTTAGTAGACTTCATAGAGAAGCCTAAAAAATTTGTTTCTGACTTAGCAAACACTGCACTTTATTGTATTGATGAAGAAATATTTAAACATATTAAAAAAATAAAAAAATCAAAAAGAAACGAGTTTGAGTTGCCAGATGCAATTAAATTATTTGCTAAAAAACAAAGAATATATTGCGTTAAAAGCAAAAATTGGTTTCCTATTGTTTATGCATGGGACTTGTTAAAAGCTGATAGAATATTAAGAAAAAACAAAAATATTATTGGTAAAAACTCAAAAATATACGGCAAAGTAAAAAACTCAAGCATAGGAAATAATTGTATTATAAAAGGTGATGTTAGAAATTCAATAATAATGGATAATTCAATTATAGATAAAGACTCTGTTATTGAAAATTCTATTATAGGGGAGAATGTGCATTTCAAAGGCAAAGCATTTGCAAAGACTAATGTATTTTCTGTAATTAAAAACAAAAAAATTAAAGTAGAAAAGCTAGGAGCTATAATTGCAGATAATGTCGAGGCAATAGGTGTTGTTGTAAATGCCGGCTGCAAGATATGGCCATACAAAAAAATTTCAAACAAAATTATAAAAAAAGATGTTGAATAATAAAATTAATAATATTTTTATATTAATCTTAAGCATATTATTTCTTATTATTTCTTTCATTTTTGATGAGAAGATTTATGTATTCTTCAAAGATAATCATATTACAATACTTGATTTAGTTTTGAGCTTAATCACCAATTTTGGAGTTGTTTTAATTATTTTTCTGCTCATTCCATCATTGATGTTTTATAAGAATAGTAAGAAATTGGCATATTTATTATGGCTGACTTTTATTGTGTCTATTATTTTAAATTTTATCATAAAATTAATTATCCAAAGACAAAGACCATTAGAAGCATTTGTTTATCCTTTTGTTAACATACTAAATTACTCATTTCCAAGCATGCATTCTATGGTAGCTTTTTCATTTTTACCTATACTTTTGAAGTGCTTGCCAAAGCAGAAATATTTTTGGATTGGTTTTGCTTTTTTAATATCCTTTAGCAGATTATATTTTAGTTTTCATTTTCTAAGCGATGTTGTATTTGGAGCATTAGCAGGATATTTTATTGGAAAATTTTTGTTAGAATTACATGAGAATGGTAAGTTATGAAAATAAATAATTTTGAATTAAATAGACAACTTTTCCATATTTTTTTAGGCATAGCTATAGTTGTATTATTAATGTTTGGTTTTATAAATAAAGAAATTATATTGGTGTTTATTCTCATAGGCTTTATACTTTCATATTTAAGTAAAAGGGTAAAAATCTTAATAATCCATAAACTTCTACAAAATTTTGAGCGCAAAGAAGAAATTGCAAAATTTCCAGGCAAAGGAATGATTTTTTATTTCATTGGAGTTTTTATTGCTTTGTTATTATTCCCAAAAGACATAGCAATGGCTTCTATTATGGTGCTAGCATTAGGTGACTCTGTATCACACCTTTATGGTTTGCATTTTGGTAAAGTAAAACATCCTTTGTCAAACACTAAGTTTTTAGAGGGAACTATTGCTGGACTTATAGCAGGTTTTATAGGTGCTCTCGTATTTCTACCATGGCATGAGGCATTTTTTGCTTCTTTAGCAGCTATGACTTTTGAAGCAATAGAAATAAAAATAGGTGCTCAGCAAGTTGATGATAACTTGATAGTGCCATTTGTGGCTGGAGCTGCTGTGTGGGTGGTTAGATTAGTTCATTAAATGGTGTCTTTACCCTTTTACCTATAAATTATAAATTATTAAAATATTGTACATTAATGAGCCCTAAGAATTGGAAAATTATAGCAGTAATCTCATTAATTTTATTAATGTTATACGTAATATTTGCTATTAAGTATTTATTTTAGAGTATGGAAGCAAAAACTTGGAAAATAATAACGATTGTACCTATAATCTTATTAGTATTACTTATAGTTTTAACCTTTTTCTTAGGTTTATATATGGAAGGACTTGCAAGTACACTTTAATCTTTAATCAATAATTTTATAAACAATACTGCTTTTTCTATCTGGTTTAAATTTTTGTTAACAAAATGATAAGCGAACAACTCAAAGAAATATTCCTGAAAAATAAAGATTCATTTACAGATATACTTGGGCAAGAGCAGGCAAAACAAGGCATTAAGTCTGCTTTGCTTATGAACAGGCACATAATAATAGTCGGTGCTCCTGGAATTGGAAAAACAACATTGGCAAAGAACATTGCAAAGCTATTGCCAGATATTGAAGTTGTTGAAGAGTGCAGCTATAATTGCACTAAAGAAAATCCAATATGCCCTTCTTGTAAACAACACAAAAACCACAAAACAATAAAAATAAATGGATCAAAAAGATTCATAAGAATCCAAGGCTCGCCAGATTTGACAGTTGAAGATTTGTTAGGCGACATAGACCCTATAAAAGCATTGAAGTTTGGCCCTTTAAGCTTAGAAGCTTTCACTCCTGGAAAAATATTCAAAGCAAACAATGGCATACTTTTCTTTGACGAGCTGAACAGATGCCCTGAAAAATTGCAAAATTCTTTATTGCAAGTTCTAGAAGAGAGGAAAGCAACTATTGGCTCTTATGATGTTGATTTTGATATTAACTTTAT
>CAZRRL010000022.1:0-14461 GCA_964602555.1 uncultured Methanosarcinales archaeon | reverse complement strand
GGTCAAATGCGCAAGGTTGAGGTCGTGGCAAATGCCTTGTCCCTTAGTGGGTGCGCGTGTTCGAATCACGTCCTCCGCATTTCAAGCATTTCAATAAAGAATATTCAATAAAACGATTAAAACAAAATTAAAAAACATCGCTTCCCAAAATCTGCAAAAGTTATGTGGAAACCCATCTCAGAAATGTGCGCCTGAATGTTGAAATGTATAGGCGAGGCATTGTGATATGGTAGAAAAGCAATGCCGAGCACAAAAGTTTGTCGCGAAGCGACGTGTCGATATGTCGAAAATATAAAGTATTTTCGAGCACACAGCGAATTTTTAATTCGCATGGAATTCCAAAGGAATTTTTGATCACGATTGGAAATCTTCGATTTACCGACGGTTTGAAAATATTAAAATTAACCTTAAAGTTTCATTGATAATAAAATGTCGAAAAGAACAGGACCTTTAAATCCAATACTGCAAAATTTAATTCAAGAATTAAAGAAAAGAAGTAGAGATCAATCTATCAATTTATGGAAAAGAATTGCTGATGATTTGGAAAAACCTACAAGACAGCGTAGAGTAGTTAATCTCTCAAGTATAAGCAGGTACACAAAAGAAAATGAAATTATCATAGTGCCTGGAAAGGTTCTTGGAGCAGGTAATTTAGAGCATAGACTAACAATTTCAGCATTCCAGTTTTCAAATGGTGCTAAGGAAAAGATTGAAAAAGTTGGAGCAAAGATTGTGCCTTTGCTTGAATTGAGTAAGGAAAATCCAAGTGGAAAAGGGATAAGGATAATTGGTTAAAATGATAATAGATGCTAAGGACGCAATTTTGGGAAGGTTAAGCAGTTATGTTTCTAAGCAGGTTTTGTTAGGTAATAAAGTTGATATTATAAACTGTGAAGAGTGTGTTGTAACAGGAAGGAAAAAAGCTATACTAGAAGGATATGTAAAAAGGTTGCACAGAAAGGCTCCTGGAAAAGGTCCTTTCTTTTATCGTAGAGCTGATATGTTTGTTAAAAGAACTATAAGAGGTATGCTTCCATTCAAAAGAGCAAGGGGAATAAATTCTTTCAAAAATGTAAAATGTTATATAGGAGTTCCTGAAAATTTGAAGAATGAAAAAATTTTGGTTCTTGATAATGTAAATGTTGAAAAATTACATTCAACAGATTACTTGAAAGTTAAAGACATTTGTAAAGCTGTAGGTGCTAAATGAAAAATATTCATGCATCTGGAAAGAGAAAGATGGCAATTGCAAGAGCCACATTAAAACAAGGTAATGGTATTATAAGAGTAAATGGAATTCCAATAGATTTTATACATCCAAAAATTTCAAAGCTTAAATTAAGAGAACCATTGATATTAGCTGGAGATGTAGCAAACAAAGTTGACATTGATGTAAATGTTGTTGGTGGCGGGATAACCTCACAAGCAGAAGCATCAAGATTAGCAATTGCAAAAGCTTTGGTTGATTTCACAAAGAGTGATAAGTTAAAAGAAACATTTTTGAACTATGACAGAAATTTAATTGTTGCAGACGTAAGAAGGAAGGAAAGTGCAAAACCAAATAGGCATGGGCAGGCAAGATCCAAGGTCCAAAAGTCGTATCGTTAAGGAGGCAAAATGATCATACCAATTAGATGCTGGAGCTGCGGTCGTCCTATCGCACATTTATGGGAATCTTATGTAGAGAGAGTCAACAAAGGCGAAGACAGAAAAAAAATATTAGATGACATAGGTTTGCAGAGATACTGCTGCAGGGCTACATTTTTAGGTCATGTAGATTTGATAGATACAGCAGCGCAGTTTAAGAAATTTTAATCACCACAAAAGAATTAAAAAATAAATTAAGATGGGACAAAAAGTAATAAAAGCTAATACTTGGGAAGAAGTTGAGAGAAGATTTGACAGATATCGTCAAGATTTGGAACTGGCTAACATAGTTGATGAAGCTACAGGGACATATGTTACTTCCATAACAGAATTTCTAAATATATTTGGTATTAAAATTGTGGAAAATCCTTTTGACATAAATCATACAAGTGGAGAAATTCAACAATTACACCTTGATTTAGCAGAAAGAGTGTTAAGGCTTTCTGCTAAAATTGTTAATAGGAGTCATGTAAGTAGAATAGATGGCGGTGACGAGAGAATATATGATCCATTAGGATTACAAAATGCTTTTATTAATTTATTGAGTTTACAACCAAAAAGAAGGTATAATATTGAATTACAGGAGTCAATATCCAGAACTTTTGATAAAGATAGAGTACCTATTATGGAAGGTGAATCTTATATGAACTTTATGCATAGAGTTATTCCAATTTTCTCTCAGGAAGTTGTAGAATATTTTAAGCAAAGGTATGAAACTCTTATAGAACTTCAAAAACAAGAATCTAAATCCAAAAAGGTAATTAGATATTTAATTCAAGGTGCAAAAGAATATAAAAAATTCATGACAGAAGCTTTGCATGAAATAGGTTCAACAGCACTAAAATATACGCATCACAAGTTAGATGAGGCAAAAGCAAATGATATAGCAAAACAACTTGCTCATTCACTTCACCAAATTATTGACAAGTATCAAAGTAGGATATACATTGTTCCAGAACATTTACAAATTCCACAATTAAAAGTTTAATTTGATTCTTTATTTGAGAATTTTAATAAAATGCCTATATACATAATTGAGCATCTAGAACCAAAACTTTACAAGTGGTGCTTGATAGAGTACGAGCATATTTCTGAAATTGCTGGCAAAAATAACTTGATGTTTACAAATATTAAAAAGAAAGATATAAAGAAATTAAAAAAATATGGAGCTGTTTATGAAGAAAGCATTTCCAAATTGAAATTAAAAAATGCTTGCGTGCTAAATCAATATTCTAGAAAAACATTAACGACAAAAGGCAAATACAAATTTCAATACTTTATTTTTGGCGGAATTCTTGGCGATAATCCTGCACAAAAAAGAACTCAACAATTAATTAAAAAATTAGAAAAACGTAAAATAAAATTTGAAACAAGAAATCTTGGCAGTAAGCAGATGTCAACTGATGTAGCAGTTTATGTTGCGAAAAAGATTTTAAATGGTAGTAAATTGAATGAATTAAAATTTGTTGATGTATTGGAAATTGAAATTAACGAGAATGAAAGTGTTACATTGCCTTTTAGGTATGTTGTTGATAATAATAAATTGATAATAAATGAAAAGTTGGTTGAGTATTTGAGAAGGAGAAAGGGGTTTTAGATTATTTATTTCCAAAACTTTAAAAACAAAAATAAAAACTTATTCTAAAATGATAGACTTCAATCAAATTGCCAAAAAATGGCAGAATAAGTGGGAAGAAAAAGGAATATTTAAAGTTAAAGAAGATTTGAAAAAGAAGAAGTTCTATTGTTTAGAGATGTATCCTTATCCAAGCGAAAGACTTCACATGGGCCATTTGCGAAATTATTCTATTGGAGATGCTCTTGCAAGATACAAAAGAATGCAGGGATATAATGTGCTTTATCCAATGGGCTATGATGCATTTGGATTGCCTGCAGAGAATGCTGCAATAAAGCATGGAATTGATCCAGAGAAATGGACTTTAATCAATATGGATACAATAAGGCAGCAGCAAAAAAGCATGGGTTTTTCTTATGACTGGGACAGAGAGATTGCTAGTTTATATGAAAATTATTACAAATGGAATCAATGGATTTTTTTGAAGTTTTATGAAAAAGGGCTTGCTTACAAAAAAAAAGCTGCTGTTAATTGGTGCCAAAGCTGTGCAACTGTGTTAGCAAATGAGCAAGTTATTGACGGCAAATGCTGGCGCTGTAACTCTGATGTTACTGAAACTTTTCTCGAGCAATGGTTTTTTAAGATTACATACTATGCAGAGGAATTACTTAATGACATTGAAAAGATTGAGCATTGGCCAGAGAGTGTAAAGGTAATGCAGCGCAATTGGATAGGTAAAAGTCATGGTGTTGAAATTAAATTTAGAATAAAAGGAACAAACAAAACAATTTCTACATTCACAACAAGGCCTGATACAATATTTGGAGTAACTGCATTAGTTTTTGCAGTAGAGCACCCAATGGTGCTTGAGTTAGTTGAGGGAACTGAATATGAAAAGCCAGTCAAGGATTTTATAACTGAAACAAAGAAAAGAAGCAGGATGGAAAGAACTGCTGCGGATACTGAAAAACATGGCGTTTTTATTGGCAAATATGTAATTAACCCTGTTAATAATGCTGAAGCGCCTATTTATGTCGTTGACTATGCTTTGATGGAGTATGGAACAGGCGCTGTTATGGTTGTGCCTGCTCATGATGAAAGAGATTTTCAATTTGCAAAAAAATACAATTTACAAATTAAAGTAGTTATCACGCCAGAAGATTATGAGCTAAAAGCAGAAAAAATGACAAGGGCTTATGTTGAAGAAGGTGTGCTTATCCATTCTGGTCAATTTGATGGGATGAATAACATCGATGCAATTGAAGAAATCTCGGAATGGATGGAAAAAAATGGCTTCGGCAAACGGACTGTTAATTACAAGATAAGGGACTGGCTTATTTCTCGCCAAAGATATTGGGGCACGCCAGTACCAATAATTTATTGTAATAAATGTGGAATTATGGCTGTGCCTTATGAAGAATTGCCTGTTAGTTTGCCAAAACCAGAAAAATGCAAATTCACAGGCAAAGGCAATCCATTAGAGACATGTGATGAATTTGTAAATGTAAAATGCCCTAAGTGCAGTGGTAAAGCAAGAAGAGAAACTGATACGATGGATACTTTTGTTGACAGCTCATGGTATTTTTTGCGTTATTGCTCGTCTAAATATGAAAAAGGACCTTTTGATAAAGAAAAAGCAGAGTATTGGATGCCTGTTGACCAGTATATTGGTGGGATAGAGCATGCAATCCTACATTTGCTTTACGCGAGATTTTTCACAAAAGCTTTGCGCGACCTTGGCTTTGTTACAGTTGATGAGCCATTTGCAAGGCTTTTGACACAAGGCATGGTAATTAAAGATGGTGCAAAAATGTCTAAATCGCTAGGCAATGTAGTTGATCCTGAAGAAATCAGCAGTAAATATGGGCCAGATACTGCAAGGCTATTTATATTATTTGCGGCATTGCCAGAGAAAGAGCTTGAATGGAGCGATAGAGGAGTAGCAGGCTCATTCAGATTTTTGAATAGAGTTTATAATTTGGTTAATGAAAATATCAACAGTATTTCACATAAACATTATGACGAGCATAAGCTAACTGACAAAGACAAATATATCTTGAGCAAAATGCATCTTACAATAAAAAATGTTACTGAGCATATTGAAAATTTTGAATTCTCGCTTGCAATAGGAAAAATAATGGAGTATGTTGATGTTTTACAAAAATACAAGGAAAAGCAAAAAGAAGTTTTTGGCGAAGCAATCAAGAATTTAGCTTTAATGATGTTGCCATTTACACCTCACTTAAGCGAAGAGCTTTGGCATATGATAAAAGGGCAAGAATTTGCTTCTTTGCAAAAATGGCCAAGCTATGATGAAAATAAAATTGATAAAAGAGCAGAGGCAGTTGCAATGCTAATTGAAAATACAAGAAAGGATATTATTGAAATTTTGAGACTTGTAAAGATAGAAAAGCCAAAGCTAATAAAGTTATTTGTGGCTGATAAGTGGAAATATGACTTCATGGAAAAGTTAAAAAATGAGCTTTCAGAAACTAGAAATGTTAATGAATTAATTAAAAGATTAATGGCTAGCGATTTAAAAATTTATAGTCATGAAATAGTAAAGCTTGTACCCAAGCTTTTGAATGATGAAACTAAAATTCCCCAAATTGTTTTAAGTCAAGAAATTGAGTTTCATGCCTTGAATGATGCTTCAAAAGACTTTGAAGAAGAGCTTAAATGCAGAGTTGAGGTTATAGTTGCTGAAAGAGCAGCAGACATCAAAGCAAAGCAAGCATTGCCTGGAAAAACAGCTATTTTAGTTCAGTGATTATTTTTTCTTTCTAATAGATTTGGCATAGTCCTCAGTTAATTTTTTTGTTTCATAATTAAATAAATTCTTTAATTTTCCCCAAAAGGTTTGTGTGTGATGCTTTATTCTTATCCTTCCAAGCCTTTCAAGCCAAAATTCTTCCCTTACCTCAACAAAGTGAGATGCCATAATAGATAACCCGTATAAAACAATTGAAACTCCTGCAAATACATATACAATTGTAAATATTTTTCCTATATCTGTTTTTGGGGTTATATCACCGTAACCGACTGTTGTTAACGTATAAGAAGTAAAATATAGTGCATCAAGATAACGCCATTTCTCCACATAATAATAGAAAGTTGCGCCTCCAAATAAAAGCAACATTATAATTATGAGTACATAAATAATTCTTCTGTGAAATTTTCTATGCTCTTCTTCCTCCACTCTCATTAATTCTTTTTTGTCCATTATGTCCATTTTAAAAGTTAAATCAACAAAATTCTATATAAACCTTTTTATTAATTAAAAACAAAAACATACTCAGTCAGTTGTGAGCGAGTGATTTGCTCACTCGCATTTGACATGTTCGTAGCTTTTGTTTTTCTTTCGAAAAACAAAAACAATATAAATAAGATAATAATTCAATTTTTGCTTTCTAACATGAAGTATAAAATTGCTATTTTTCCAGGAGATGGTGTAGGACCAGAACTGATAAATGAGAGCATTAAAATAATTGAAAAGGCAGCTGAGCTTGATAGATTTGAAGTTGAATGGATTAAATATCGGCATGGTGCAGAGCATTATTTAGAAACAAAAGAATTGCTAAGCGAGAAAATATTTAAGGAAATAAAAAATTCGTGCAATGCAGTTTATTGTGGAACGATTGATAGCATAAAAATTGAGAATGGAATTGTTGAAAATGTTTCTAGTGCTATAAGGAATTATTTTGACCAATTTGTTAGCTTAAGGCCAATAAAATTATTGCCAAGTGTTGAAAGTCTTTTAGCTGGCAAATCATACAATGAGATAAATTTTGTTTTGATAAGGGAAAATTCAGAGGACTTTTATATTAATGCTTCTGGCAAAGCAAAAAATGGCAAGAATAAGCAACAGCTTGAAATTAACAGAAGTACATGTAAAATAAGATTTGGCCTAGATATAGAAACAAAAGGAAGCGATGTTGCTTACCAAATTGGAATTTTGAGCAGAAAGGGGTGTGAAAGAATAAGCAGATACGCTTTTGAGTATGCAAAAAATAAGGATAAGAAAAAAATTGCTTTTGTTGACAAGGCAAACATGCTTGATTACTATAATTTGTGGCGTGAAAGTATTGTAAAAATTTCAAAAGATTACTCTGATATAGAATATGAGTTTAACCTTATTGATGTAGCTGTTATGAATTTAGTTGCACAGCCTGAAAAATATAAAGTTATTATTGCACCAAATATGTTTGGAGATATATTGGCTGATTTAGGAACAATGCTGCAAGGCGGTTTAGCATTTGCTTGCAGAGCTAACATTAATCCGCAAGGAATTTCAATGTTTGAGCCCGTACATGGCAGTGCTCCAAAATTGAAAGGGCAAGGCATTGTCAATCCAATTGCAACACTATGGGCAGGTGCTTTAATGCTTGATAATATTGGCCAGCGAAAATCTAGCGACTTAATAATTAAAGCGATAGAAGCAGCTTTGAGGGAAGGAAGAACAAGAACACAGGATTTAGGTGGCAATAATACAACAACAGAGATGGGTAATGCTATCTTAGATAAATTCGTTGAATTGTATGATTAAAAAATAATATTTATTTAAATTAAAAATAATAAAAATTTTAAAGAATAAATAATCAATAATAAATGACTGATATGAGATGGTTTTTAAGGTCTAAAATTCATAAAGCAACAGTAACTGAGGCAGACTTAAATTATATTGGCAGTATTACAATTGATGAGGAGTTAATAAAGAAGGCTGGATTTTGGCCCGGTGAAAAAGTTTTAGTTGTAAGTAACACAACTGGTGCAAGATTAGAAACTTATGTAATAGTTGGAAAGAGAAATTCTGGAGTTATTTGTATGAATGGTGCAGCATCTCACTTAATTAAGATTGGGGAAGAAATAATTGTTATGGGTTTTGAATTAAGCGACAAACCAATTAAAGCAAATAATATACTAGTTGATAAAAACAATAAATTTGTAAAATATATATGAAATGAAAATAATTATTCTTGGTGCAGGTGCAATTGGCAGTTTATATTGTGCAAAATTGTCTATGCTAAATGATGTTACATTAATTGGAAGAAAAGAGCATGTAGATAAGATAAACAAAAATGGCTTGAAAATCGTAGGGTTAGAAAATAAAACATACAAGCTTAAAGCTGCAACGAAAATAAAAAAAATTGAAGATAAAATATTAGTAATATTAACAACAAAAGTTTATGACAGCAAAGAGGCTATAAACAGCATTAAGAGTTTAATAAAAAAAAATACAATAATTTTGTGTTTACAGAATGGACTTTATTGTGAAAAAATTACTAAGAAGGTTGTTGGCAAAAAATATTTAGTTTTGCGTGCGATTACAGACTATGGAGCTATTTTTTTAAAACAAGGTGTTATTCATTACAGTAATTATGGCTGCACTATAATTGAAAAAAACCAAAAAAGCAAAGAGTTAGCAGATAATTTTAATGAATGTGGATTGAATTGCTATATTTCTAAAAATATAAAAGAAGATATGTGGAAAAAAGTGATTTTTAATTGTGTTTTAAATCCTATAACTGCTATTTTAAGAATAGAAAATAAAGGAATTGCAGATGAAAAATTAAACCCATTAAAAAAACTAATTGCAAATGAATGCTTAAAGGTTGCAAAAAAAGATGGCATTTCATTTAATTTTGATTTTGTTAAAAAAATTGATGAGTCAATAAAAAATTCAAGAAACATTTCTTCTATGCAACAAGATTTGATAAAAGGCAATAAAACTGAGATTGATTACTTGAATGGAGCTGTAGTTGAGCTTGGCAAGAAATATGGAATCAAATGTGCTGTGAATGAGGCTTTAGCGCAAATTATAAAACAATTGGAAAAATTATCTAGCAGGGACCTCTAAATTATGAGAAATAACTTTATAAGGAACTTCTCCTTTAAGTGCTTGAGCTTTTATGTTATTAATTTCAGATAAAATTAATTCTTCTAAAAAGGGGCGTGCCCTCAAAATATGAGGCTCTTCACCTTCTCTTAAATCTACTAGCTTGAAATCACCATTCAAGCCAATTTTTCTAGTTAATTCCTGAAAAAGCAAATCCCTGTCAATGCCTGCAAGAACTAATTGACCACTTAGTTGAAGATGTGGATAAGAGTCTGTAGTAACACGAGCAGACATTCTAGGATTTACATAGAGTTTTGCATTTTCTGGCTTCCTGTAAACATCTAAATTGCTTAAAGGCACTCCATCATTTCTCTCAACATTAGCGAAATGCTCTGCTATTGCTCTTCTTAAAGCCTTTTCAGGATCGTTTTCTACAATTACAACACTACCTCTATCAGTATATGAGTAAGCTAACACTTGGACTACATTTTGCGTGATTCCAAAATTGCCTAGCTGTGTAACAACAACTATACGCCCATCATGGCTTGCTGTTGCTATCTCTCCAAGTGTGCCTTCACCACCATGAAATGCTCTGTTTATATCAGCTCTAGCAACATTGTCGCCTCTTTTCATTAAAGATAACCCACTCATTACAATCCAATCATAAAATTCAATAGAAGGTGGGAGTTTATTCTCTTGTAACATTCCTGCATCTTTTTCTGATGGCCGTGGGTACATAGCAATAGAAAACAGTTCGGGGTTCTCTTTTTTAGCAATTCTTGCCATTTCATATGGTATCCCTCCAGCACCACCTGTAATATGCACTACTCCAAGATCTTTTCTTTCTCTAGAATATTGGCCTAAAACTTTAGCATGTTTATGAACTAAGGAGAAATATTTGCTTATATTCTCTTTTGCAAAACCAAAATCACCTGCAGAACCTATAGTGCTAATAAGAAGCGGTCTTGAAGGCGGAAATCTATTTGTTACTTTTACTATGTAAGCATTAAGCCCAAATTCTTCTCTGTCATATCTTGACCCAAATACTTGCTCCATCAATTTAATCGGCAGACTTTCTAATTTTTTATTTGCCATAAATTCACCTAAGTAATTTTAAGTTATGATATTTACTTTAAAAATTTATTGCCACTTTAATATAAAAACAATAAAGAATTTAAACAAAATTGAATTAGCAAATAGAGATGAAGCTAAAAAAAATACTTATAGTTTATACACATCCATTAACTAATGAGCAAAAATTAACTTTAGAGATAGTGATAAATACATTAAAAAAATTTAATATGGATTACAGATTAGCTAACAGAGATAATCTTAAAAAAAACCTATTCCAAAATAAAGATATGATAATTGCAGTTGGTGGAGATGGAACTTTTTTAAGGGCGGCACAATTTATTGATAAACAATTAATATTTGGTGTAAACTCTGATGTTAAGGATAAAGAAGGATTCTTTATGAAGTCAAACAAAAAGGATTTTGAATCAAAATTAAAAAAAATATTAAAAAACAGATTTAAAGTAAAAAAATTGCCAAGATTAGAGGCATACTTAAATAATAAAAAAATTGAAACGTTAGCATTAAATGAATTTTTTATTGGAGCAAAAAAATCTTATACTGCTGCAAAATATACAATTGAAGTTAATGATAAAAAAGAAAGGCAGAAAAGTAGTGGTGTGCTAATAACAACTCCTGCTGGAAGCTACGCTTGGGCTAAATCTTGTTGCAAAAAAACCTTGCCTTTGAATTCTAAAAAATACCAGTTTGTTGTGCGTGAGCCATACGAAGGCAAAATTTTTAAAAGCTATAAGTTAGAGTATGGATTATTAAATAAAAATCAAAAAGTAAAGGTTATTTCTGAAATGCTTGATGGTGTATTAGTAGCTGACTCTGTAAGCAAAGAATACAGCTTAAAAAATGGCAGCATAGCAACTATAAAATTATCTAACAGGTATCTTAATGTAACATGGTTCAAATGAAAACCTCAAAATTTATTTGGATGGACGGAAAGCTAGTTCCATGGGGTAAAGCCAATATTCACATATTAACCCATTCGCTACACTACGGCAGTGCTGTTTTCGAGGGCATACACTCCTATAAAACAAGTAAAGGAGTTGTAATTTTCAGAATAAATGAGCATATAGACAGGCTATTTCATTCTGCAGATGCATTAAGCTTGAAAATTGCTTATACAAAAAATCAAATTAAAAATGCAATAAAGAATTTGATAAAATTAAATAAATTAGACGATGCCTACATAAGACCATTGGTTTATTATGGCTATGGGAGCATTGGAGTTTTTCCAAAAGATGCTCCTACAAATATTGCAATAGCAAATGTCCCTTGGGAAAATTATTATTCTAGGGATTTAAGGGTTATGACTTCCAAATTTGTAAGACCTATTGAAAATTCAACTGCTTTTGGAGCTAAGATAAGCGGCAATTACGCGAATTCTATACTTGCAATGCATGAAGCAAGAAAGGAAGGCTATGATGAAGCCTTAATGCTCGATAATAATGGCTTTGTTTCAGAAGGCCCTGCTGAAAATTTGTTTATTGTAAAAAATAGAAATTTAATAACACCAAGCAGCAAAAGTGCATTATATGGCATAACAAGAAATTCCATTTTAGAAATAAGTAAAGATTTGGGAATTAAGGCTTATGAAAAAAAAGTTACTTTGCAAGAAGTTAAAAATGCTGATGAGGTGTTTTTCTGTGGCACAGCCACAGAAGTAGCACCTATTATATCTGTTGATAATAAAATAATTAGCGATGGAAAAATTGGTAAAATAACATTAATGATTAAAAATAAATATCTAGATATTGTTAGAGGCAAAGATAAGAAATATAAAAAATGGCTCACTTATGTCACTAAAACTAATTAAAAACATGAAAATCAAAGATATTGGGGGTGAGTTTGCACTAATTAACAGGATAAAGAATAAAATAAAAATTTATTCAAAAGATGTTATTATCGGGATTGGTGATGATGCAGCTGTTTTAAATTATGACAAAAGCAAGTGTCTCCTTTTTACTACCGATATGATGGTTGAAAATGACCATTTTTCTTTAAAATACTCAGCGCCAGAGCAGATTGGAATGAAAGCGATTGAGCAAAATGTTAGCGATATTGCCTCTATGGGCGGCTTGCCAAAATTTGCATTGATCTCATTGGCTCTGCCGAGCGATATTGATGTTGAATTCATTGATAGATTATTTAATGGCATCAATAAAAAATCAAAAAAATATAAAATTAGTGTTGTTGGTGGCAATCTGTCCCATTCAAAAGAGATTATTGTAAATGTTGCATTAATTGGTTTTGTTGAAAAGAAACATCTTGCGTTAAGAAATGGTGCTAAAATTGGCGATTTGATATTTTGCAGTGGTAATGTTGGTTCATCTAGCGTTGGCTTGGAGTTATTAAGAAATAATTTGAAAGGAAAATCAACAAAAACGCATCTTGAGCCAGAATGCAGATTAAGCTTGGCTCAAAAATTGGTTAAAATTGGAATTAATTCTATGATTGATGTCAGCGATGGTGTCGCATCTGAGGTTAAGCATATATGCGATGAATCAAAAGCGGGAGCAATAATCTATGCTGATAAAATCCCAATTTCAAAATATACGATAAATGATTCTAAAAAAGTAGGAAAAGATGCAGTTGATTTTGCACTTTATGGTGGAGAGGATTTTGAATTAGTTTTCACTGCTAGCAAAAGCAAATTAAGCAAATTAAAAAAATATGATGTCACAGTTATTGGCAAGATAATTGACAAGAAATATGGTGTTAAATTGATAAAAAATAATAAAGAATATGAATTAGAAAGTGGTTTTGACCATTTTAAAAGATTGGATGTTTAGAAATTCCAATAACCATCTAAATTAAGTTTTAAACTTTTCATTCTTGCTTCAAATTCTCGTTCAACATTTGCTGCTGATGCAGTTCTTTGTTCATTAAACTCAAGCTTGGCTTTTTCTTTGTTTATACCAAGCAGAAAGGCTGAAACGCAATGTGGCAACACCTCAATATTATATCCACCCTCTAAGCATGCAAAAATGTTCTTGAAATTATTTGAAATAAGTTTTCCAATTTCATAATAAGAATTCACAGTTAAATTTAGCTGTAACAGAGGATCATCTTTATGGCCATCAAAACCTGCAGATACTGCTACTACATCAGGTTTATACTGTTCTTTAATAGTGAGTATTATCTTTGACAGAATATCTACAAAAATATCATCACTTGTATAAGGTGGAGCTGGTACATTAATTGTATAGTACTTTCCCTTACCAATTCCAATTTCATTTACCCATCCAGTACCTGGATAAGCTGGAAACTGATGGATTGATAGAAATAAAACTTTATCGGTATTATAAAATATCTCTTGCGAGCCATTGCCACTGTGCGAATCTAGATCTAATAAGAAGATTTTCTTCCCTCTTTCATTAAGCCATTTGCAAGCAATTGCAATGTTATTGAATAAGCAAAACCCCATTGCTTTGCTGGCAGTAGCATGATGACCAGGTGGTCGTATCAACGCAAAATTGTTTTCCTTAGCTGCCTTTATAGCCGCACCAACTGCATAACAAGCAACTTCATAACTCTTTTCATTTGTATAGGTGTCTGCATCAAGCCATTTTTCTTTTTTACTTGCTTCTTTAATTTTTTCAATATAATCTTCATTATAAATTAAATTCAGATATTTCTTCCCATTTTCTATTTCATCTTCTTCTAAATTACCAAAAGCAAGTAGTCTTTCAGGCCTTTCAGGATGGCCATCAGCTTTATGCTCAAGAAAGATTTTATTGTAGATTAGTTGCATTTTATGAAAAATAGGAGGACATGCTTGAGAATGGGCAAAAGTTGCTGCTAGTAGCTACCTTGAGCCATTCTTAGCTCTGTTTACCATAAGCACCAATGCTTAAGATTACCGCTGCTTTAAGTCAACTTTGCGAACGAAGTGAGCTCTCGAGGCTTTATGCCTCGCAAAGCGTCAACCGATTTCGCGGTTGAATTCTTTCCAGACCTTACGGATTTTCAAAAACATTAGTCCTATGGGACAAAGCCTCATTGTCAAGCTCAAGACTATTAACAACAAGCCATTGCTGCTTCCCAAGCTTCACTGCGCCTAAGCACGTTTGCGCTTACAGGAGAGTGCTAGCTTCCCAGCAAAGTCCTCCCATAAGCAAGAATATAGAATAGATTTTAAATGTTTATCTATTTGATTTGGTAGGTATTTTTTATTGAAATGTCCTATTGTCTAAGGCAAGAAGTATAGTCAGCCACAGAAATTATTAGGTTTAGCTGTGGCTTCATAATAGCCGACAATAAGCTATACATAACACCTAGTTACTTTGTTGGTCGGCTATAATAAAGGTAGTGACTAA
>CAZRRL010000021.1:0-14538 GCA_964602555.1 uncultured Methanosarcinales archaeon | reverse complement strand
CCAAAATGCCTTTGCCTTGATATATTCCAGTCCCATTTCAATCCCTTAATCCAATTTTCATATCTTGAACGCATATGCTCTGGATACCATTTAATTTTTCTTCCATAATCTATAAAGTCATCTTTTAAGTCAAGATACCTTATGAACCATTGATATGTTGTTAGAATTTCAATATCGGTTTCGCATCTTTCATGCACATTAACAACATGCTTTATTGGCTCAAGTTTTGCAATTCTTTTTTCTTCTTCTAAAGCTTTAATAACAGCTTCTCTTGCCTTTTTAACGTTTAAACCTTTAAAACGGCCAGCTTTCTCATTTAAAGTGCCGTCTTTATTTAGGATTTCAATTGGTTTTATATTATATTCTTCAGTCCATCTGACATCATCCATATCACCATAAGTGCAATGATAAACAATTCCAGACCCAAAATCCATATTAACGTCTTTGCTTCCTATTATCTTTACCTCCCTTTCTGAAAACGGTATCTTTGCTTTTGAACCTATGAATTTGTTGTATCTTTTATCATCAGGGTGTATAAGCACAGAAACGCAAGCTGGCAACAATTCTGGCCTTGTTGTTGCAATAGTTATTTGCTCATTCAAGCTAGTGTCAAATTTCATGTAAACAAGTCTGCTTTCTCTTTCATTGTCTTTCATCTCAACTTGTGCAATTGCTGTCTGGCATTCAGGGCACCATACAAAAGGAGCTCTTTTCCTGTAAATCCTACCCATTTTATAAAGCTCAATAAAAGAGCGCTGTGATATTTTTTGACAATGCTCATCGATAGTTGTATAGAAAATATTGAAATTAGCACTTACACCAATTCTTTTCCAATCATAAACAAAGTCAGGTCTTATTTCTTCTAGAGTCTTTAAGCATAACTCAACAAATTCCTTTCTTTTCATAAATTGTCCTTTAACATTTTTCATCTTTTCAATCATTCTTTCAGTGGCTAATCCATTGTCGTCAGTGCCAAAAGGGTAAAACACATTTTTGCCGAGCATTCGATGGAATCTAACAACGAAATCTTGCTGAGAGTAAGAAAATGAATGGCCTAAATGCATCTTGCCGCTAACAGTCGGTGGTGGTGTATCAACAGAATAAATTTCAGCTTTACTTTCTGGATTAAAAGCATATACTCTTTCTTTTTCCCAGAAATCAATCCACTTTGGCTCAGCTTCTTTTGGGTTATAGGATTTTAGCATTTCCATAATCCTGAAGAAAGAAGTTTTGTTTTTAAAGTTTAGTATTTTGCCTTTGACTAGTTTTCGCTAAATTAAAAAATAGCTCAGTAAGATTCTCTCCATAAATAAACCTTCGGTCAAGGAATTGCCTCATAGCTTCGATAACTATTCTATCTTGTATTTTATAACCTAAAATCAAATCAAAATCATTCAGCCTCTGGTAAGCTTTATTGGGGTCTGTTTTTATATCAATATGTAATAAACCAGTTTTTAATTCTTCTTCAATTGGTTTTACAGATTGGTGATTATTTTGTGTAACAAGCATCACCCTCTTCCCACTAATCCATTCAATGTTGTAATCACTTGGTTTTTTAAATTTCTCTTTTTCATACTCAAGAAATTCTATCCTGTAGATTAATCCTTTTACTTCTTCTTCTCTTTTTAATAAAAGTTCTTGATAATTCCTGCTTGTTTGTAACCCATCTCTTAGCTCTTTTTCTTTCCTTTGCAAATCATCCTTTAAATCCAAATTCGCCATTGCTAGATGTAAAATTTCTAATCTTACTTTATCTAATTCCTCCCTAGCTGCTGAGTAGACACTTAGGTATTCTTTGCCTCTCTTTCTTTCTTGGTCCAATTGCTTTAAAACTCCTTCTAATTTTCTTTTTGCTTCTTTTAGATTCTCTATAAGTCTTTGCGACCTTCTTTCTAGATCTACTCTTCCATCATAATCGTTTTTGATAGACCTTAGATAAGGTTGGGCGTATCTATTATGCTCAGAAATGCTAAAACCATGTTTGTATGTGCGTAAATCATCTTCGTTCCTTAACATTAACACTAAGCCATTTATATGTGGGTTATCATGAACAAGCGTTGCCCATACAAACCCCCAAAATTGTCCTTTTTCAATTCTATTTTTTTTATAATCATCTAGATAAGATTCAAATTTTTTTATTATTTTGCCAGGATGCATATTCCTAATTTCTCTTATCTCTATCCCGAAAGTCAAATTTGCCCATTCTATGTAATCATTAATACCTTGAAATGTTTTTGTATCTATTTGTTTTGTACCTCTAAGCTTTTCCCAATAATTTGATAATAATTGTAAAAAATTTGGATTTTCTCGCTGTTGATATGCAACATCTTCATCATAATCTATCGAAAGTATTATATGTGCGTATTCTTTGAGTGAAAGTGATTGAGGTTGCTCTCTTCTGTTTATAGTCCTCTGTGCTAAATTATTTATTTGAGCATTACGTGGAAAAGTAAATAATGTCATAGAACTTAGTAATTCAGCAAGATGCTCAGGAATCATAAACCTATTGATATTTCTATGAATTCTAATTGTTTCTTCTAACGACAAACCACTCATGATGTGAGGTTTTTGTTTTAAATATAAATATTTTACTATTAGTTAGTGATATTAAAAGTTTATTAGAACTATTGTTGGAGTATTTACTGTAATCTGTTACTTAGAAGCACACCTATTAGGCCCAAACTCAAGCTGCTCACCCATTTGCCTTGGCAATTGCATAAAGTTTAGGTTTATGCTCTTTATCTGATGATAATTTGGTGGTGTAATTGGAAGATTATTTGTTATGTAATCAACAAATTCTTTTTCTGAGTTTATTGTTAAAGATTTGTTGTTTTTCAACAAATTTTGTAGTTTGTCAGCTATTGGGGTATTGCTATAATTTGTGAAATGTGCTGGCAAAATTAAAGTGTTCTTATCAAAATTTTTGATAACTTGCAATGAGTTAAACAATAATCTTGCACCTTTTTCTATTTCTTTGCTGTCTCTTCCTAAGTCAGGTCTACCTATACTTTCTAAGAACAAAGTATCGCCTGTTAATAGTATTTCTTCATTCACAAGCAAGCATACACTTCCATCAGTATGGCCAGGAGTTTTTATGATTTTTATTGTGTTATTTTCAATTTTTATATTTTCAATATTTTTTAAATCAATAAAATCGATTTTTAACTTAAAATCATCACTTGACACATAATATTTTGTTTTTGTTAATTCTGTTAGTGCCTTCACACCTGAAAGATGGTCTGCATGTACATGGGTTTCAATTATACCTTTTATTGTAAATCCAATTCTCTTTGCTAATTCAAAATATTCTTCAATAAATTGTGAAGGATCAACAATAAAGCACTCCTTTGTTGATTTTGAGCCAATTAAGTAGGATAAGCAACCTTTTCCAACTCTAATTATTTGTTTTATCAGCAAATTATTTTGATTTATTACACCAACTTCCTGATGCAAAGTATTCCATCCAAGCATTCCTTTTTCAAGCACTAAAGTTTGATAACCCATTGACTCAAGCAACATAGAGGCATTTTGTGATGTGACGCCTGCATTACAAACAGTCACAATTTTTTTGTCTTTTGGCAATTGGCTTAGTTTTTTCTTTACAACATCAAAATTGCCTTCCCAAATATCGTTGTAAACATCAATATTTTGGCTTCCGTTGATATGCCAATCTTTGTAGCTATTTTGTTCTCTAATATCAAGTATCAAAATTGATTTTTCATTATTAGCTGAAAGTTCTTTTGCTGTTATATGGTTCATGGTATTCTACTGAATTATTTTTCACGTTTTAGCTTGACTTTTTAACCAATCAATTTCTTCTTCATTTAAATCAAATTCATTAATAATGTTATTTCTCATACTTTTATTTTCAAACATGAATGGAATATAAGGCATTGTGCTTTTTAACACATCTTTTTTTGAAGAATGTGTTTTTAGTGCTATTTTCTCAGCAATATCCTTCTTTTTTGAAATTTTCTGATTTGCCCACCAAATTTTTAATAATCTGCCTGTTGGCTTGTACTCAACAAATTTTTTATATTTTTCATTCGCAATACCTTTTTCATCTGAAAAATTTTTAATTTTAGCTGATTTTGCAGATGCAATGCCTGCCGTTATTAATGCATTAATGTAAACCAAAAATCTATAATGCTGCCATCTTTTAATTCGCCTATTGAAAACATCTGCTTTGCTCAGCATTTCGTAAGCCTTTGCAAGCTCTTCTGGATTATTGTACTCTTTAGGCAAATTTTCATCAATCCACAAAAATTGCTCATTAAGGTCTTCTTCAACATTGTCAAATGCAGATATTGCAACTTTCAAGTCAGTTGTTTTGAAAATTTTATTTAATGCTGTGATTATGCTGTCTGTTTTGTTTCTTTCAGATAATTCCTCAAGACTTTGCTTTGTTAGCTCTTTTTTATCTTGAGTTAATGTCTGCAAATCATTTATTGCAGCCCTTGCATCGCCGCCAGCTCTTCTTGAAAGTGCTTTAAGCACATCTTCTTCATATTTTATTTTTTCATTCTCACAAATTCTTTGTAATATTTTAAAAACTGAGGCATAATCAAGAGCTTTAAACTCGATTAAGTTTGATTTGCTTCTTAAAGAGCTGAATTTGTTGTCAAAAGGATTTGTTGCTGTCAATACTATTGGATAAGTTGAATCTTCTATAAGTTTTGTTATCGCTTGGATTCCACCTCTGTCCTCACGACCAGTTAAGCCATCTATTTCATCAACCAAAATAATTTTTCCTTTTGCAAAAAGGCTTCTTTGCTTGATAGCATTTCCAACTTTTAAATTGATTTGCTCTGCATTGCGGAATTCGCTTGCATTCGTTTCTAATATTTCATAATCTAAATCGGTGGCTATAGCATATATAGAGCATGATTTTCCAACTCCAGATGGTCCATAAATAAGTGCGGCTTTTTTTTTCTGTCTGCTGTGATTTATAATAAAATCTTTCAGCTTTTCAATCTGCAAGTCTTGTCCTTGAATGTCATTTGTACTTTTGGGTTTATATTTATGAACAAATGGTGTCATTTCACTAGCAGAATTTCCTTCAATTTATTTAATCTTTCGGATTTTTGAATGTGGTTAGATGAAATTTTATCGATGAACAAGAATAATGAATCTCTGCTAATTAAGAATTCCCACCATTTCAAAGTTTCACCTCCTAATCTTGAAATCACTCGTGTATTTATGTTCAAATCCTTGAATAAAGTTTTCAATTCTTCTAATTTCTCTGCTTCTTGTAATCCTGTAACTTTGCCTTTGTATTTTTTATATAAATATAAACCTCATTTACAATAAAGCCTATGGTCTCTTTTGCCTTGCGCTCATCTATATCTTTTGTCATAATGCAATAAAATATTCTGCTTTCATTAATGTATAATATGCCACAGTCATGGAAAAATCTTTGATTGCTATAGTAGTTTTCTCCATACTTATGTGCAATCTTGACTTCATCTGGAATTTTTGCCAGTTTATTTATATCAAGTACAGTATCTGTTAACAATGTGAGCAAATACTCTGAGTTTTGAGGTTCAAGTACAGTAGAAAAATACAGGCTTGAGTAAAGTGTTGACATAACCTTTGGAGAGATAAGTCTTAGATGTCTTTGTCCTTTTTCATCTTTAACAGAGCCAATTTCTATACCATAATAGTCTAAAATCAGTTTGAAATCTTCCGGGTCAATATAACGGAAAAAAATTCTTAGAGCAGTATTGTCAGATTCCCTTAGCAATTTCTCCAGAATAACGCGCAAAGGCAGTTCTTTAGCTTTAACATTATAAAGGCTACCAGATGTATTATCCCTATCAGAATCTTGTATACTAAGCATCGTATCAAAGCTTAAGTCACCGCGCTCAATTTTTTCCACTATTTCAATAGCCACAGGAAGCTTGCCAAGGCTTGCTGGATAAAATCCGGTTTTTTCATTTATGCCCATAAAAGCTCCATTGCGGAAATTTTCAACATAAACAGAAACATTAAGATTGTTTTTTGTTATATAGGCTTGAATCTCTTCCTTTAAAGGGTTAAAATTGACTATCATAAAGCTCTCAGGCTCAAGCAAGCCCACGTGAATTCTAGGTGATAACAAACTTTGCTTGATTTCTTGATTGCTTTGGACTTTTAGCTTGTTTGTGTATAAGGATATAGTTGTTACTGCGAGAATTACAATAATTACAGCTTCAAGCAAAACTATCCATTTAAGTTTTATTTTCATGGATTAATTAAAAAATATTGTGTAATATTTAAATTTTTATTGACCCTATTTTTTACTTGTCATCACTCCAAAATTATCACAATCAAAAAGTTTATATAGATTGTGAATTAAAACTTAAAATTTTTTGGGCACACTGCCATTCATAATTTTGTTTAGAATACCGCAGAGAAAAAGCAAATGGGCAATAACTCAAGGTTCTTTTTTGTTTTGCTGTCAATAAGCGCAGCCATAGGCCTCGGCAACATATGGCTTTATCCTTATTTTTCATACAAACATTCAGGTTTAATTTTTATTCCATATTTAGTGGCTTTGCTTGTGTTGATAGTGCCCTTATTAATGCTTGAGTTCTCAATGGGGCAATATTTTAACAAAAATATTGTAGATTTATTTGCCTCAGTAAAGAAATGGTTTAGCAGTATAGGCTGGCTTATGCTTATTAATGCATTTATTGCTGTGAGTTTTTATGCAGTTTTATTGTCATGGCATATAATTTACATATTTGTTTCTTTAGGATTGCAATGGAAGAATGATGCTAAAGAATATTTTTTAAGCAATGTTTTGCAAGTATCTAGTGGTTTTAGCAATTTTAATCATTTTTCTTTGCCTATTTTTATAGCCTTAATTATAGCTTGGGTTATTATTTTCTTTTGCATAAGAAATGGTTACGAAAGCATGAAAAAATGTTTTCTAGTAACAACTCCAGCATTTTTATTGTTAATGTTTTTCTTTTTGTTTTATTCTCTAACACTTGAGAATTCATTGGCAGGAGTTTATTCTTTCTTAAAGCCAAAACTTAGTGGCTTATTTGATTCAGATACTTGGATTAATGCTTTTTCATTAGCTTTAGTGTCGTTAGGACTTTCTTATGGTATAATGCCTGCTTTTGCGAGAAAAAACAAAGGATTTTTAGTTGGAAATTCATTCAGTGTTATAATCTTTGAATTGTTGGCAAGCATTGCTATAGGATTTATCTTATTTGGGATTCTCGGATTTTTAAGTGTAAGGCAAGTAGCTAATATAGAAAGCTTAGTATTCAAAGACTTTAGCTCAGAATTCACAATTCTTGCGCAGGCATTGCCTTTCTTTTACAAGCCAACGTTGCTGAGCTTATTGTTTTTCATTTTTTTATCACTTTTGTTTGTAATAGGCGCATCTTCGTTAGCTTATGCAGTATCTCATGTCTTAGTTCATAAGTTTGATACAAAACATAATAATGCTGCAATAATTGTTTCTGGCTTTGGTTTTTTGTTTGGATTATTATTCATTTTAAGACCAGGATATTACATTATGGACATTGTAAGTCATTTTGTTTTTTACAATATTCTTATTGCAATACTGCTGGAAGTTATTGCAATAGCTTGGTTTTTTGACATTCAGAAAATATCAAACCACATTGACCAATATTCCATTTTAAAAATAGGTAAAATCTGGAGATTTATGATTAGGTACATTATCCCGTTAATTGTAGTATTGCTTTTACTCTTTCAATTAAAGTCTGACTATTTGCTAAACTATAAAGATTATACTTTAATTTATATTTTAATTTTTGGAGTTGGAGTTGTGGTAATTCCACTAGTTATAGCATTTTTGATACCAAGAAAGATTTTAGATAGGAGATAAAGTAATTTGATTAAATTTATAATTTAATATAGATTATTTTGAAAAATGGCTTGGTTTTCAATCATATTGATAATTTTGGGATTGACCCTTTTCGAAATAATTATCAGTGTGGACAATGCCATAATAAATGCAGAAGTTCTTGGCACAATGTCTAAAAAGGCAAGAAGATGGTTTTTGATATGGGGTATTTTAATTGCAGTTTTCTTAATAAGAGGCTTGTTGCCATGGCTTATTATTTGGATGAGCAATCCAAGCTTAGGTGCTGTAGAGGCTCTTACAGCTTCTTTCAGCTCTGACCCAAAAATTGCAAGAGTAATTGAGCAATCAGCACCAATTTTGCTTATTGGGGGTGGCACTTTTCTTGTGTTTTTGTTTTTTCATTGGATTTTTCTTGAACCAAAACATTATGGGCTTGTTGGTGAAGAATTCATCCACAAGCAAGGCGTATGGTTTTTTGCAGTTGTATCTGTTTTGCTAGCATTTATTGTATGGTTTGCAATTAAAATAAACCCATTAATGGCATTTGGTGCAGTAGTTGGCTCAACTGCATTTTTCATAACTCATGGTTTTAAAGAGAATGCAGAACAAGCAGAGAAAAGAATGCTTGAGGGCTCTGAAAGGATGACAGATATAAGCAAAATTTTCTATTTAGAGGTTATTGACGCTACTTTTTCAGTTGACGGCGTCTTAGGTGCTTTTGCATTTACATTCTCAATACCACTCATACTAATTGGAAATGGTATAGGTGCTCTTGTTGTGAGGCAGCTTACATTAAGCAACATAGATAATGTTAAGAAATATAAGTATTTAAAGAATGGGGCAATGTACTCTATATTTACATTGGGATCGATAATGCTTTTAGACAGCTTTGGTGTGCACATACCAAACTGGTTAAGTCCTATTGTAACATTTGCCATAATAGGATATTTCTTCTGGAAGTCTTATAAAGAGCTCAAAAAACAATAAAATTAAAAAGAAACAAAAGAAAATTCAATAAAAAATAACTGTTAAATACAATTAACAAAATTCAATCCGCCTTCGGCATATATTAGTGCTCGGTTTCGCTTTTCTGCCATATCGTGAAACCTCACCTATTTATTGTCAATGTATGCGAGGCAAAAATTTATTGGTAGGAAAAATTTTTGCCGAGTGTAATTTTTGTCGCAAAGCCCTAAAAAATTCCTACGGAATTTTTGGGGCACCAAAAATGCAAAGCATTTTTTAGTGCGACGGATTGAATTTAAAAAACGATAAATTTCAATCAAAAATGGAAAAACCAAAACTAACAATTGACGAGATGGCTACTTTTTGCAAAAGAAAAGGATTTGTTTATGCAAATAGTGAGATATATGGTGGCATAGCAGGATTTTACGATTTTGGTCATCTTGGCGTTGAGCTAAAAAATAATATAAAAAAAGAATGGTGGAAAACATTTGTACAGCAAAGAGACGACATGGTTGGCATTGATGGCAGCATTATTACACATCCAATGGTATGGAAAGCATCAGGCCATGTTGATGGTTTTACAGATGTGCTAGTTGATTGCAAAAAATGTGGCTCACGCTTTAGAGGTGACCAGCTTATTGAGGACAAGTTAAATATATCAACTGCAGGAATGTCACTTGATGATGTTGCAAAGAAATTAGCCGAGCATAAAATAAAATGCCTAAAATGTGGAAATGAATTAAGTGAACCAAAAAAATTTAATTTGATGTTCACAACAAAGGTTGGTCCTGTGCAAACAAGCAGTTCTGTAGCTTATTTAAGGCCAGAGACAGCACAAGTGATATTTGCTGATTTTAAGCTTGTGCAGGAAAACGCAAGGCTTAAACTTCCATTTGGAATTGCACAGGTAGGAAAAGCATTTCGCAATGAGATTTCTCCTAGAGATTTCTTGTTTAGGATGCGCGAATTTGAGCAAATGGAAATAGAATACTTTGTTCATCCTGAAAAGCAAGGGTGTCCTTACATAGATGAGGTGCTTGATTATGAGTTAAATGTATACTCTGCTGATATGCAAAAGCACAATAAAACACAAGGAAATTCCAAAAGAATTTCTGGCGCACAGAAAATTGAAAATCAATTTTCTCGTGAAATGGAGAAAATTTCAATCAAGCAAGCCCTTGATAAAAAGATAATAAAAACAGAGTGGCATGCTTACTGGCTTGCTAAGATGCATAAATGGTTTGTTGACCTTGGTGCAGAGTCAAAGCATTTTAGGATAAGGCAGCACATTAAAGATGAGCTTAGCCACTACGCTTTAGACACATGGGATCTTGAGTATGAGTTTCCATTTGGATGGAAAGAATTGCAAGGCCTAGCTAATAGAGCAGATTTTGATTTAAAGCAACATATGGAACATTCCAAGACAGATTTAACAATTTTTGATGAAGACACAAAGAAAAAAATAATTCCTCATGTCATTTGTGAACCATCTCAAGGTGTAGAAAGAGCTTTCCTTGTTTTTATGTTTGATGCTTATAATTATGACAAATCAAGAGATAATGTAGTTTTAAAATTACATCCCAAGCTAGCGCCTATAAAAGTAGGGGTTTTTCCTTTGATTTCTAATAAAAAAGAATTGGTTGAGAAAGCAAAAGAAATACATAACGAATTGAAAAAAGAATGGACTTGTTTATTTGATATAAGTGGTTCAATTGGTAGAAGATATGCTCGTGCAGATGAAATTGGAGTTTATGCTTGTGTAACAATTGATTTTGAATCTTTAGAGGATTCTACAGTTACATTGAGAGACAGAGATACTACTCACCAAATCAGAGTTAAAATAAGTGAATTGAAGAATGTAATTACTAGATTCTTTAGTGGTGAAAAATTACATAATTTTGGTAAATTAGAAGAATAAAATGTGCAACCGACAGAATAAAAGACAAGGACGATGCAAGAAAAATCATTGGCGTGACAAAAATTGAATGGGGATTATTGATTGAAGAAGTTAAAAAACAAATTGAGCTTGGAAAAGACAGCAGCTTTTGGCTTAGGTGTCTTCTTAGAAGAACTAAAAGCTGAAATTGGAGTTGATGTTCCATAGGAAGTTCTCGATCAAATTTTTGAGATTGTGAAAAAGCAGGCTGAAGAAAAGCAAAAAAACTAAGAAAAAATCTTAAATAAAAAACATTTTACTTGCTGACATTAACTGCTTTTGGGCCTCTGTCTCCTTCGCCTACATCGAATGTAACGGAGTCATTCTCGCGCAAAGTCACGCCTTCATTTAATCCGGTTTTATGCACAAAGTACTCTCTTCCATCCTCTCCTGCTATAAACCCAAATCCTTTCATTTCATTGAAAAACTTTACTGTTCCTTTCATTTTTTCCTCCTAATCAATCATTTTGTTTATTGATTTTCAACTGGCAATCATCGCAATAATTCTTTTTTGAATCAATTTTATGAACAACAAATCTTTTTTTGCACAGCCTGCAAAACTTAACAATTTTGTAATCTATCATATATAATATAAGGAATTTGAATCATTTTTAAATGATTGTATTTATTCTAGGAGGAAAGTGGTTAACCAGTCACTAGCCAAACTCCTTCATCTCTCTTTATTTCACCAATAAACAACAAATATTTAAAAACAATCACCAGAATCATTATTACATGGATACAAAAGGAATAATCTTGAAACATCACAAGCTACCATTCAGAAAGTTTTGGGCAAACAGAAGAAGGTAGTTTTCTATGATTTCGACCATCATAACAGCACTGGACATCCCTTGACCCAAACTATTTAAACCCCTAAAGTTTTCTAAAATTCGGCAGTATGCGTGGCACTCATAATCAAGCCAGCCGTGGAATGGGTCGAGGATCGTTAAAAGTATTATAACAAACATCATTAAAATTTTATATATAATTTATAATAAAAACATTTAAATATAAGTGATGTTTAGAAATATACTACATGTAGTATATAGATAATATATAACATACAACATATTGTGTTTCGGCTGAGTAGTGAAAAGTTAATAAAAGAGGTTCAAAATGCAACAAAAAATTTCTAAAATAAGGAAAAGGGATAGAAGAATAGTTGAGTTTGAACACGACAAAATAACAAATGCTATCTTCAAGGCTGCACAAGCAGTTGGCGGAAAAGACAAAAAGCTAGCCAAGCGATTAAGTGACAAGGTAATTGCAGAACTTGAAAAAATAGATAGTATTCCATCAGTTGAGGAAATTCAAGATATTGTTGAAAAGGTTCTAATTGAAGAAGGTCATGCAGCAACTGCAAAAGCTTATATTCTTTACAGGCAGCAAAGAGCAGAGGTAAGAAAGGAAAAGCAACTAGTTCTTGAAAAAGAAGAAATTGATGAAGTTGATAAAAGGTTTGATGTTAATGCATTAAGAGTTCTAAAAGCAAGGTACTTAAGAAAAGATTCTACAGGCAAGTTAATTGAAATTCCAAAGCAGTTATTTACAAGAGTTGCGGTTCATGCAGCTTTGCCTGATTTATTCTATGACACAAGAGTTTTTGATATTACTGCTCAGCAGCCAGTAAACATGATTGAGGATTTCAAGCCAGCTTTGCATGAAGACCAATTCTCAATTGGAAAATATAGACTCAATAAATACCATTTGGAAGCCTTAAAAAGGATGTATGACAGGTTCAATGTAAATAAGCAAATGAAAGTAACATGGAGCAAGTTCTTTGATATGATTAAAAAAGGCGAATTTAATGATTATGAAAAAAACATAGATGAGTTCTACAACCTAATGACAAACAAGCTATTTATGCCAAATACACCAGCTATTGCAAATTTTGGCAACCCTCTTGGAATGGGCAGTGCATGCTTTCATCCAAACCAGCCTATAATGACGCGAGATGGTCCTAAGGAGATAAAAGATATTAAAATTGGAGATTTTGTATTGACACATAAAGGAAGATTTAGAAGAGTTGAGAAATTATATATCAGAAATACAAACTCTTTGTACAAAGTGAGCTGTAGCAAACTCCCAAAACCTTCTATGCTTGTAACAAAAGAACATCCTATATTAAGCTATAAGGACAATAAAATTCAATGGATGCCACTCACTATGCTTAAAGAAGGAGATTATGTAGCTTTATCTTATCCAAAAGAAGTAGAAGATGTTGAAGTAATAGAGGTTAGCAACTTTGTAAAAAATGTAAAAGTAAACGAAAAGGATGAATGTGCTTATGAGTACAAAGGAGGCAAGTTCAACGCTTTTGTACACATTACAAAGCCTGTGAAGAAGAATATTGCTATTGATTATGAACTTATGAAATTATTTGGATATTATCTTTCTGAAGGCTCTATTTCAGACAAGGATTGTGTGAGATTTACTTTTTCGGCCGATGAGGAAAACTATTGCAGAGAAGTAATATCAATAATGGAAAGTAAATTTGGAGTTTCTGCAAGAATTGAAAAAGCAAGAGGAACAAGAAGATGGTTGGATTTAAGATTTCATTCTACAATATTAGCTAAATTCTTTGAGAATATTTTAGGCAGAGGATATAAAAATAAGTATATACCTCAATGGATTATAAAGTTAC
The DNA here is from genome assembly GCA_964602555.1 of uncultured Methanosarcinales archaeon. Classification (GTDB taxonomy): domain Archaea; phylum Nanobdellota; class Nanobdellia; order Woesearchaeales; family GW2011-AR4. Next base: position 1,167 of record CAZRRL010000021.1, on the reverse strand, counting down.
CAATCCATAAACAAAAGGGTTTGATGGCTGGTCTTATAAGAGGCGATGGAACTATATTCAAAAACTATAACAAAACAAATGCAAAGCTTGTGATGTGCAACCAAAACGTAGTTTACGCCTTTTGGCAAATGGCTATGCGCTGCGGTGTTTTTACTGCTTTAGGCAAGGATTCTATGCCAAATCTTGGAACAACCCAACCTTATAGATGCACAATAAGCGGAGAAAATGGCTTAGTACTGATTAATGAATTATTTGACAGGCAAGAAATTGATAGCGGTTACAAACCACACACCATTGTTGCAGATGACATAAACTTCACAGAAATAGACGAAATATCAAGAGTGGATTATGTTGGACCTGTCTACAATCTTGAGATTGAAGAAGATCATTCCTATGTTGCAAATATGATTTCTGTACATAATTGTTTTGTCCTAGACGTGCCAGACAGCATAGAAGGTATAATGGAAACTCTAAAAAGTACAGCAATTGTATTTAAAGCAGGCGGTGGTATGGGCTACAACTTCAGCAAACTACGCCCTGAAGGTGATTTTGTAAGCTCAACTGGCGGAGTTGCTTCTGGACCATTAAGCTTTATGCGCTTGTTTGACACAATGACGGAGGTGATAAAACAAGGTGGTATAAGGCGTGGCGCCAACATGGGAATTCTTAATAGCAACCATCCTGACATTGAAAAGTTCATAACGGTAAAAGAAGGCAACAAAGCTTTGAGAAATTTTAACATATCTGTGCTAATAATGCCAGACTTCTGGGATTATTACGAGAAAAATGAGTCTTATCCACTAGTAAATCCAAAAGATGACAAAGTTGTCAAATACGTTAATCCAAGAATGCTCTTTGACAAGATTGTTTACCAAGCATGGGAATCAGCAGAGCCTGGTGTTATCTTCTTTGATAGGGTAAATGAGTACAATCCATTTTATGAGCATTTGGGACCGATTGTTACAACTAACCCTTGCGTTGCTGGAGAAACCCTTATTTCAACAGAAAATGGGCTGGAAAGGATAGATTCTATAAAAACCAAAAGCATAATTGTTGATGCAAGGACGGAAATACAATCCAATAACCTATTGATGCTCCAGAAAGGATGCAAGAAAGTTGAAGCTATGCAGGTTATTAAAACAGGCATAAAAGACACTTACAAGGTTA
>CAZRRL010000020.1:5724-14701 GCA_964602555.1 uncultured Methanosarcinales archaeon | reverse complement strand
TGAGCTACAGAGGCATAAAGTTTTTGTATTAGAAAAGTCTTTAAATAGGTTTCTAATGGACTGGAAATGTGTAATGCAGTGACATATGTCACTGGGGAATACACAAAGAACTTTGAATTACCACTCTTTTCTTAACTCATCTTTTGCTTTCTGAGCGTCTATCTTCAAATGTTTTCCACTGCCCCAGAGCTTAATTAAAGCATTATTTTGGAAAATCTCAAAACTAACAATATCACCTACTTTGAGGTTCTTTTCTTCCATATATTCAGGCGGAATGACAATTGCCGCGCCTTTTCCGAATTTTATTATTTTTGAGGTTGGGATTTTAAATTAAAGAACAAAAGATTTTTTCCATTTATTCTCAAATGATTCTTTTAAAGTTGGAATAAGTGATTTTATTTCTTCATCAAAAAGAGCTATTATAAAGGATTCTTTTGAACCTAAATCTTTTATACCATGTCCAATTATAATCAATCCATTATCAGACACTATATACCTATCATGCAATTCATAAAATTTATCATATTTTTTAATTTGAATATTTTTAAATTCATTTTTGAATTTTAAAAATTCTTTTTTAAATTTATCTTCATTTTCATCATTACCTAATTTTGATGTTAAGAATCTAATCTTTTTATTTTCAGAAATCTTATCAAGATTAGTAAGTGTTCCAAGACCATAAAAGGGATCAACTATCATTATCTCTTCATTCAATTTTTTGATAAGTGCTGGCAAATTTTTATTAGTACTCGACCAAGCGTTATCACCATTTACAAAATATATTTTTGTATTGTTGTCAATAGAAATATTAGCTAAATATTCTTTTCCGGGACTCATTATTTCATAAAAAATCTTAGAATTAATTTTATCTGATTTTATTTTATTTCCTGCTCTTGAAAATGCACGTATTATAGATTTTTCATCAATATGTATTTCTATGGTATTTAACAATATATAACTAATTGCTTTAGCTGTTAACTTTTTTACCATAGTGTTATCTTTAACAACTAATAAGCACCATAAAGCATTCTCTAATGGGCCTAGCGTAGAAACATCTGAATATTTAGATAAATCAAACTTTTTTAAATGTCCAACAATTTCTTCTTCAGAAATTTCTTCCATGTTTTATTTTTGTTCTTCCAACTTTAACTTACATTTAATCAAATTATAGTTTGGAACAAAATATCCTTCTTTATCTTTCAAAACAATTCCTTTAAGATTTCTAAGATGAGTTCTTGGGACGCTTGTAATCGGTATGAATGCGCCTTCAGCCACTTCTTTGTAAGTTGCTTTTTCTTTTATGCTCTTTAATCCTTTAATGACAATAGCTTTTCTTATAAGGATAAATAACAACATCCTTTTCCACTCGGGAAATTGATAAAAACTTGTATTGTAACTGATGTTGCCTTCTTTGCTTGGTACTAAGCGATCTTTTAATAGTGACGCTAACAGATTTGTATCGATTGATTGGTTTTCGTCAACAATCAACTCATCTAAAGCATCTTTTACTTCCTTATTACGTATTTCCATGTTTTTTCCTCCTTAACCCTGTTTAATATTTTCTGACTTTTAGTAAATGTCATGCTTAATGTACTAGCTACACCAGTCATAGTTCCATAGTAACCCTCTCTTTTTAATTCATCAATAACTTCTTTAACAGATTTGGGTGCATTAAAAAATGCATTTTTTATTAAAAACCTTATTCCTCCTGCTAGACCACTAAAACTCTCTTTAGTTTTAAGTTGAGTGGGTTTATTTTCTGAGAATACAATATTCTCAACTTTTTTGAGTCTTGATTCAATTTCCTCTATTTTTTTAATATATTGTTCTTCCATTAGGCCTCGCTTTTAAATCCTTGTTCAACAAATTTTTCTCCAGTTGCTGTGAGATAATAAGATTTTTTTTCATCTTTTTTTTCTGGAAGTTCTGCTATGTGTCCCTTTCTGATATTCATATTAATTTTGTCATGAATATTCTGGGGTAATGTTTCTTTGGATTTGATAAATGCATTTTTAATATCATCAAAATTAAAATTGTTTAATGACTCATATTTTTCCAAGAAGTATCCAATAGCTAGGACTCTTTCAACATCATTTGTTGGCTTTTTTTCATTCAGGAATTCTCTTATCGATAGTTGCTTAACATTAGCTTCTTTTGATATAGTTGAAGCCTGTGTTACTGCTGAATCTTTCTTCAAAGAGTCTTTTCCAAAAACTTCTTTAAGTAATGCAACAAGAAATATTTCATCTTTAAATTCAATTTCATCTGCTGCATATTTTTTGGCCAACTCAATCTTTTCTTTAAAATTTCTTATATCCATTTTGTACACCCCCGTATAAAGATAACATAATAGCTACTAATAGCTACTATATAAAGGTTTTGTATGAATTACAACAAAAATTTATTGTATTATTAAAATGGTGTTATTTTTTGAAAGATAACTATGATATATTTATAAATCTTTTGGAATTTTGTAAAATTAATAATCTATTTAACATAGAAAAAAAATAATGAATGGTCCAGAAAGAAATATTTGGTCTAGTCTTATTGAAGTTTGTATTAACATTTATTATGTTTTATTCGTTTTTTGGAGTAAAAATAAAGATTAAAAGATGATATAGTATGTGATGCCAAAACTTTTTTAATCCTATATATATTATTTTAAACAATATTTTATTGTACTATGATTAAAAAAATTTAATTTATTAGACTATAAGTTTCTTCTAAAGATAATCTATTTAACATAGAAAAAAAATAATGAATGGTCCAGAAAGAAATATTTGGTCTAGTCTTATTGAAGTTTGTATTAACATTCAACTTCCCTCTCCACACACACCTTTCCCGTAACCGAACGTAACATCTGCCCCGTAACTTCCAAATCATAAAATTTTTTCAATTCTAATCTTCCTTTCACACCAACAATTAATGGATATGTTCCAAACTGTCTGCAGAAAGTTGTGTTGCCATCATAAATTTCAGCATAGCAATTGGTCAAGATTGTTCCGGAAGGAATAACCCTTTGAAGCATTGGCCAGTCAATGTTCTGCCTTATGTCATTGCGCCATTTCCAGTAAAGTTTTTTGTTTTTTCGCAAGAATTTGTCTTTTCCCTCATTAAAGAGAGAAGTGCCTTCAAAGATTGCAACCTGCCTGATATTAATTCTACGAAGCATCAAGCCTTCATCATAAATTCTCTTGAGCCATTTCATGTTCTCTTCATGAGTTTTCTTTGTCTCATTTCTCAAGCCAAAAATAATATTTACTCCGGGCAAAAACTTGGGCATTCCGTCAGAGCCTCTTTCTGCTCCGTATTTATTTAGAATTTTAATGGCTTCATATGCTATATTGGGTGGTGTGTTTAATGTATTGGCTTTAACAACTTCCATGTCAAAACTTTCAACCCCAAATGCAGCTATATTTCCAGATGTGCAGTATTTTACAATTGCCTTTGTTACCTCAAAATCATTCTGCTTGTCCAAAACTACTTTAACCGGATTAACATTATCAATATGTAGAACTTTAATATCTGGACAATTTTCATTAATCTCCTTCAATAATTCAGCAGCATAAGGCAGTGTGTAAAAGCAGGTTTGCTTGCCTAATCTAAAGAACCTTGCACCTAAATTATAAAATTCAATTATCTCTTTCAAAACATCTTCTTTATCTCTAAATTCAACTTTATTTTTTATTGGCTCTGTGCAAAAGCTGCATTTACCAATATCGCAGCCATGCCCTGTTTCTATCTCTATCATTCTTATATCTGGAATCTGTTTTATGATTTTTGCTCCTGAAATTGCATAATCTTTTACATCACTATACTTGAAATTGAACATCAAGTAATCAATTTTATCAAACATGCTTAAATCTGCTTTTTCATAAAATCTGCCTCCGAACAATTGAGTGCCAAAAACAGCTGGGCCTGTAAGAATTTTTTTACACTTAAAATCCTTAATCATTGGTATTACCTCATGTAAAGTTCCAGGTATAGCAGAAAGGTATTTGCCAGGAACGTGAACACCAAGAACAACGATAAGCGTATCAGTTTCTTGCAATATTTTTTTTATATTTTTATAATTGATTGTTAGATTGTAAGTTGTAATGTCTGTTTTTTGTGATTTTTTTGTTTCTGTAATTATCGAATTGTGCCTTTTCCACAATCTTAAATCATCAATAGTCAAATAGTAAACATTTTCATTAAGGTAGCCTGCTATGTATCTTGGATATGTGCCAAGATAAGGCGGCACTCCTAAGCCAGCTGGCTCGTCTGTATAGCAATCTAAGATAGTATATTTCATAGCTACTAGTATTCTTTAAGCTATTAAAAATCTTTTTATTGCTGTAACATAGCTATTGCATTATATAAATTGACGAAAAGCTTAAATACATAGTATTAAAGGAATTAAGAAGAGGTGATGCATATCGCAGATATACAAAAGACATATGCAATGGTGATAGGCGCTGTTTTAGTGCTGTTAGGCCTTGTAGGTTTTTTTAACGCACCCATTTTAGGAATATTTGGCGTGAATACTGCGCAGAATGTGTTGCACCTTGTGGGTGGAGCAGTAATTATTTGGCTAGCAGGAAAAAATACTAACATGTGGACTGGAATTATAGCACTTGTTGTGGGAGTTCTGTGGTTTATTCCAGGAGTTGGCGGTTTATTGGCAAGCATCTTTGCAATAAATGCTGCTATCAGCTATCTGCATATTGCAGTCGGAATTGTTTCACTAGGAGTGGCTTACGGAGTTAAGGAATAGACTTTTTCTTTTTTTTTATTTTTATGAAACCCAAAAAAATATTTGATGCGATAGGAACAATGCTTCTGTTCACAGGCTTTTTCTTGGCATTCTTGCCTCATGCAGTACATGTCGCTGTTGGACTAAATAATGAAACTTCTCATTTGAAGCACGTAATAATAGGAATGATTTTGGTTGTTATTGCATTAGCGATTTTGATTTATAATAATAAGGCGTTAGACATACAAAAATTTAAATTAGGCAAATAAAAACATTAAAGCTATGGGGTGGCTAATAACAGTTGTTCTTGCTGTAGTTTTGCTCTTAATTTTATTCTTAATTAATTTCTATAGGGATCCAGAAAGAAAAATACCAAAAGGCAAAAACATAGTTGCACCAGCTGATGGCAAAATAATTAGCATACTAAAAATAAATAAAAAAAATATTAAAATAAAAAAAGGATTTCTTGGAAAAATAAAAACATTAGCAAAAGATGTTGCAAAAGAATGCTATGTGGTTTCTATTTTTATGTCGCCTTTTGATGTGCACATTAATAGAGCACCAATTAGCGGTATAATAAAATCAGTTAAATATTCCAAGGGAAAATTTTTTGAAGCTTATAATTTAGAAAAAAGCCTTAAAAATGAAAAAAATGAAATAGTGATACGAGATAAAAATATAAAAGTAAAAGTTATACAAATAGCTGGCTTTCTTGCAAGGAGAATAAAATGCTATGTTAAAAAAAATCAAAAAGTTAATAAAGGGGCAAAAATTGGTATGATAGCTTTGTCAAGCCAAACAACTCTTATAATTCCAAAAGGGGTGGAATTAAAAGTTAAAATTAACGATAAAGTAAAAGCAGGTGAAACTATAATAGCTAATTTGAGGTGATAAATGTGGACAAGCTTTTATTTTTTTCTTCATTTATGAAGTATCCAAAGGAGATTGGCTCAATTGTGCCTAGTTCTAAATTTATGATTAATGAACTGCTTAAAAATATAGACTTCAAAAATGCAAGATACATTGCAGAGTATGGCCCTGGCACAGGATGCATTACTAATGAGATTCTTAAAAAAGCAAGAAAAGATGCAAAATTGCTTTGCTTTGAAATTAACAAAGAATTTTGCAATTACTTAAAAAAAAGCGTGAGTGATAAAAGATTGATAATCATAAATGATAGTGCAGAAAATATAAAAAAATATCTTAAAAAATTTAATGTGCCAAAAATTGATTATGTTGTGTCGGGATTGCCTTTCTCAAGTTTAAATGCAAATGAAAAACGCATTATTATTAAAGAAACTAAAAATACTTTGAAAAGTAATGGTAAATTTGTGATATATCAATTTTTAAATAGCCTCAAAAAATATCTTTACAGTTATTTCCCAAAGATTTCTGTAAAATTTGTGGCGTTAAATATTCCGCCTTGCTTTGTTTTTGTATGTGAGAAATGAGCAAATGAGATTAAGAATTAAAAAAGAAAATTTATTTATTTCGCTGTCATTATTGAGAATAGTGCTTGTATTTGTTATAGCGCTCTTAATTATGAATGAAAGAAAAAATATCGCTGCTTTTTTCTTTATAACAACTGCCTTAATTGCATTTTTTGAAGGCTTGATTACAAGAAGAGGTGACAAAGCTTTGCTAAGGTCTATTTTAGGTTTTTTTGCAGACAGATTTTTAATTAATATAGTTGCAATATCCCTTGCAGTAAAAGCTTATTTGCCTTTTTGGGTAGCGCTTACATTTCTTGTGAGAGATTTGCTAACTATAATTATAGGGCTTATATTGTTTTATCGCGACTTTAGAAGAGAGTTTAAGGCAACAGCTCTGGGAAAAATCAGCTTATTTTTTCAGATAATTGCTTTAATACCTGTTATCATGGGCAATTTAGATTGGGTTTTGATATGGATTGCAATAGCAATGACAGTTGCTTCTGGAATTGAAGCTTTATTTAAATCAGAATTTAGGCTTGTAAGGAAAAAAACAGATTTAGATGATTTTAAAATTTTAAGGCTTATAAAGTTTGCTGATGTTTTTACCTTAACCAATGTAGTTTTTGGAATTATAAGCATACTTTTTGCAATAAAAGGTTGGTATAATACAGCAAGCCTTCTGCTGATGCTGGCTGTAGTTTCAGATTATTTTGACGGAAAAATAGCAAAAGTAATGGGGCAGCAAAACGAGTTTGGAAAAGAACTGGATAGTTTAGCAGATACAATTTCATTTGGAGTAGCGCCAGCAATATTCGGATTTATGCTAATTCAAACTCCATTGGCAATAATATCTTTCACAATATTTTTGTTTTGTTGCATTTTGAGGCTTGCAAGGTACAACATTATGGATTTAAAAGGAGCTTTTCAAGGAATGCCGATAACGTTGAATGGAATTATCATACCTTTAGCTTATTTTATGCGAAATCTGCTGGATATAGAAATAAGATTTTTTCCGTATGTTTATTTAGTGCTTGGCATACTTATGGTTTCTTCTTTTAGAGTAAAGAGATTGCCCTAAGAAATTGATTTTTGTACCACTCTTCTTTTACTATGCACTTTATTAGGCATCTTTAATGCTTTGACCACATAACCAATCATTGAAATGTAAACCATGACAATAGTTATTATCAAAAAATAAAGTTTGTATCTGAAGTTAATTATTATAGCAATTATTGTTAAGTAAGTCAAGCTAACACTTAGCCTTGCTATAAAAGTAACAGGCACAATTTTTTGTACTTTAGCATAAGTCATTTTCATAATGCCACTAATTATTGAAGGTGCTATTAAAACAACAGCCCAAAATGCGTTAAGGTAGCCTTCTAAAACAAAAATAATAAATGCAATAATTATCAATGTCCAGTCTGTGAATGAGTCAAAGCCAGAGCCAAGTTCTGTTTTTTGATTCATTAATCTTGCTGATATCCCATCTAGTTTGTCACTTACTGTAATTATTGCAAAGATAAGCAAGGAAATGTGCAATTTAAGGTTTAAAAAATAATAAACAAAAGGAATAATCAACAAAAATCTTGTTAGAGTGATTAAATTTGGCAGATTAACAATTTTATTGCCTGTCATTAATCTTATTCTGAGCAAATATTCAAAACCTGAAACCAAGGTTAGCAAAACAGCAAAAAGCATCACATACCAGCTAAAAGGCAGTTGCAGAAGAACAAATATAATAGCTATGCTCTGCACAATTGTTTTTGCTTTTCCACTTTTGCTTGCAGGCACAATAATTTTGATGGGCACCAAATAAATTCTTACTGCTGTTAAAATAACTTCTCTTGCAATTATTGTAACTACCATCCAAAAAGGTATTTTTCCAATTAGGAAAATTAATGCAGTTGAAATCAGCAATTTGTCTGCAATTGGGTCGATAAGCTTGCCAAATTCTGTTACTTGCCTTTTTTTCCTCGCAAAGTAGCCGTCCAAGAAATCTGAGATTGAAAGCATGCCAAAGATAAAAGCTGCTAATATATTTTTGTAAGGAATATCAACTAAAAGAATTATAACAAATAACGGAATTAAGCTAACCCTTATTATTGTTATTTTATTTGGAATATTAAATTTGAATGTCAGAATTCCGCCATCTTTTTTGGATGGTGGCTTAACAAGCAAAACATTATTTAGTGGAATCCTGAGCATGCTCAAAAACCACTCAACTAATTTATAATTAGCAGTATTCAAAAGTTTTTTGAATTGTGGTTTTTGACACTTCATAAAGACATAAGATTTATAATTGCTTAAATAATTTTCCTAAAAATGCGAATTATAAAAATATTTTTTATTATTTTATTTATTTTTATTATTGGATGTGTTAATGATAAATCACAAAATGAAGAACTTGTGAAAGAGCTTGTCTATATGCATGCTAAAGCATGGGAAACTGGCAATTTAGAGCTTTTGGATTCTGTATTGCATGAAGATGTTATTTTCGCGTATCCTGGAAGAAGAATGAATAAAAAAGAGACAATAACAGATTTTATTGAATACAATAAATTATTTAATAATACTAAAATATACATCAATAAAATAATTGTTAATGGTGATGATTTAGCGGTTGAATGGCAGTTTGCATCAAACAATATAAAAACAGGCAACAGAACAGCAGTAAGCGACGCAATAATTGGCAAAGTGAAAGATGGAAAAATTATAGTTTGGAAAGAATATTTAGATGGAAGGGTCAGCAGAATGCAAATTGCTGGTAACCTTAGTCTAGAAGAAGGAGAAGAGCCATTTCCATGGCCAA
>CAZRRL010000020.1:0-5624 GCA_964602555.1 uncultured Methanosarcinales archaeon | reverse complement strand
GCAAATATTGTTGCTGATAAATTTGGCATAACTAAAACTGCTGGCTCTGATTCACATTTCTTTTTTGAAGTAGGAACCGCTTACACAATTTTTAACGGTAATTTAAGAAGTGCAATAAAAAGAAAAGAAACAAGAGTTGAAGGCACAATAAGGTATGGCGCTTTTGGTGGAGCTTTAAGTTATTTACGAAAAAGGTTGCTTTAATTTTTAATTCTTAATTTATAAATATATTTCATCAAATCAATTGCTTGTTTTTTAATATTTTTTTTCTTTTTCAAATGAATGATTTTTCCTACATTCACAGTTGAAGTGAAGGGAACATATGAAGATTTTATGCCTAAAGGCAGTATTGGCGTGTTGGTTTCCAAAGTTAGCCTTATTGCACCTGTTTTTGGATTTTTTGTTCTTCTAGTGCCGCCTTCTGGAAAAATTCCAACTATCTCATTTGAATTTATAAGCTCTTTTGCTTCTTTATAAGCTTGCTCGGAGTCAAACAAAGGAATACATCCAGCCCACTGCCTGCATATTGTTTCTCCTAAAAACCACCATCTTGGAGATGCAATAAAATGTATTTTTTTGTTTAATTTTCTTAGTATTGGATAAATAATCAATAAAGGGTCAATAAGGTGCTCATGATTTGATACTATTATAAATGGAGTTTTTTTTGGAATATTGTTTATGCCTTTTATTTTTTTTAACTGAATTATACAAAGTGGATAAAGCCAGAGCTTTGTTATTGGATAAGTCATTTAATCGTAATTCACCCCCAACAACCTTATCTTAGTTATAATAACATAATAAATCTCTTTTAAAAAAGCAATAATTCCAAATTTTTTTGTTTGTAATCCAATGTGATTCATACCATCCAATTTTACCTTAACAACCTTTAATCTTTTTTTTTTGCAGTAATCATTCATCACGCTTTCAAGACCCCAACCTTCAATAAGAGAATTTTTTATTATGTCTATAAAATATTTTTTTGGCATTGCTCTTTCTCCTCCTGTTAGGGGAAAATAAGGCATTATCATATTGGCAATTACATTGCTTTTGTCTCTTAAGCCTATAACCATTCCAGCATGTTCCTTAAGAACAGGGTCAAGCAGCTTATCAATATGCTCTCTTCTTAATCCAATAAGGTCTGCATCAAAAAAAAGCAAAATATCAGCATCAATATTTTTCGTGCCCTCTCTAACTGTATTACCTTTGCCTTCTGGCTTTTTCATATTAATTATTTTAACGCGAGGATTTTTGTGGGATTTGAATCTTTTTATAATGTTTAGTGTATTATCAGTGCTTCCTGCATTTATTGCAACAATCTCACTAATTCTATTGGTTGATGCTAATGCTTTAAGCACATTACCAACAGTTTTTTCTTCATTATAGGCTGGAACAACAGCGGTAACTTTCATATTAGATACAAAACTATTTAAACCAATATTTAAAAGTTTTCATCATGGCAGAGTCTTTTATATTTTTCCTTTTAAAATGCTTTTATTTAATGCTGCCAGCGTACTTTGCCAATATGTCGCCTGTTCTGTTTAAAAAAATTAATTTATTTGCATACCCTATAGACTTTAATAAGACATTTAATAACAAACCAATTCTTGGCAAGAACAAAACATATCGTGGCTTGATTTTTGGTATTATTTTTGCAATTGTTATTGCTTATATACAATTTTTATTATATGATATAGAATTCTTTAAAAATGTCTCATTTGTGAATTATCAGAATTGGCTTTTAGCAGGATTTTTGTTGGGTTTAGGAGCTTTGACAGGCGATTTAGTTAAGAGCTTCTTCAAAAGAAGGCTTGGCATAGAACCAGGAGCAAAATTTGTTCCATTTGACCAGACAGATTTTGTTGTTGGAGCATTGATTTTTATTATGCCAATTTTTGACGTGACATTAAAGATATTTATAACTACTCTGTTATTAAGCTTTATTTTGCACATTACAACAAACCATATTGCTTTCTATTTAAAAATAAGAAATGAGAAATGGTAAGATAAAGTATAGTAGATTTGCAATTATGACAAATCCAATGTTATAAAGAACAATTTTGTAGTGATTCTTTTCTTTTTTATTATAAATTAAAGATGCTGTTGGCATTCCATACAACAAAATCAAACTTGATTCCATAACAAACAAATTATTATTTTTTGAGCTTAAAAAAAATAGAATCCCAAATATAAAATAATTAACAATAGATTTTTTCAATAAATCGTTATTTCTATATTCAACAAAAAATAAAAATATAAAAAAGATTATCAATAATATTAAATAAATCAATTTGTTGTAATAATAAAAAATTAAAAAAATAAAAATTGTCAACAATAAAATTTTTTTCATCAAAATAAAATGTTTTCTTAATGGTCTTTGCTCTTCTGGAGCTATTTTTACAAGCAAAATCCCAATAAATAGTCCTAGAAAGGATATTATAGAAACAAAAAAATAATTTATGAATTGCATATTCATTTGCAATGATTGTTCTCTATCTCTTTGATTTGATTAATTCTCCTTTTATGCCTGATTTCGTTACTAAAATCTGTCTCTAGCCATATTTTTGCTATTTTCTTTGTCATATTTTTACTTAGAACTCTTGCACCTAGGCAAAGCACATTACTGTTATTATGCTGTCGACTCATTTTTGCGGTGTATTCATTAAAGCAGTTAGCAGCTCTTATTCCCTTTATTTTGTTGGCAACAATAGCTTCGCCAATGCCAGTGCCGCACATTAAAATGCCTTTGCCTTTGTATTTTGCAACTTTTCTTGCGACTTTTGATGCATTTTCAGGATAATCAGAGTTATTGTTATCTGTAAATACACCTAAATCTTCATATTTATAGCCCAGCTTGTCAAGAAATTTTTTTATTTCTTCTTTTAGTTTAAAACCAGCATGGTCAGCTCCAAGAAATATTTTCTGTTGCATAATTTTTATATCAATCCCAATACTTTTAAATCTTTCTCTAAACCAGGAACTGTGGAATAGTTATTTATTTCTTTGTAATTTATCCACACAAAATCAATATTTTCATGGTCTAGTTTTACTTTTCTTGATTTAACCTCACACAGAAAAGGCATTATAACCCATCTTTTTTTGTTTTTCTTATCATTTTTTTGAAATAGTTTACCTTTTTTAATGATTTTTGCATTTAAACCAGTTTCTTCTTTTATTTCTCTCAAAACGCTGTCTTCTGCTGCCTCAAACTCCTTGACATAACCTGAGCAGAAGCTCCATCTGTTAGGATAGTTATAGTCTTTGGAAGATTTTTTTAGTATCAAAACCTTTCCTTTATGTTTTACAATGCCAGTAACTACAAAGTAGGTTTTCATCTTATATCTCTTTTCTCATTAGCTTTAACGTTTCTTCAAAACCCAATTTTTTCTAAGCTTTCAGTGCAATCTTATTTTGTGTATGAACAAACAAATCTACTAATTTTATTTTTTTCGATTTGAACCATAGTGCCATAGATTTGAATAATGCCTTTGCAACACCCTTTTTCCTGTATTCTTTCTTTATGAATATTGTGCTATAAGGGCCTGTTAAATCAGGATTTTCAAGAAAATAGCTCTTTTTTATCTGGCCTTGCAATACACCTATGACCTCATTTTTGTCTTCTGCAATGAAAGCAGCATAATTGCTTTTAGTAATATTTGATTTTAAAAAAGCATAAATCCTCTTTTTTGCGTCTTTTCTTAAACTTGTTTTTTTATCAAATCTTTTGTGTGATTTTTCTTCTTCATACCAAAAATCGGTGAGTATTTTCAAATCTTTCTTAGTGGCTTTTCTTATTTTCATTTTTTAGGCTGCTAATTTATAAGTATTCTAAATCCTTATTAAAGAAGTATTGTTATTATATAAAGCATTCTTATTGAAGGCGCTATTGCCATATTTTTGGAAATCTTCTTCTGCTTTTTTGTATCCAAAATAGTGGCTAAAAAACTCAAATGGTTTGGTGATGATCTCTATTGTATAATTCCTAATTCTAGACCATAGGTAATTGGATTTTGTTATACCTTTATAATTTGCATATAATAATGCTCCTAATCTGCCGAAATATTCTTCTAAGTTTATTCTTTCTATATAATCTTTAATGCTAATAATTGGTTTAAGTAAATAGTCTCTAGCAGATTTATTTAATCTTAATTTTATTGAGTGAGCGACTTCTTCTCCTATAGCTAATAAAACTCTAGCTGAATTTTTTGTATGTTTGTACCCACTCCTTACGAAATCCAACAAGTCATTTACCGCTTTCTTAGAAAATACATAATTGTTATCTAAAAAATTATATGCGGCATAAATCAATGGATTATCAATAATTTGTATTCTTGCTTTATTGTTTGTTAATATGCCTTTTTCTATACCATCAAGATTCAAAACTGATGATTGTATTCCTTCTGCCTCATCTATATGTTTTTGTAATATAGCTTCAAGACCCATATAAAATGTTAATCATTAGAAATATATATTACTTTTCCTTAATACCAGCTTCCTCTCCATGTAGAATGTCCCCACTGAATAAGCAAATCAATGCCAAGCCTTTCAACCTGCAAAGGAACATCGCAAGCGCCAAAGCAAGAACCCATCCATATAACAATATCAGCATTTGTATTTTTTTCTATTGCTTGCTGTATTTCTTTAGCTCTTGGCTTTAAGCCATCAGGTAATTGTACGCATACAAGTTTTGCATTTTCTTTATTTATTCTTTCAATTACTTTTTCCAACTCTAAGTCGTATTGTTGCATATGGAATAGAATTCTTGTTTAATATATAAAATTATTTGGTTTTTGTTAATTAGGTTTTTTAGTAAGCTCATTATGTGTGTAACCTTTACCTCTCATTTTAATATAAAACTCAGCTAAAATATCATAGAGTTCATTAGAATGTATAGTATTTCTTAAAAGATTGGGCAAGTTTGTATCTTTTGCTTCTGCTAGTAGAATATCTAAATCACTTTGCAATTTTTTTTGCTTATCAGTTGATTCTGTAGCTGAATAATTTCTTGCATTCCTATAAGGCGGAAAATGCAAATAAAAATTGTCCAAGAACCAAGAAACTTTGGCATCTAAATTTTTAAAGATAGGAATTTGTGAGCCATTAGCTTCATATATTCTTTTGAGCAGTCCAATGTACTTCTCTACATCTCCATTAAAATCTTCTTTAGTATAACTAGTTACCCTTTTTTCTAATATTTCAGTTGAGAGTAGAGCTTTCAATCTTTTTTTGCGATTTTCTTTATTTTTTCCTTTAAAAAATCTTCTAATTTTGGTTAGCATTTAAATTTATTTTTTCACTAATTCTTCTAAACTTTTAATATCTTCTCTATACTTTGGCACAGGATAAAAATAACCTTCTAATGGCTTTACTTCTTTTTTTGGCTCATAAGGAATCTTTTCTATTTTTCTTGGTTTTAGATTTGCCAATTTCAGATTTTCATATAATTGCTCAGCTAAATCTGCGACTGCTTTTAGTTGGCTATGATCAAAAGTGAATGGGTTAACTTTTTGGACAAGGTATTGCATGCCTGTACCTGGATATGGTATGTTTTCTACAATTTCAAAAACCATCTCTTCGCCAAATATATTTTTCTGTACGTAGGTTTTATCTCCTTGTTTCAAAGCATA
>CAZRRL010000019.1:0-14854 GCA_964602555.1 uncultured Methanosarcinales archaeon | reverse complement strand
GGAACTGGAAAGACCTTGTTGGCCAAGGCAGTAGCAAATGAGAGTGAAGCAAATTTCATTTTGGTGAAAGGGCCTGAGCTTTTGTGTATTTCAGCAGATACACCAATATTTACAGATTTTTGCGGTGTTAGGGCAATAGAAAATTTTTTTGAGAATATAAAGCCATACTCAACTCTGGAAAAGAAAGATGGTAATATTGAAGTAAGAAACTTAAATGAAAACTTTTATACTGTTGGAATAAATGCAGAAGGAAAAACAGTGAAGACCAGACTAACGAAAGCAACAAAACTTTTTGTTAATGAAGCCTATAAAGTGGAATTCGAAGATAACAATAAGATCGAGGTTTCAAAAAATCAGCCATTTTTTGTTTATAGTAATGGAAAAATAGAATGGATAAAAGCTGAGGATTTGCAAATAAATGATTTTGTAGCAAAGCCATCGTCCTTGATTACTTTTGACAAAGAAATTAAATTTATCCCGCCAAACTATAAGCATTTGAGACTGGCCAGAGAGGATGATGATTCTTATTATGTTAAAATATTCTCTGCGCATAAATTAACAAAGCTTCCGAAAAAATTAACTATGGAATTGGCAGAATTTTTAGGCTGGTTCGCAGCAGAAGGCAATATTTCCAAAGAGCAAGTATGCATTTGCAATGAAAATCCAGCTTATAGAGAAATAATTAGAAAATTATTCGAAATTTTTGCGGACAAAAAGAGCATAAAATGGGATGAAGGCAAGATTTTTGTTTATTCTACTCCGGTAGTCAAATTTCTAGAAGAAATCTTTGAAATGAAACTGGTTGGAAAGAAAAGCTATACAATAAAAGCGCCGCCAATAATAACAAAAGCTTCCAAAGAGATGATTTCCGCATTTCTAAGGGGTGCATTTAAAGGCGACGGCCATATAGACGACAAAAAAATAGAGTATGGGACAATGAGCAAGAATTTTGCGCAATCTATGGTTTATCTATTAAATCAGCTGCCTGTCAAAGCAAAATATTGGCAAAGAAAAGACAATATGCACATGATTACAATTTCTGGTGAAAAGGAGATGAATAGATTTTTAAGAGGTGTTATGGGTAATAATGTCATAGATGGTGAAAGAAAATATTATAATGCAAAATACATAATTCCAGACGTATCTAATTTGCTGAAAGAGTCCAAAAAAATTTTAAATTTGCGTTATGAAAGAGAAATACCGGAAGGCTTGTTTGAAGGCGTTATTTCTGGAAGAAAGCACTGTGGATTGTTGAGAGTGAGGAAAATGATGCAATATTTAGAAAAATATTCAACTGAAGAATTCAAGAATAATGATATTTACAAGACTTTGAAAATAATTTCTGATGGAGATTTAGCCTGGACTAAAGTTACAAATATTGAAAAAGCAAATGCGCAATGGATGTACGACTTAGAAACTGAAGATGATTCATTTGTTGGTGGAAACTTGCCATTAGTTTTGCATAATAGTAAGTGGGTTGGTGAAAGTGAAAAAGCTGTAAGAGAAGTTTTTAAGAAAGCTAGACAAGTAAGCCCTTGCATTATATTCTTTGATGAGGTTGATGCTTTAGCACCAAGAAGAGGCTTAAGCTCTGACAGCCATGTAAGCGAAAGAGTTGTTAATCAGCTGCTGACAGAGATTGACGGCTTGGAAGACTTGCATGATGTTGTAGTAATAGCTGCAACAAACAGGCCGGATATTGTTGACACTGCCCTGCTAAGGCCTGGAAGGTTTGACAGGATGATTTTAACCCATGTCCCAGACGAAAATACAAGGCTTGAAATTTTCAAAGTTCATACAAAAGGAATGCCTATAAGCGTTGAAGAGCAACAACAAAAGATAAAACCAAAGAAAATGGTAGCAGCAAGAACTGTAAGCAAAATGGCTGGCGATGAACCTGTAACTGAAATGGAACTTGAGAATGAAGAAAGACCAATTTTTGACAAGGGAGAAGTAAAAACCAGAGATGATATATTGAAGGCATTGGCAAAGAAAACAGATGGCTATGTCGGAGCTGATATCGAGGCTGTTTGCAGGGAAGCTGCGATTCTTGCTTTAAGAGAAGACATAAACTCAAGAGAAATCTACAAAAAGCACTTTGAGAAAGCGCTTGAAAAAGTAAGACCTAGCATAACAAAAGATATTGAGAAGGCTTATGAAGAATTGCAAGAACACTTCAATGCAGCAAGAGCAAAGCAGATGCTCGATGAAAAGCCGGGGTATATGGGGTAACCCTTTCGTGAGTTAACAACAACAAACTTTTTGCGAAAAAGTTTCATCAAAAAATTGTACTATCTTCTATGGTACGTAATACATACATATGCGAGAAAAAATTCAATGGCAGAAAGAATTTTTTCGAGCACTAAATATTGGCGAAGCCGGATTGAAAAATCTTGTATAAATATTGTTTTTTCTTTTTCCACGCATTGATTTTTTCTATAAATATGAGAAATACTTTTAAAAAGAATTTCCGCAATCTTTAAATAAACTTATTCTAATTTTCCATTTATGAAACCTGAATATGGAGATGTTGTAAAAGTCCATACTGATGAACAAACCTACGAAGGCATTCTTATGCCTCGCCCAGAGATTTTTGAGAAAGGTTATGTTGTGATTAAGCTTGATAATGGTTACAACATCGGTATTGATGAGAAAAAAATAACAAAAATTGAAGTTGTTAAAAAATATCAACCAAAAAAAGAAGAGAAGATAAAATTGCATCATAAAAAAAATCTTCCAAGAGTCCCAATTTTATCTTTTGGTGGCACTATTTCTTCGAGGGTTGATTACAAAACAGGCGGAGTTTATGCAGATTATACAGCAGAAGACTTTGTTGCTATGCTGCCTGAGCTTGGGCATATTGCAAATTTAAGAGCAGAAAAAGTAATGGGCATCATGAGTGAGGATATGGCTCCAGAAGATTGGCAGTTGATGGCAAGAAGAATTACAAAAGAGCTTAATGACAATGAAACTGCTGGAGTTGTTGTGACACAAGGCACAGACACTTTACACTATTCAACAGCAGCAATGTCTTTCTTCTTAAGAAACTTAAACAAGCCGGTTGTATTTACGGCTGCACAAAGAAGCATAGATCGTGGCTCATCAGATGCTTTTTCAAATTTGCTTTGCGCAGTCAATGCTGCTGCTAAATTTGATGGTGCTGCTGTTGTTACTTGCTTGCATGGAACTAGCGACGATAATTATTGCATTCTAAACAGAGGAACAAAAGTAAGGAAGATGCACACAAGCAGAAGAGATGCTTTCAGGCCAATAAATGAATTGCCTCTTGCCAAGGTTTATGAAAATGGCAAAATAGAAATCTTGAATGATAATTACAAAAAAAGAAACAATGAAAGGGTTATTGTTGAAGATAAGTTTGAGCATAAAACCGCTTTGGTTTATGTTTATCCCGGAATGGATCCTGAGATTCTTGATTATTACAGAAAAGAAAAATATAAAGGAATTGTAATAGCTGCAACTGCACTTGGACATGTACCAACAATAAACCCAAAATATTCCCTATTTAAAAAATTAAAAGAGTTGATAGATAACAATATTCCAGTTGTAATTGCAACACAAACAATCTACGGAAGAGTCCACCCTTATGTCTATACCAATTTAAGGAAGTTATCTGTTGAATTAAATTGCATTTTCGTTGAGGACATGCTGCCAGAAACAGCTTATATAAAGCTTGGGTGGGTATTGCCACAAGCAAAAACTATTGACGAAGTTAAAGAAATGATGCTAACTAATCATGCTGGAGAAATAAGTGAAAGGACTGATGAAAAAGCATTTTTATATTAGGAAGTGAAAAAATGGAAAAAAGTACTTTAGGAATTGTTGTATTTTTAGTTGGTATATTAATTTTGGTGCAATCCTTTGTACAACAACAACAAAATGTACAAATTGCTTATCTAGTTATTGGTGCATTGTTAGTGATAGGGGGTTTGTGGTATGCAGCAAAAAAGTAAAAATTGGGAAATAATTAAAAATGTAATTGATTTAGAGTACAGAAAATTATTACATGAATACAATGCTATTTTAATTGCGATAACTTCTGTTACGATAGGTGTACTTGCATTTGTTTATAACACTACAAAAAATTTGACATTTTCACTGATAGTTGTTGGCGTCACATATATAGTTCTAGATTCAAAAAAAGAAGAAGTATCACAAAAATTAAATTTTAAAATAAAAGAAGCAAAAAGCTTAAAGCATTAAATCTCATTTAAAATAACCATTGTTTGTGTTTTTTCTATACCATCTATGTTTCTTAATTTTTTTGTTACAAAATCGTCTAATTCATCAATATCTTTAACTCTTACTTTTATTATTATATCTGTCCCACCTGTTACCATAGCTGCTTCTTCCACAAATTCGTTTTGCTTAAGCTTTTTTGTCAACTCATGTTGTGACATCTTAATCTCTTTCAATAATTTATAATCGACAGCAATATGGACATAAGCAGCGATATTTTTCCCTATCTTTTTATTATCCAGTTCAATTGTATATTTTTTAATGATTCCCTCTTTTTCTAATTTTTTAATTCTATTATGCACAGTTGTTATTGGAATTAGTGTTCTTTTAGATATATCTTGAGTAGTTAATTTACTATTTTCCCTCAATAATTTCAATATTTTTTCGTCTTTTTCATCCATAATGGAATATTTTTCCATATTATATATAAATTTTGCTATTTTTTGTATATTTTTCAACTTTTTATGAAATAATTTTAAATACTGATATTACTAGACAATGGTAAAATGCAAGATAGAAATGGGCTTAACATGAGACTCAAGATATTTGCTACAGGTGGCACTTTTGACAAAGTTTATGATGAATATAGTGGAAGATTAATTTTTGATAAGACTCATCTGCCAGAAATGCTTTCTGTGTCTAGATGTAAATTAAATATTGACATAGAAACAATACTTTTAATGGATAGTTTAGATATGAATCTTGGTCATCGGCAAGAAATCTCTCAGAGATGCAAAGACTGCCTTGAGAATAGAATCGTAATAACGCATGGAACAGACACCATGATTGAAACTGCAAACGTAATAGCGCAAGGAAATTATGACAAAACTGTAGTACTTACTGGAGCAATAATTCCCTACAGCTTTGGTAATTCTGACGCAATTTCTAATCTTTGCTGGGCAATAGCTTACGTTCAAATTATTCCAATTGGAGTTTATGTAGCAATGCATGGGAAGTTGTTTAATTATGATAATGTCAGAAAGAATAAAACAACTAATGAATTCGAAACCATTAAATAAATATAAAAAACTATTTCTATATGCAACCGATTAAAGACTTGCTAAACAAAATAAAGTGGGACAAAAGAGAAAATCCAAATCAATACGCAATTTTTTATTTTGATAGAGTTTTAAAAAAATTAATAAAGATTCCTTATATAAAAATAAAAAGACTCGAGGGAAGTTTTATGATTCTTAATAATGATGAAGAATCTAATTTACCATTGCACAGAATTAAAAAAGTTATGAAAAATAATATTGTTGTTTGGGAGAGAAAATAGATTTTTATTTTTTTTGAAATAAATAATGAATGGAATAAAAAATGCGTTGAAAAGTCGATAATCGTTAAAAACAACATTAATTTCACATTAAATAAAACATTTAAAAAAATATTGAAAAATGTCAATTAATTACGAAGTTTTAGGTTTTAAATGTGGCTTAGAATGCCACCAACAGCTTGAAGGCAAAAAACTATTCTGCAATTGTCCTACTTTAAATTCTGATAAAGAGCCGGACATTAGAGTTGAAAGAAGGCTAAAAGCAGTTGCTGGCGAAACAGGTGACATAGATGTAGCAGCAGAATTTGAAATGATGAAAAAAAAGAAAATAATTTATGAGGCTAATTCTGAAGATGTTTGTTTAGTTGAACTTGATGAAACTCCACCATATCCAATAAATAAACAAGCTCTTGAAACAACAATTAAAGTTGCTTTATTGCTTAACGCAAAAATTGTTGATGAAATTCAAGTGATGAGAAAAACTGTTGTTGACGGTAGCAATGTAAGCGGTTTTCAAAGAACTGCTTTAGTAGCAATGGACGGTTTCATTGACACCTCACTTGGCAATGTTAAAATTCCAATAATATGCTTAGAAGAAGAAGCAGCCCAAAAAATAGAAGAAGGCAAGGATTTTGTAAGATACAGACTTGATAGACTTGGAATTCCATTGATTGAAATAGCAACAAATTCTGACATAAAAAATCCAGAACATGCAAAAGAAGTTGCAAGCTACATAGGAATGGTGCTAAGAAGTGTAGAAGGTGTTAAGCGTGGCTTAGGTACAATAAGGCAGGATGTAAATATTTCAATTGAAAAAGGCGCAAGAAGTGAGGTAAAAGGCTTTCAAGACTTAAGAAGCATCCCTAAAGTTATTGAGTTTGAAGTTAAAAGACAGCTTGAAGCAATAAGGCAAGGCAAGAAATTAGAAAAAGAAGTAAGAAAGACAGAGCCTGATTTTACAACTTCTTTTCTAAGGCCTTTGTCAGGGGCTGCGCGCCTATACCCCGAGACAGACTGTATGCCAATCAAAATAGATAAAGATTATATTGACAAGTTAAAAAAATCATTGCCAAAATTGTTAAATGAAAAAGTTGAAGAATTTGAGAAAAAATACAAATTGACAAAAGAGCTTGCAAAAAAATTAATTGAGAATGAAATTTTTGAATCATCAGTTAAAAATTTCAATAAAATTGAGCCAATAATAATTGCAAATACATTAATAAACATACCTAAAGAAATCAAAACGAGGTTTAATCTTGATTCTTCAAAATTAAAGAATGAGGATTTTGAAGAGGTTCTTTCTTACTTAAATGAAGGCAAAATTGCGAAAGAAGCAATTATTGACTTATTAGTTAAAAAGATAAAAAGAGAAAAGATTAATTTAAGTCATTTTGAAGCTGTTTCTGAAAAAGACCTAGAAAAAGAAATTAAAAAAATAATTCAGGAAAAGCCTGGATTGAGTGCGAGTGCTTATATGGGGCTAGTTATGGCAGAGTACAGGGGCAAGGTTGATGGGAAGAAAGTGATGGAATTTGTTAAGGGGTTTGTTAAGTAAGATTTATATTAAAACGTTTACTTCTTTGTTTTGGTGAATATAATGGCGTTTGGAAAATTTGATAAGAATCTTGACAAAGAACTATTCTCTGAAACAATACAGTTTGAAACAACAAGAATAACAGTTGGAATTTTCTCTTATAATGATGGAGAAAAAAAGCTTCAAATCTCAAGAGAAAATATGAACCAGAACGGCGAGTGGAGCTTTGCAAAACTGGGAAGAATGTTCAAGGATGAAGTAGAGAAAGTGATTTCAGTAATGCAGAAAGCTTTGAAGGATATGTGATTCTTTCTAAAATGTCAAAAATTTTCCACTAGTATATGATTAGTGGCTGGAGGAGAACGTACTATCAGATTATGGAAAATTTTTGAGCATGCTCAAAAACCACCAGTGATGTACCCACACATTCAGCTTCCGCTACATTCCACCAGTCTTTGACTGGTGGTTTTTGACAAATATAACGGGCCGGGGAAGATTCGAACTCCCGACCTACTGCTTGCTCATAAGATAGGAGGTTCAACAATATATGCTTATTTCAGTCGCTCCATTTGCACGAAACTAAATAAGTTTAGCTTCTCCAAGCTGAGCTACCGGCCCATCACAATAGTTATTCAAAGATGTTTAAAAACTTAATTGTAACGACATATTTATAAACTATTTAAAGAATATTTCTATAAGTGTATCAACAAAATTTATATATAACCCTTATAAAACGTTTGGGTAAAAATGGAAGCTGAAATCTTGATAGAGATTAGAGAAGCTGAAAAAAAGGCAGATGAAATTATAGAAAGTGCTAGAATGGAAAAAGAATCTATAATCAATGAAGCAGTAAAAAACTCTTCCAAGCTTTTAGCTGCGAAGGAAGAGGAAATAAGAAAGTTACAAGAAAAAAAGATTATGGAATTTAGAGAAAAAACCAAATTGATAAAGGAAGAAAAACTAAGTGAAGGAAAAAGTTTAGTTAAGCAAATAAAAGCCAAAGCTGAAAAAAATATTCCAAAATCAGTTGAATTTGTTATGAAAATGTTCGAAGAGACGATATAAAATGCTGAAACCTCATGAGATGACGAATGTAATAATAACAGGTCCTAAAAGTATGCAAGAGAAAGTTATTGAAGAACTTCATAAGCTCAAAATTCTTCATATCGTTGACCACACAAAAAATGAATTTAGTGATATAGGAAAACCTTTAGAGAGTGCCAACAGGCTTTCTGAGATTTTAGTAAGAGTTAGAGCCTTGATTGCGGCTTTAAATATAAAGAAAGAAGAAAATAAATTCCAGCTTAAAAAAAGCTTAGCAGAAATAGAGTCAACAACAAATAAACTCAACCAAGAAATAAACTCACATTTAGAGGAATTAAAAAAATTAGAAGAGATAATATCAAAAAATGAAGCTGTAAAACAAGAGTTGGAAATTTTAAAGGATATTAACATTCCACTTGAAACATTTTCACCTTATAAATCACTTGCTTATTTTACTGGCTATGTGAAAGACGAGGCCAAAGCTTTATCTATAAAAGATGCATTATCACAAATAACAAAAAACTTTATGCTTCTTTACAGTATTGTTAAGAAAGGTTGCATTATAGTTTTATTTATAGATGTAAAAAATAAAGAAAATGCATTAGACATATTGCTAAAAACAGGTTTCGCTCTTGTAAACTTTTCGTATATAGAAAATTTGAAAGGAAATGCACCAATAAATCTAAAAAAAATAGAAGACGAAAGAGAAAAGCTAGAAAAGAAAAAAGAAGACATCAATAAACAAATTACTAGAGCTGGGAAAGAACACTCAGCATTTTTAATAGCTACAGAAGAATTATTAAGCGAGCTACTTGAAAAAGCAGAAGCACCTTTAAGGTTTGCAACTACTCCAAGCAGTTTCCTTATAAAAGGGTGGATTCCAAGCAATGAGCTAAGTTCTTCGATAGATATCTTAAATAAAGTAAGTAATAACAAAATATTTATACATTTTGAGCCACCAAAAAAACACGATAAAGTGCCTATTAAACTCAAAAATCCAAGATTCGCAGAACCATTCGAATTCTTTATGGACCTTTATACAATGCCAACTTACAGAGAAATTGATCCTACATTTTTAGTGTTTCTAACATTTCCTTTGCTTTTTGGTTTTATGCTTGGTGACTTTGGTTATGGGTTAGCGACTCTTATTTTATTTATTATTCTCAAGAAATTAATGCCTAAAGCAAAGAATTTTTTTAAGATACTTATTTTTGCGTCTTTATCAACAATATTTTTTGGCTTATTGTTTGGTGAGTTTTTTGGATTTGAAGAAATAGCAGGCTTTCATTTGCCACATATACTTTCAAGAGCCCATGATATAAATGAACTCATGTTTTTAGCAGTTACAGTAGGTCTTTTACATATAAATCTCGGTTTGACACTTGGATTCATTAACGAGCTTAAATCACATGGTTTAATGATGGCTTTATTTGCTAAAGGAAGCTGGTTTGTACTTGAGGCTGGAATTGTTTTGCTAGCATTATCAGCGCTTAAAGTTTTGGCATTTCCAACTTATATTGGATTTATATTAATTATTTTGTCAGCAATAATGTTGTTTAAAGGTGAAGGTATAAGAGGACCAATTGAAATTCCAAGCTTGTTTAGCAATACATTATCTTATGCTCGCCTTATGGCAATTGGCTTATCCTCAGTTGTTTTAGCTACAATAATCAATGAATCAGCAGAAGAATTTTTTCATGGAGGTGGTTTTTTAGTTTTAGTTGGTGTTTTAATTTTAATTGTAGGACATGTAATAAACATAATGCTTGGCTTGCTGGGAAGCTTTTTGCATTCATTAAGGTTGCATTATGTTGAATTTTTTTCAAAATTTTTCCATGGCGGTGCTGAAAAGTACAAACCATTTGGATCAAAAGAATAGATAAATTAATTAAATTTAAAAAAATAAAAACAAAATAAAATTCGTGGGATTTCAAAGAAATCCCACTTAATTAAAGCGTCAACGGATTTATGCCGTTGGAGGTAAACAAAATGGCAGCAGATTTATCAACTGGGTTGATAGCATTAGCATCTGGCGTAGCTATTGGTGCTAGTGCAATTGCAGCTGCATTGGCTGAAAAAGAAATAGGTGTTGCAGCTATAGGTGCAATGGCCGAGAAGGAAGAACTGTTTGGTAAAGGACTTATCCTTACAGTTATTCCTGAAACTATAGTAATCTTTGGACTTGTAATAGCCTACTTAATACTGCAACTTGCAGGATAAAATCAAACTAGAATGGGATTAGAAGCAGTAAAGGAAGAGATAATTAGAAGTGCTAAGGAACAATCTAACTCTTCGATAGCAGAAGCTAGAAAAGAGGCTAACAAAATAATGAAAGAAGCAGAGAAGAAGATAGAAGAAATGAAAGAAAAAATTGATGCAGAAACAAAAAAAATTCTTGATATGATAAAAAGAGAAGAGTTGGCGTCAGCTGAGCTAGAAAATAAAAAAATCTTGCTAGAAGCAAAAAGACAAATTATTGAAAATGTTTTCATTGAAGTTAAAAAAAAGTTAGAAAATTTAGACGATAAAAAAAAAGAAGCTTACTTAAAAAAATTGCTTGAGAAAATAAAAAATGACATAGAAACAAATTATATTTACTGCAACAAAAAAGACACAAAATTCCTGAAAAGTTTTAATGTCGAATCAATCAGCATAATTGGTGGATTAATTGCAGAAAACAAAGAAAGAACAGTAAGAGTGGACTATAGTTTTGAGACAATATTGCAAAGCATAAAAGAAGGTGAATTGCAGAACATAAACAAACTGTTATTTGGTTAAAATGCTAGAATTAAAGATATCAAACAAAAGTAAGAGATTTTTGAACAAAAAATCAAAGGCATTTAATGATTTGAAAAAAATCAAGCTAGGCTTTTACCCTTACACTTATGTAAGAACTGTTGTAATGAGGTCTTTGCTTTTTAAGAGAGAAGATTATCATAAAATGCTTAAGATGAACTTTAGCGAAATTGCAAAGTTTTTGCAGGAATCACATTATAAGAAGGAAATAAATGCACTCGCTACAGAGTATTCTGGCACTGATTTGCTAGAACTTGCATTAAACAAAAATCTTGCTGAATCTTTCAAAAAGTTGATAAGAATTTCATCTTATGAACTAAGTTTATTGATTAAGGAATATATAAAGAGAAAAGATATAGAAGATATCAAAACAATACTAAGGGGGAAATTAACACATGCAAATGATAAGTTAATCATAAGTTCTATAACAGCAGCAGGAACTTTGAGTTATGACTTTTTAATTTCTTTATTAAAAAAAGAATCTATTAAAGAGATTTTAACAAACAATAAAATAGTTGATTTCTCTTTGCTGAAAGATGCTTTAAAAATATTTAACGAGAAAAATAATTTAATCGCCATTGAAAACATATTAGATAAATATTACTACAACCGCTTAATTCAATTCTCAAATATCTTACCTAAAGAAGGCAAGCTTTTTAGAGATTTTTTGCTAAAAGAAGTTGAAATATTGAATATTTTAACTTTACTAAGGCTCAAAAAAGCAAAACTTGACAAAGAAATAGTAAAAGATTTTTTTATTTCGACAGGCAACAAATTAAAAGATTCAAAAATAATAAGCCTATTAAATTTTGAAGATTTGGAAGAACTTGCAAAAGCATTAGAAAAGACAGAGTACAAAAATATAATTGTCAAAGGGATAGACGAATTTAAAAAAAATGGCTCATTGATAACTCTTGAAACTGAGTTGTATAAGCATTTGCTAAGACAATCTACTTTGTTTATGCACCAACATCCTTTGTCAGTTGATGTTATACTTGGCTACATGTTTGCTAAAGATATAGAGGTTAGAAACATTAGGATAATTGTCAAGGGTAAACAACTTGGCTTAAATGAGGAATTTATTGAAAGTCAATTAATACTTTAATGAAAATTTGGATTAAAAATGGTAAAGATAGCTGTTGCAGGTGGAAATGAGTTTATTGTTGGCTTTCAGTTAGCAGGTATAAAAGATGTTATCGAGCTAAGCAATAGATCATTTGATGAACTCAAAAATATGAAGAACAGAAAAGACTTAGGAATAATTGTTGTGGATGAAAAATTTATGGAAAACTTAGATATGCACCAGAGATTAGAGCTAGAAGCTTCTATAGACCCTGTATTTATTCCTATTTCAACAAAGGTTGAGCAAGACAGCTTAAAAAGGCTTATTAAAAAATCTATTGGAGTTGATTTGTGGAAATAAATGGACAAAGGCGTTTTATTCAGAATTGCAGGCCCTGTCGTAGTAGCTAAAGGCATAAAGCCAAGAATGTATGATGTTTGCAGAGTTGGAAATGAAAATTTGATAGGGGAAGTTATACAGATAGAAGGTAACAAAACAATTATCCAAGTTTATGAAGACACTTCTGGAATAAAGCCAGGCGAGCCAGTTGTTAATACAAATGAGCCATTAAAAGTTGAGCTAGGCCCAGGCATGCTTGGCAGCATTTACGATGGCATTCAAAGACCTTTACCTGTTTTAGTGAAGCAGATGGGAGACTTTATTAAAAGGGGTGTTGATGTACCTGGTCTTGATCCACAAAAGAAATGGGATTTCAAAGTAACTGCAAAGAAAGGAGACGATGTTAGCGGAGGAAGTATACTTGGTGAAGTGGAAGAAAATCCTGGGATTATGCATAAGATATTAGTTCCACCTCATCAAAAAGGCAAAATTTCTGAGATTAAATCAGGAAAATTTACTGTCAATGATATCATTGGAAAACTTGACAATGATTTTGAGTTAAAACTCAAGCATAATTGGCCTGTAAGAGTTGCAAGACCTGTTAGTTCTAAGCTAAAACCAGAAGTACCATTAATAACAGGACAAAGAATTTTTGATGCTTTGTTTCCATTGGCAAAAGGTGGTGTAGCAGCAATTCCTGGACCATTTGGAGCAGGCAAATGTGTTACTGGAGACACTTTGATTTTTGTAAATGATGAATTGATTAAAATGGAAAATTTATATAATCACTGCACTAATGATAAAGAGAATGAAGTTGCAGAATCAAATGAGCATGAAACTTTAATTAAATTGAAACATCCTTTGAAAGTATACACATTTAACAAAAATAAAATAAAAGAAGGCATTGCAACTCATGTTTATAAAGGCAAAACAAATCAATTAGTAGAGATAAAAACAAAGTCTGGCAGAAATGTAAAAGTAACACCACTTCATAAGTTGTTTAAGATAGATGAAAATTTAAATATTGTAGAGACAGAGGCTAGAGATTTGAACGAAGGCGACTTTATAATTTCACCAAGAAAAATTGAGTTAAATACAGGGTACCAAAAATTCTCAGTTAACTTTGATTGTAGAGTTTGCGATAAAGAACTTATTGAAAATATTTCTAGTATTATAGACTCTTATTGTAAAGGAAATAGTGTGACAAAAAAATCGCTTGCTAAGTTAATTGGAGTTCCATATCACACATTATTGAATTTCTATTTTGAAAGAAACCACCCAACATTAAGTTTCGTCAACGTTTTGTATAATTTAATTGGCAAAAAGGAAAAAATAACTAAAATTAAAGTCGAAAGGAATTCTTCAATAGTTAACATTCCACAATACTTTTCTGAAGAGTTTTCAGAGTTGCTTGGCTATTTAATGTCAGATGGTATGATAAAGGGCAGTTTCTCAATACACTTCTTTAATCAAAAAAAGCAATTGCGTGACAGAGTAGCACACTTAATAAAAAAATTATTTGGATTGAAAGTTAAGGAGTACTATGCAAGGACAGTTGAAGCAGTTGCAGTCAACAGCAAAGCACTTGTTAAAGTTTTAGAGAGCTTAGGATACCCATTAAGCAAAAAATCAAGAAATATTAAAGTCCCCTCAATATTACTAAAATCTCCAGATTTTGTAATTAGCAGTTTCTTAATAGCATACATAAGTTGTGATGGTCACATAGGAAAAAAAGAAGTAGAAATAACATCAGCAAGCAAAGAAATGCAATATGGGATATCTTACTTGTTGCTAAGATTAGGGATATTACATAGACTAAGCCAAAGAATAATAGGTCGAAATACATATTACAGAATGTTCATATCTCCAAGAGAAGCTATAAAACTTGCACCATATTATAATAAAGAATTTTACTACAATAGCAGCGATATTGTTCCAATAACTTCTGGATTGCTCAAAAAAATATTAGATGGTAGAAAACCTTATGAGCTTGAAAGAGAAGGAATACCCACAACAACATATTACTCAAATAGCAAACAAACTGTGCATACTTTTAGCAGAGTTATTGATTTATTAAACACAGACTATCTACAAGACCTCAAAAATGCACTTGACTATGTTTTCTGTGATGAGGTTGTAAGTATAGATATTTTAGAAAGTGAAACTGATGTGTATGATATTACTGTTCCCAATACTCATAACTTTATTGGTGGCAATTACCCGATGATACTCCATAATACAGTTTCCCAGCAACAACTAGCGAAATGGAGTGATGCCGACATAATTGTATATGTTGGTTGTGGTGAAAGAGGAAATGAAATGACAGAAGTGCTTACAGAATTTCCAGAGCTTACTGACCCAAAAAGCGGCAAACCATTAATGAACAGAACTGTGTTAATTGCTAACACAAGCAATATGCCAGTTGCTGCAAGAGAAGCCAGCGTTTACACGGGAGTAACAATCGCTGAATATTATCGTGATATGGGCTACTCTGTTGCTTTAATGGCAGACTCAACTTCAAGATGGGCAGAAGCAATGAGAGAAA
>CAZRRL010000018.1:0-15227 GCA_964602555.1 uncultured Methanosarcinales archaeon | reverse complement strand
AAAATGAACCTTCAACTACCAAAAGGAACAAGGGATTTGTCTCCAGAAGAAAAGATTGTAATTGATAATGTAGTCAAAACTCTAAAAGAAGTCTTTGAATTATATGGCTTTGCGCCATTAGAAACACCAATTCTTGAAAAATTCGATGTCTTAGCTTCTAAATACGCTGGCGGAGCTGAAATATTAAAAGAGACTTTCAAGCTAAAAGACCAAGGCAATAGAGAGCTTGGGTTAAGGTATGACTTAACAGTCCCATTAGCTAGATATGTTGGCATGAACCCAAATATAAAAATGCCTTTCAAAAGATACCAGATCGGAGAAGTTTTTAGAGATGGACCTGTAGCTTCTGCAAGGTACAGGCAGTTTTTGCAATGTGATGTTGATATTGTTGGCTCTGCTTCAATGGCTTCAGATGCAGAACTAGTCAACTTGATTTATGCTGCATTTAACAAACTCAATTTTGAGATTATTGTTAAGATTAACAACAGAAAATTGCTTAATGACATTATCAGTTATTGCGGTGTTGAAAAAAATAAGCAAGATGCTGTTATTTTATCAATTGACAAGCTTGAGAAATTTGGAATTAATTTAGTGAAAAATGAGCTAAAGGAGCAGAAGATTGACGAAAGCAGAATCAATAAAATAATTGACATAATCAGTATTAAAGGCAGCAATGACCAAAAAATATCACAGCTAAAAAAATTATTAAAAGATTCTAATGGTTTAAAGGAAATCGAAGAATTATCAGCTTACCTCAAAAATCTAAATATTGAAGCTGTGTTTGATTTATCTTTAGCAAGGGGCCTTGCTTACTACACAGGAACTGTTGTTGAGGCATTTTTGAAAAACAGCTTTGTTAAAAGCGCTGTTTGTGCAGGCGGTCGCTATGATGATATGATTGGAGCTTTCTTGGATAAGGGCAACTATCCTGCAGTAGGTATTAGCTTTGGGGTTAGCAGAATTTATGATGCTGTTGTTGAAAAGCAAAAAATTAAACAAAAAACAAACACTCAGGTTTATATAATTCCAATCAAAACTTTAAATGAAAGCATCAAAGTAGCTCAACAATTAAGAAATGCAGGAATCAACACAGACATAGATTTGATGGGTAAAAGTCCAAGCAAAAACCTTGAGTATGCTAATTCTTTAGGCATTCCTTATGTTGTTTTTGTTGGAAAAAAAGAGTTAAAAGAGAATAAGGTAAAGTTGAGGGATATGAAAAGCGGAAAAGAAGAGTTATTGAGTGTGAAAGATATTATCAATAAATTATCAGAAAATGCGTGAAAGAAAGTTAATGTATAAATTATTGGAGGACATGATAAAAAGTGCTGAATTGAGGGATAGAGATGGGGTATTAAGATCACATGATAAATATAAAATTCTAGCGTCTAAAGTTTATAGTAAGCCACCATCAGACCTAGATTTGCAATATGATAATTGCAGAAATGCATGCGTTATGTCCGTAACCATGTTAGAAGAACAACATGATAGACTAATCCAAGACACAAAAGAAAGATTTTCTAGAATTCCTAGACCATGATAATTGATGACTATAACTAAAAAGAGTACATTACAATTTAGTCAAAATAATTATTTCACCTTCATCATCAATCAAAATAGAATGCTCTGCTTGAGTTACAATTCCTTTATTTACCTCAACTAATGGCGGAAATTGATGAATCATGCCAAGCTGTGATAATTCCCTTAATGCAAAATTTGCCTTTGCGCCAAATTTTCTTGTGAGCCATCTTTTTGCAAATGGTAATCCATCATAAGTTTCAATTTCCCCTAAAACTTCTCTTGTTATAGGGCTTCTAACAGGTTTTTTATGCTCGAGCATGAATACTGTTGCTAAGCCACTTTCCAAAACAACGCCAGAGCCAGTTGTTGCAAAAGGCTCAACAGCAAAAGCCATTCCTTTGCTAAGCTTTGCTTTGTCGCCATTGTCGACATTTGGAATTGTGGGTTTAGTGTGTATGTTGTACAAATCCAAGCCATGCCCTGACAAGTTCCTTACTGGGTTGTATCCGTAACTTTTAATTGTGTCATTTATAATTTTACCAATCTCTTTTAACTCAACACCAACATTGATAATTTTTAATGCATCTTCTAATGCCCCTTGTGCTGCTTTAACTAAATCATTATATTTTCCAGATAAATCAATGGTGTAAGCATTATCACCAATTGCTCCATCAACATGAACTCCTAAATCAAGGCATACAACTTGGTCGTTAAAAATTGTTTCATCATCATCCTCAACACAAAAATGAGCTGCAATTTCGTTGCATGAAATCTGCACTGGAAAAGCAGGCTTTGCTCCAAGCTCAAAAATTTTCTTTTCAATTTTTTCTGTTGCATCAAGCAAAGAACTTCCTTTCTTAATCAAAGATTTTCCATACTCAAGAGCATCAGCAGAGATTTTGCCTGCTTTGATGTAGTTTTGTTTTGTTTGTTCGTCCATTAGAAAATGATTTGAAATAGGTTTATTTAAAGTTTATTGTTGATACAGTATCTCAGAATCATCCTCTACATTAATAATAATAAAAACTCATTAAAGATTTAACATTAACAAAACATTTAATTTTAAAAATAAAATCAAACTCACTTCACCCTAACAGTCTCTAAATTCCTTGGCGCAACTGTTTCTATCCTAAATCCTTTATGTATAGAACTAGCTAGATCTAAGCATCTTGAATTCTCGCCATGATTTATAATTACCTTTTTGGCTCTTGGTTCGCATTTGGCAACAAAATTCATCAGCTGATTCCTAGATGAATGTCCTGAAAAGCCTTCAACAGTGTGAACTTGCATCTTAATTTGCAGAACCTCCTGTTTGCCACCATCTGAAAATGTAAATTCTCTCTCACCTTGTTGAATGCGTCTTCCCATTGAACCTTCTCCTTGATAATTAACAAATCCTATTGCATTTTTTGGATTATCACAAAGGTGCTTCAAGTATTCAACAGAAGGTCCGCCAGTAAGCATTCCAGAAGTCGCTAAAATTACGCACGGCCCAGTATTTTCAATAACATCCATCCTCTCTTTTTGCGAACCAACCCTTGTAAAAATCTCGTGTAGAAATGGATTTTGGTCTTTGTGGAATATAAGCTTTCTGATTGAATTATTTAAGTACTCTGGATAGGCTGTATGTATTGCAGTAACATCCCAAACCATTCCATCAATGTAAACTGGAACTGTAACCATTTTACCTTCTCTTAACATCTGCTCGATTGCAAGCATTACTTCCTGAGCTCTTCCTACTCCAAGAGTTGGAATTAAGACTTTGCCTTTTCTTTCGGTTGTTTCTTTAATGATGTTCATTAATTCTTCATCAGTCTCTTGCCTGTGTGGCATAATATTGTCTTTTCCACCGTAAGTTGCTTCAAGCATTAATGTTTCAAGCCTCGGAAATACAGTAACAGCAGGCTCAAGCAACAATGTTTTGCCGTATTTTTGATCACCACTATACAATATGTTATGCAATCCATTGCCTATATGCAAATGAACCATTGCGCTGCCAAGTATATGGCCTGCATTGTACAATGTAATTCTTACATCAGGTGTTATATCGCTAACTTCTTCGTATTCTAGAGTAATAGTATGCTTGACCATCTCTTTAATTTCTTCTGAAGTGTAGATTGGCTCTTGTCCTTCTGCCCTTTGTATCTTTATGTAGTCAAGCATCAACAATGCAGAAACATCTCTTGTTGGCTCTGTGCAATACACAGGACCTTTGTAGCCATACTTAAACAAATAAGGTATGAATCCGCAATGGTCAATGTGTGCATGACTCAATATAACTGCATCTAACTCGTTAATGTTGAATTCAGGCACATCCAAATAAGGGTATGGTTTGTCAGCAGATGCAACATTAATGCCACAATCAAGCAAAACTCTTGACTCAGGTGTCTGCAAGAATATGCAGCTTCTTCCAACTTGTCTGCCACTTCCTAGATATGTTAACCTAATCCACTCATTTTTCTTCTCTCTTCGCCAACCATCATAGATACGATGCCCTACTTTGTCTAGAAATTTTCTTCTGTAGTCGCTATGTTGGTACAATACTGCTCTTATATTTTCTATTAACTTAGACCTTATTGCTGGCTTTCTTCTTATAAGTGGCACCCATAATGTTTGAGTCCTTATTTCCCTTAAAATGGCCCCTTGCTTGCCAATGGCTAAACCCGGCTTTTCAGCCTCAACTATCACCATGCTTCTTTGCGGGTCAAATATAATTTGATCAACACCCGCTTCCTCTGGAATTATCGAGCGTATTATCTTTTCAGCTTCCTCTTTTTCCATAGTAATGCTTGGGTCCGGCCTTAGCTCTACTCTTTTCTTTATGTCGTCAACTATCTTTTTTATCATTCCATTATTGTTTAAGAAAAAGTCCTTGTCCTTTGTATAGAGCACTATATTGGCCCCTTCAAAATTTATGTCACTTATTTTGTTCTCAGGAAGATTCTTTAGAATTTCCTTTGTAATGTCCGCCATTTTAACTGTAGAAAAATTTCTTTGAAATTATTTTATTTGATTTATCGATTTACTTGTAACTATTGGAATTACTATTTAATGAATTCTTTGAAAATTTTAATAAATGTAAAATGTAGTGCTAATATCACTTTCCAATTTTTTAAAATGATTTTAATTATATTAGAAAAGTTTTATACTTCAATTTTTAATTCAAGTTCTTTTGAAAAAACCTTTTTGATGCCGTCTTTTGTTATTGTTATTATGTCTATTCCATTTCCTGATGCTATGTCACGCTGAACCGCTGCATTAATCCCTTTTGCAGCTAACTTAACGCCTTCTTCTACGCTTAAGCCTTTTTTATATAAAGTTTCTAAAACACCAAATGCCATTACAGAGCCTGAGCCTGAAGAAATATAATCATCAATCTCAACAATAGAACCATCTGGGCTTAGGTCATACAAATGAAATCCTGAATTATCTTTGCCACCTACAACAAAATGCGATATGCCTGGTATTAAGCTTAACTTTCTTATATTGCTGTAAACGAAGTTTGCAAGTAAACTTGCACCCTCTTTTACAGTTGTTTCTCTTCCTGTCCTTATGTCTTTCAATTTAAGTTCTGCTTTGAGATATTTTGTTAACAATTGCACATCTGATACAATACCTGCTACTGTAACAGCTATGTTGTCTGTTACTGTTATTATCTTATCAAACTTTTTATAAGATACTAAATAGCCAGATGTTGCTCTTTTGTCTGCAGCTAGTACTATACCCTCTTTACAAACTAAACCTATTGTTGTTGTACCTGTTTTCAACTCTGTAGCATTCATTTTAAAACCGAAGAATTTCTTATAAAGTTTAGAAACTGAGGTAGTATTTAAATGTTGTGGTTACTCCTGTGAGGTGTTATCCCTAGACCTATAATTTCTTCTGAGAGCAGCTGCAGTCCCACTTCTGAAGTCGAAAGGTATCCCTGATGCGTGATAAGATTCTTCTTTAGCAAATTCTAAATCTGTACCGAGTTCCAATTTCAGTGGATGAGTTCCACTTTGAATTTTATTAAGTCCAGATTTAGTTACATTGTAAGTTATTTTATTACCAGATACTATGTTAATATAATCTACCCGATACGGTGTAAAATCATTATGCTTTAATTGTCCCAGGCTTACATCCTTTGGAGTATCTTCAGTAGGTAACATATACAATATTACAGATAAGGTAGGGTCAGAAATTATTGGTGGCCTTGCCTTTTCGTGGTCAGATGTTATTTTTGTTCCTAGGTCCATTTTAATTAATTATTTTTAAGACAAAATAAAATTCAACAGTTTTTATTATTTCTTATTTAAACTTTCCTCAAAAAGAACATTTACAGCGTTAACAAAAAAAGGGCTGCTTATCCAGATAGCAACTTCGTAATCTGACGCAACATTATAGCTGGCAGCCATAAAAAGGATATCCTTTCCATCGACGCTAACAAACATTGCATTTGGATTGTATTCTGTATGCTCTATATTTTGTAACTTCTTAAAAAGCATCTTGTTGTAATGGCAATAAAGCTTTATTCTTATATCTTTCTTAGTCAAGTTAAGTGCAAACTTTTTTAATATTTTGACAATTCTATCGCATTGGTCTTGTGGTGCCACAACAATAACATTTGATTTTGCTTTTGAAATCATTTCCTTAGCGAATCTGTTAATACTTGTTCTTCCCACAATTGATTTTGAAATAGAAGAAATGTCAACATGCTGCACACCTGTTTTGTTTAATAGCTCTAACTCTTTGAATTCTTCTGTTTCTTTTATGCTATCTATTTGCATCGCTAATTCATTAGCCTCTTCACTGATATTTTTCTTGACTCTTTCAAAAATAACATCAGGTTTGACTGCAAGGTACTTTATTGGCTTTCCTATTTTCATTATTATGAAGCCTTTCTTTTCTAATGATTCAAGAACATCATAGCACCTGCTTCTTGGCACCCCAGAAATATCAGCTAGCTCGCCAGCAGAGGCAATTCCCCTGCTAAGCAAAGCAGTCCATATTTTTACTTCATAAATGTTTAACCTAAAGTATTTCCTTAAGTCTGACAAGAATTGCTTTTCAAGTTGCATTTTGCACTCTAAGTATTAATCACCTATATTTAAAGTTTTCTATGTATAACTACTTTATAGTGGTTATGATTAAAAGAAGACACCAAAAAGAAAAAACTTATCTTCGCCTAAATAAGCTTACTATTAGTGCAATACCAATAATAACCGCTATTATCTCAGCAATTATAATCCCAACAACAAAAGCATTGCTCTTAAATAAGCTTTCCTGTGTGACAACTGTCCCAGTTGGTATAGTAGGCTCGATTACAGTAGTTGTTGTCCTGCCTCTAGTTGGTGTAATTACCTCAACTTCTTCCCCTTCTTCTGCAGTTTCTTCCTCTCTTTTAGTTTCAGGTTTTGCAGTTATACAATCATTAACCGTTAAAGTAGCTGTTTCCTCAGATTTTTTTCTTCCGTCATTATATACAGCTCTAAATACTATAGGATAACTACCAGATTCTGCATCATTTGGAACATTAAAGGAAAATGTGTTTGAGTATCGGCTTTCATCCTCATTTGGCTCAGCAGTTAATTCATCAATCTCTTCTTTCAAACCAATACCAAGGTCCGTATTCAGCACTTGGAACTCTACATCTTCTTCATCTTCATTTCCAGTGTTTATCACAGTTGTTGCCAATTGCATATTTCTCCTATTGCATGACACTTCAGCAGGACTTAATGAGAGTCTTGTGATGGTAAGCAAATGGCTTTCTTTCTCAACATCCAGACTTAGTCTCATGTCAGCGTCATGATCAGTGCCATTTTCGTCTTCACCCTCGGCATGTATTAATACATCAAAATTGTCCTCTTCAACCTCAATTGGCACTTGGAACTTAATAGTCACTCGCTTATCCCTGCCAGCTCTCAAGTCAAAATCTGAGCTTTCATCGTCTAAATCATCACCGTCATCGATTCCTTCTATTGTAACTTCAATAGTTATATCTTCAATGTCCAAATCTTCTTCATTGGTAAAATTATTCTGGACCTCAACCCTAAACTCAACTGTGTCGCCAGGTTCTGCTTCATCATCGATTGTGTCGCCGTCATCTAGATTCTTTGATGTTCTGCTTCCTACTTTCACATCAACATCAGAGAAAAATAGCTTTGATCCAGCAGCATGAGCTACACTAGCTAAAAATACAAATATAACAAGACTTAATATCAATGCTCTTGCTTTTATCTTAGCCATTCTGTGCATGCAAAAAGTCTTTGGTATTTAAATCTTTCTATTTTTGCTATTTATCAATGGTAACACTTAAGCTTATCATTCTTTATTTATAATTGGAAAAAGATATAAATGCAATTCTGATTTTATTGAACTTATGGTTGGTAATATACCTAATTTCACAAAAATAGACATCGTAAGGTGCTTTTTGAGGCTAGACAAAAAAATAGGTAGACAAGACCTTGCAAGAGAACTTGAGCTAGGAGAGGGTACAGTAAGAACCATACTTTCAATCTTAAAATCTAAAAAGCTGCTTGATTCAACAAAAAAAGGGCATTTTTTGAGTAATAAAGGAAATGAGATATTAAACAAAATTTTTCATTCTATGAGCATGCCAAAGAGTGTAGAGGCAAAAAATATTTATCCTGAATTTAAGAAATTTGGAATTCTTATAAAAGACACTTTAGAGTTAAAGGAATTATATAAGCTTAGGGACATTGCTGTTAAGAGTGGTGCAGATGGGGCAATTGTATTTAAGTTTGAGGGCAGACTATATGCCCTAGAGTCTAATTATAACAAGGATTATAATGAATTGGCTAAATATTTTGATTTCGAAAAAAACGATGTTTTAGTTATGGCCTTTTCGAATGACAATAGAAGTGCAGAAAATGGCGTGCTTGCGATTGTCGCTGAGCTTAATAAAACATTAAAAAATTTTATAAATGAATTTTAAAAAAGAGGTTTTATGCTACTTATTAGCTGTTCTCATGGAAGGCATCTAGGCCATTTAATTGCAAAAAAATTGAGATTTAAACATTCTATACTTAAAGTTGATAAATTCCCTGATGACGAGCTACATATAATGTTTGATACCAAACTAACAAATGAAAATGTCATTTTAATTCAATCTTTTTATAAAAACATTAGCGATTGCATTGTTGAAGTTATATTGGCAGCTAAGACTACACGTGAGTTAGGAGCCAAAAGAATTGACTTAGTCGCACCATATTTTCCTTATCTAAGGCAAGATAAAAGGTTCCACAAAGGTGAAGCAGTCAGCCAAAGAATAGTTCTAGGATTGATGGACAAATATTTTGATGCAATCTACATAATGGATCCCCACTTACATAGGAAAAATAAATTAGAAGACATTTTTAAAATACAAGCAAAAAAACTAACAGCGAACTCATTGATAGCCGATTATATTAAAAAAAATATAAAAAATCTAGTTATTATTGGTCCAGATGAAGAAAGCTATAAATGGGCAAAAAGTGTAGCTGAAATGCTAGGTGTGGAATCAAGAATACTAAAGAAAAAAAGATATTCTTCTTATCACGTTGAAGTTAAATTAAACAAAAAAATAGGTTTAAGAAATAAAAATGCAGTTATTGTTGATGACATTATAAGCACAGGCCATACAATTTTAGAAACTGCAAAAGTGCTTAAAAAATTAGGGGCTAAGAAAATATACTGCATTTGTGTTCATGGAATTTTTGCCAATAAATCATTGGACAAATTAAAAAAAGCAGAAATAAATGTCATTTCTACAAATACAATACCAAATAAAGTTGCTAAGATTGATGTTAGTGGGGTGATTGCTGAGACTTTGATAAGCTGCATTAAAAGAAAGTATAGAACTAACGTAAGCTCTAAGAACATAAGAAGTCAAAGAAGTGATTTGTATTGAAGGATGATATTGTACAATGTTTATTTTATTTTTAAAATTGAATGTTTTCGTTAATGTTAAATCGTTAATGTTTATTTTTTATTGAAGTTGAGAGTATGATTCGGAGGTACTGTTTTTTTTAACAACATTTATAAAGAGGTGATTCATACTGTATATATTCAAGTTTTTTTCTTATATAAAGGAAAAGAGCTAGTTCGTAAGCTAAAATGTCTAAAGAAGATGGAACAATATTTGCATTGAGAACTACAGCAAACAGAGAAGACCAGGTTATGGACTTTGTTACAAGCAACGCTACCAAGAAAAAGCTTGAGGTTTACTCTGTTGTAAGACCGCATGGAATGCGAGGTTACATTTTCATAGAAGCTGCTACTAAAACAGATGCAGAGCAAGCTGCTTTCAACATTCCTTATGCAAGAGGCATTTTAGCCCAACCTGTAAAGTACTCAGAGATTGAGCATATGCTAGAGCAAGTAAAGCATGAGATGAACATACAAAAGAATGACATTGTCGAAATCATATCTGGTCCATTTAAAAGAGAAAATGCTAAAGTAACAAGAATAGACAAAGCAAAAGAAGAGGTTGTTGTTGAGTTGCTTGAAGCAGCTGTTCCAATACCAATAACAGTAAAGATGGATGCTGTTAAAGTCATTAGGAGAGAGACAGAAACAGCTCCAGCTTCTGAAGAAGAAACAGGCGAGGAAGCAGTATAGGTAAATTTTTAAATGAATATTTGTTGCAATGTATAGTAAGCGAGGTTAATGCCTCGTGAGGGTAGAATTCGCGGAGCGGATTGAATAATTTAAAATTATAAAAATAGAAAATCATCAAATAAAAATGTCAAGGGAAAAAGTTGAAGTTTTGGTCGAAGGCGGCAAAGCTACTGCAGCTCCACCTCTTGGACCCGCTTTAGGACCAATGGGAGTTAACATAGGCCAAGTAGTGTCTGACATAAACAAAAAGACTTCTTCATTTCAAGGAATGCAAGTCCCTGTAAAGATTTTCATAGACAAAGAAACAAAACAGTATGAAATTATAATTGGTACACCGCCAGCTTCTGGATTGATAAAGAAAGAGGCTAATTTAGAAAAAGGCTCTGGCAAAGCAAAGCATGAAATGGTTGCTGACATTCTTATTGAGCAGGTCATCAAAATAGCAAAGATGAAGGAAAGCGCTACTTTAGGCAAATCATTGAAAGAGAAAGTCAAAGAAGTCATAGGAACATGCCAATCAATGGGTATATTAGTTGAGGGCAAACCAGCAAAAGAAACTTTGAAAGATGTTGATGCTGGACTTTATGATGAAGAGATAAGATTGGAGAAAACTGAGTTGACTGCTGAAGAGCTAGCTAAGCTTGAAGAAGAGAAAAAGAGACTTGCAGAAGAGCTTGCAAAGAGAAAAGTAGAATTTGAGAAAATTGCTAAGGAGATTATTGCTTCAATGGCTGGCAAACCAAGAGGAGAGATAAAAGCTAAATTAACATTAGCTGGCATTCCAGATGATATGATTAAGGAATTGTTGCCAATCGAAAGCGCAGCAGCTACAGGTGAAGCAAAACCAGCACCAGGAGCAGCTCCGGCAGCAGAAGCAAAGAAAGAAGCTCCGAAGAAAGAGGAGAAGAAGAAGTAATTCAAGCAGCTTGCAATTTCATAGCCTGTTCTTCTATTTCTGCCATTACAACATTACCTTCTTTTAGTACAATATCAAGCATTACTCTAAGAGCTTCTGTATTTTTGAAATCTTGCTTAATTATTCTTTGGAAAACTTCTTCTAACCTAGAAATATCTTCTCCTACTTTATTAAGCTCAGGATTTTCCTTTATTTGTGGTTCATTTCTAAGTAAAGTCAAAATACTATTTAATGATTTTTTAACATTTTCAACTTCGTCCCATAATTTTTTTAATATTAATTCTAGATCTTGTTTTATGTTCTCCATTCTTTTATCTGCAATATCAACTCTTTTGAAAAACTCTATCAATAGAAATAAAAAATCCTGCCGAACTCCGCTTTGAAGCTCCTGATTAATTTTATCTAACAGTTTCTCATAAAAAGATAACTCTTTACCTAAGACTTTTACTTCTCGCTTTTCCTTTCTATAAACTTTTCTCCTAGACCACCGTCTTTTAGGTGAGAAAAAAGAAAAATAAGAAACACCAACTGGATAGCCTCCTTTTTCAAGTCTACGGTCTGATAACTCATCACTCCTGATATCATTTGACAAATCTAGCAATAATTGCCGCAATTGACCCTTGAATAGTTGTATTTCTTTATAAGGAAAAATTAGCTGATTTTTGTTTTTCTCTAACTCTGCAAACAAAATTTCAACGTCAGTAAACTCTCTTTTGCTTTCACGCTTACCACTTAAAAGAGACTGGAATATAAGCCTTAAAGCATCTAGATAATAACTTCTAAAAATTTGGTAATCATTCACAAAATTATTAATAAATTTCTCGAGCTTTCTTTCAAATTTCCTTCTATTTTTTTCTTCCTTTCTTGATGATAGTTTTTTAGCACTTGAATATTGCTCATATAATTCAGCAAGTTTATCTGGAGTATATTTTCTTTTTAACCTATTTAAAGCCTTCATTAACGTCCTGTCCCTTCTCCTCGCCCTTATGGAGTTAACAAGTATAACGCCTGTGTAAGACCTCAAATTCATTCCACTAAACCAAACATCTGGAATAAAACCATAAACAAATGACCAAAATCCCATTATTATCAATTTAATTCTTTTTATTAGATGTATTTAAAATTTTCTAATCCTTCAAAATCTGATCAGTTCTTTTAAATTCAAAATTCAAATCTTTTAATAAATTGAGAATCCTCTGCTTTTCTTTTCCCAGCCCTTTCCAATCTAATAAAACAATATCGGGTTTTGGAATTGTTTTATTAACTGCTTGGAGCAGCACTTCTTCATCTATATGTTCTAAAGCGTATTTAGGACAAATATGCCCAACAGAATAATTTGTTCTTAACATTACTTTATTGGCTGCTTGATTATAATGCCCACCCCCTACTAAAATGCAACTTTTATAATCTTCATTTTGGTTACTTAACCCATTCATTATTGTTCTTGCGATTATTTCTCC
Source organism: uncultured Methanosarcinales archaeon (assembly GCA_964602555.1). Taxonomy (GTDB): domain Archaea; phylum Nanobdellota; class Nanobdellia; order Woesearchaeales; family GW2011-AR4. Next base: position 2,729 of record CAZRRL010000018.1, on the reverse strand, counting down.
GCTTTTTTTATCATTCCATTCCTTTTCTGTGCTTCCTATCTCTACAAAAACAGCTGGTTTTTCAATATAAGGACCATGGTGTGTTGTTTCTAAAGTTAATTCATAATTTGATTCTTTCGCAACATTATTTAATTCAACAAATAAATTTTTCAATAGAATAGCCGAAGAAAAACAAAGTTTTCTTTCTTCCCCACCAAATTCAGCTTTGTCCCAGTTGCCAATTGGGTGCACTGTAAAAGAAGGTGTGTTTTCCTTGCTTCTATGCTTTGATGCAAAAATAAAAATATCAGCATTAATTTTTTTATCAATGTTTTCTGCAAAAATTAAATCTTGATTTGTTAAATAAAGTTTTATAATTTTGTTTTTTATATTTTCATATTGGAATATTTCATTATTTTCAAATTTCTCATTTATCTTTTCAAAATTAAATAATTCAATCAATTGATTTCTTATATTAATTCCTGCAGGATCTTTTGAAGAAGCTATGATAGCTATTTTTTGCATTTAAAAAAATAAATTAAAGTAATATAAAATATTATCGATAAGTATTTAAATAAGTATAAAAATAAGTAGAGTTTCTTCAAATAAACATCGAAACATAGAAAACATTAAAAATAAGTAATTTATTAAGTAAAAAAATAAGTAAAATGCCAACGGAATTTAAAAGAAAACTCTATAAGCGAGGCTCTAGTTTTGAGACTACAATTCCAATGCCACTTCTCTTTGCTCTTGATAAAAATAAGAAGTACAATGTCATTTTTGCTTATGACGAAGAATCAAACAAATGGTACATAAAATTTGAGGAAAGAGGAGGTGAGAAATAAGGTTTTGATTAAATACATCAGATGATAGCACAATAAAACGATTCAATAAAATCAATAAACAAAAAAATTTCAAAACAATAACGAGAGCAACCCTTGGCAGTAAGCCCAATGAGGGTAACCCCTTGTAATTGAATTAGTGTATATAATAGGCGAGGAGTAACTTAATGCCAGAAAAGTTACGACGAGCACAAAAATATGTGCGAAGCACGGATTGAAGATTTAAGATAAACAAAAATAAAATTAAAACAATGAGGTGAACTAAATGGGCAGGAAGTTTGAGGAATTAATTGATATATTAGATTACAACGAGTTAATGAGATTTAAGCAAGATTTGGATAGTGGTGCTATAACTCTCAAAAGATTGCTAGAAGAAAAAATCAAAAAAAGGCTAAAAGAGCATGAAAAAATATGCGCAACTTGCTCAAACACACTGAATTTTTACAAAACAAATAATTATACTTTAATATTTGGACCTGATGATTTCAAAAAGAAAGCAAGCTTTTGTGGGTTAGACTGCTTAGAATATTTTATTATAAAATTGAAGGAAATGAGAACAAAAAGAAAAGAAGACAACATAAGCAATACTGGGAATTATTTTTAAAATGCATTATAAAATAATTCAAGATGTTTTCAAAGAACTAAAAACATCAAATAAAGGACTTTCCCAATCAGAGGTAGATGAAAGGCTTAAGCAATATGGCTTAAACGAAATAAAAGAAGGCGAAAAAATTTCACCTCTGAAAATTTTTCTTGAACAGTTTAATAGTGTTGTTGTGTGGATATTAATTGCAGCAACAATAATTTCTGCATTTCTTAAAGAGTATATTGACGCAATTGTCATATTAGTAATACTAATCTTGATTGCAGTTCTTGGTTTTATTCAGGAATATCGTGCAGAAAAAGAGATAGAAGCTTTAAAGAAATTAGCTTCACTAAAAGCAACTGTCTTAAGAGATGGACAGAAAAAGGAAATTGATGCAAAACAATTAGTCTTAGGCGATATAATATTTTTGGAAACAGGAGACAAAGTGCCATCAGATGCTCGCCTAATCGAGATTTTTAATTTAAAAACCCAAGAAGCAGCTTTAACAGGCGAGTCTCAACCAGTAAAGAAAAATATTATAGAATTGCCACAAAAAACTGATTTAGCAGATAGAAAAAATATGGTTTTTTCTGGCACAATTGTTGTGAGTGGCAGAGCAACAGCTGTTGTTGTTGCTACTGGCATGCAAACAGAAATAGGAAAAATAGCAACCTTAATACAGGAAGTTAAGCCAGAGCCAACGCCTTTACAGAAAAAAATGGACGAGCTTGGAAAAAAGCTAGGCATAGTAACAATTGCCATTGCAGTTATTGTTTTTGTGGCAGGTCTTTTAGTTCATAAAGCACCTTTACTAAAGATGCTGATAGTTGCTGTTTCTTTAGCAGTTGCTGCAATTCCAGAGGGATTGCCAGCAGTTGTTACAATTTCTTTAGCATTAGGCACAAAAAGAATGCTTAAGAGAAATGCTTTAATTAGAAGACTGCCAAGCGTTGAAACTTTAGGCTCAACTACTGTTATTTGCACGGACAAAACAGGCACATTAACAGCAAATGAAATGACAGTTAAGAAAATTTTTGTCAACGGGAAAATAATCGATGTTACTGGAGTTGGATTTGAAACAAAAGGTCAGTTCTTGCACAAAAATAAACAAGTCAGCATTGATGAAATCGAGCTTTTACTAAGAATAGGGGCATTAAACAACAATGCAGAGCTTAAAAATGACAATTTAGTTGGCGATCCAACAGAAGGTGCTTTGATTGTGAGTGCTGCAAAAGCTGGATTGATAAAAGAAGAGCTTGAAGTAGAATATCAAAGAATTGATGAAATAGAGTTTACAAGTGAAAGAAAAATCATGACTACTA
>CAZRRL010000017.1:0-15423 GCA_964602555.1 uncultured Methanosarcinales archaeon | reverse complement strand
ACATCGGAATTGCTATTTCTAGTAAATTTCGTGTAACTAATTAATACGAGGGAGAAAAATGCGTTACGGAAGTTTTGAGAGCAGATCTATGCATAAGATAAAGTGTTCTGAATGCGGCAATGATGCAGAAGTGCCATTTCAGCCAAAAGAAGGACGCCCAGTTTTTTGCAGAGACTGTTACAGCAAAAGAAAAAGGTACTAAGATCACAATAACAAGTTATTAGTTCCTAAATTTTATTTTTTTTTCTATTTATTTTTAAAAGAATAAATTTTAATATTAAGCAGTTTATAATCCTATTCATACTCAACCACAGAAATTATTAGTAATAGTTGTGGCTTCGTAATATGTCGAAAATTCTATTCTGAATTTTCGATCATACTCAAATGTCAAAAATGCCAAGTATTTTTGAGCACACTCGAAAATCAGTCGAATGTGAGCGAGTTCGCCATGAACGCGAGCACGCGTTCTCGCGTGCAACTCGAGCTTCACTCGCATCTCACTGATTTTTGATGAATTTACAATTTTTGACAGTCAACAACAAATTATGCATAACACCTAATTACTTTGTTGGTTGACTATAATAAAAATGAGTGATATAATATTCAACAAAATAAAAGAGGAGTATGATAATTTTTATAAGAGCCTTTTAAAAAATGGCAAACTGCCTATGTGGAGCACCCAAAAAGGTTTCTGGAATGCTGCTATTTCTGATGAAATATATGAAGCATTTGAAAGAATAAGGCTGAGTCAATTCAAAAATTTCTTAGATATTGGAAGTGGCGATGGAAAGGTTGTTTTGATAGCATCCTTATTTTGCGATAATGCTGAGGGTATAGAAATAGATAATTTTTTGCATAATAAAGCGGTTGAAATGCAATCAAAATTTGGATTAAAAAACATAACATTTCACAACAAAGATTTCTTTGAGCATAATTTTTCAAAATATGACCTCTTATTTTTAAGCCCAGATACACCTTTAGAAAGAGGCCTAGAAAATAAATTGCTCAGAGAAATGAAAGGCAAGCTTGTACATTATGGCCACCATTTCCATCCAAGATTTTTGAAAAAAGAAGCAAGTTTTTTAATAAATGGTACATTAATAGCACTATATTCTAAGTAAACACCATTACTCCATATTGAAGATCGCTTATATTTACATCACCTACTGAAAAGCTATTTTTATCAATAATTTCTAATTTCTTATTTGATGATAATAGATAGTATAATTTAGCTTTGGATGTAGTTAGAATGTCATTGTAAATGATTTCATTTCCAATTTTTTCATACTTTCTTAATGAAAAGACACCTTCACCTATTGTATAAATAACAACACTCTGCAAAATTGTTAAAAAAAAAGTTGCAAGTTGTTTTGAATATTTTTGTATTGTTTTAAAATTATTTTTTGCTATCCCCATCGATGGTTCACAATCAAAATTATGCGGAAAATGGCTTAACAAAGCAACATCAAAATGTCTTGCTGCAATATTATTATAAAATGGAAACTCATTACCATTAGAATTCTCCAAAGTTTTTAATGTTAAATCTACGTTATCCTCGTTAAAATTATTTTCAAAAAACTCACAGCAACATTTTGGATAACCGAGCAACACGCCTAATTCTTTATGGTCGCTATTTTCTTCCATAATTTTTGCTTTTTCAGCTATTTCTTTATTTTTTGATAAATAAATAAAAAAATAACCTTTCTGAGCAAAATCTTTAGGAATTTTTACTGACTTATCAGAATAGAACTCACTTTGTAAATTTTGTTTTATAACTTTGAAATCTGAAATTGATGCATAAATCTTATTTTTATTTAAAAAATTAATAATTTTACTTAACTCATCTTCAAAAACAAGAATTCGAGCGCAAGGCTTAGTGCCTTCAACTACATAAAGAACTTCGAGAGATTTAGTGATTGAGTGAAATACTTGTTGAAGTTGTTGAAGCATATAAAAAGAATTATTTAAGTTTTTATAATGTTTTGGTTTATAGAAAATTGAAATTCAGTCTTTGAAATGTCTATTTTAATGATAGTAACATTTAATAAATATGCTCTATTTCTTTTTACTGAGCATGAAATCTGAGCTTATAACTAAAAATAAGGTAAAAATTCAAGGTGATAAAGTTAACACTTTAGATGATGTTATTAAATCCTGTGAAAAAGATTATGGGCTGATAGTTGCAAAAGAAGAGAGAGATATGTATTATAAATTTTTACAAAGGCAATTAAGAAGGCATCGAGATTATAATTTGAATTATCAACAAACTGAATGGAGACATGATACATTTGTTTATTTTAACTTATTAGCCCATAAATTATTAATATTAGCATATTTAATAAGAAAGAAAAAAGTAAAAAGAGATTACTATGACCAATATGGAACTTTATTGGACAACGAAGAAAAATTGCATTTATTAAGAGTAAGGGGATCGCGAACTTATGAATGGGGTGACACAATTTTAAGTAGCCTGTATATGAGGATAGAATATAATAAGAAAAAATATGGATTAATGGGCTATATAGAAATTATAAATGAAATTGGAAAAGACCCATTGGTTGCATCGATATGGAAAAGAGAGATAAGCTACGAAAAAGATATTTCTGCTAGAGTAAAACATAATTACTAGTATCTCAATTATTTAATAAAATCTAAGAGAATGTCACTATTTATAGAAAACAACAAAATCTTTTAAATAGTTGCAATAATTTTATAAACAACTAAGACAACACATAATAAAAAAGAGGTTTATAATGAAATTTGATATTCCTAGGAAAGAGCATCCTAACCTTGAGCGCTATTACAAAGAGGATATTGACGCAGCTTACAGATTTGCTAATGAAATCTATAAGGAGCTAGGAAGCTTTATAAGGGCTGTTGTGATTTTTGGTTCTACTGCTCGTAGAACAAAAGGTCCTGGCGGTGACATTGATATTCTTGTAATCATAGACGATTTAATGATTAGTTTTTCTCCTGAAGTAGTTGAAGCTTATAGGTTAATTGTACAAAAGACTATTGTTAGGATTTCAACAAAGCTGCATATTACAACACTAAGGTTTACTTCATTCTGGGAGTATATGAGAAATGGTGATCCTATTGCTATCAATCTCTTAAGAGATGGTGTAGCCTTAATTGACTCTGGATTTTTTGATCCGTTACAAGCTTTGCTAAAAAGGGGAAGGATAAGGCCAACACAAGAGAGTATATGGACTTACTATACAAGAGCTCCAAATACATTGCATAACTCAAAATGGCATTTATTGCAGGCAGTTATTGATCTTTATTGGGCTGTCATAGATGCTGCACATGCAGCCTTGATGAAAATTGGCGAGATTCCGCCAACTCCAGAGCATGTAGCAGACTTGATGGAGCAAAAGCTAGTCAAGAGAAAGCTGCTTGAACACAAGTATGTTGTTGTAATGAGAAATTTTTACAAATTAATGAAGATGGTGACTCATCGAGAGATTGTCGAGATTAAAGGAGAAGAGTTTGATAGATATCACAAAATTGCAGAAGACTTTGTGCAGAGAATGAGAAGATTGATAGAGCATGGAAAATAAAAAACTTATTATATCTTCCTAATTTTAATAAGCCCCATAATAATTGATATATAAAGTATTGTAATGAAAAGGCCTCCTAATAAGAGAGATAACAACAAAGGAGAGCCTAAGCTTATTTCGCTTGTTGCTGTGATTAGTTCTTCTCTTGGAACTATTCCCTTTGTTACTTCTGATTCTTTTTCTTCCTCAGGCTTAATTACTTGAACTTCTCCTGTTTTATTAGCCTCTTCTGTTGTTACCTTGCTTGCAGATACGCAATCTCTAACCACTAAATCAACAGTCTTCTGGTCGAATAATACAAAATTCTTCCAGTAAAGGTTTACAAAAATAGGGTATGTTCCTGCTCTAAAGAAAGATGGCACTTCTATGTTTAATGTTTTAATGTGCTTCTTTTCTTCCTCGCTTGCCTCATCTGAAGATTCTAACCTTATGTCTCTGTCAACTGAATTTATTCCAAGACCAACAACCTTAAATTCTACAGCAACTTCATTTTCAGCATTTGAGCCTGCATTTGTTATTTCAGCTGTTAGCTTAGCATTTCTATCACAATCAATAATAGTTGGAGTTAAAAGAACTTTTGTAATTCTTATGTCATGACTCTGTTTCTTTACTTCTAATTTTAAATTTAACTTTGTTTTGTATGATGTTTCATTTCTGTCTTCACCTTCTGCTTCCAGCACAACATTATAGGTGCCTGCTTCAACATCCAAAGGAATATCAAATTTCACATCAACTCTGTTGTCATTGCCTGGTTCAAGGTCAAAATCTATACTTTCCTCTTCCAAATCAGCACCATCATCTATGTCTTCTATAGTTGCTGTTACAAACACGCCTCTCAAATCAGGGTCTTCACCTTGAAATGTATTTTCCACTCTTACTGTAAATGTAAAATTAGAGCCTGGAAGTATATCTGCATCTATTTTTGAATTATTAGCTACAGACACAGAGCCAGAGCTGATTCTGTCTCTGTTCTCTACGCGATAAGTATAAGCTTCATCATAGTCAACATTAAAGTCTATTTCGGTAATTCCCAGGCCTGCAGCAGATATATCCGCAGCTACTAAAAGCATAAATACTAGGGCAAAAATAACTACTTTCATTTTGTAATTATTAACCAGTAGTTATTTTATATATATAAAGCTATCGAAAATGCTTGAGCATTTTTGGAGGATTTGTATTTGAAAATCTCCGATTTTCTTCATATAAAGCGTATGGCTTTGCATATATAACTAATTTTGTTCAGATAATTTTATAATGGTACTTATAAGAAAAGGGCTGCTTTGCAAAAAATTGAAAAAGTAAAATTATTAATGTCACAAACCCCCACAAAAAGTAAGGTTATCATATTAAAACATTTTTCCGAAAATATTAAATAAGAGTAGCTTATATTTCGGTAACTTAAGTTAAGGTGGTTGTATTGAAAAAAAAAATTTTAACAATTGTGTTGTTGATTTTTATTGCTAGTTGTACTCAAATAAAAGACTTTAAATATGGTCTTAAGGAAATAAGAAAAGTTAATTTTGATTATAATACAACTATGGAGACTTATCCTAACACTATTCAGCAAATTGATTTAATGTTGAATGATTTTGCTGAATTAAAAAAAACAGAGCTTATCAATGGACAAGAACCTTTTACTTATGTTATTGGCTACAGAATGCTTAATCTTGAAGCTGAAAAGCTTTACATTGAAAGCCAGAAATATGGCAGAAGCGGCACTACAAAATATGGATTTGGATGCAAATCAAGACCGCTTATCATAGAATCATCATCATTAAGAAATAGCTCAGCATTGAAAGGCTTTGAGGCTGTTGAATTATTAAGGGAATTTATCGATGAATATCCAGAGGAAGCAAAGTTAGCAAATTTGTCAGAGAAAAATGCTTTATTCTTGAATGCAACATTTTATCAAGTATCAAGAGATGCAAGAAGGGATGGTAGCCTTATAAACAATTTATGCCCTAAAAATAGTACATTAGAGATATATAAAGAAGAATTCAAGAAAAAAACTAATCTTAGCGAAGAAGATTTGAGTGAATTAACTTATGAAGAAGCAGTTGACATTTGGAAGAAATTAAGAGTTTTAAATTAAAATGCCATTGAAAAAGCCTAACAGTATAGAAGAATGTATATACTTCACAAATAGAATAATAGATTCTGGTAAAGCAATAGCGTGGGTCTTCAGAAAACAATGTCAAAAATGCAAAAAAGGTTCTATGAGCAAACCACTTAAAAAAGGTGGAAAAGTTGATAAGAAAGCTGACTATTATATTTGCAATTCTTGCAACCATCAAGAAAGCAATGAGCAAGTCGAAAATAACTTAATCCTTAATGTTGAATATAAATGTCCCCACTGCAACAATGAAGGCAAAACAACAACTGAGTACAAAAGAAAAATCTTTGAGGGTGTGCCTTCTTATGTTTTTGAATGTCAGAAATGTCATAAAAAAATAGGAATAACTAAAAAGTTGAAAGAAACAAAAAAGAAAGTACAAGCTGAAGATGAGGATATTGAATAGTAAATTTTAAATATTATAATGTCAATTGTAGCTAATATGGGCAAATTAACAAAGGTAATAACATTAATTCTTATTTCTATTTTAGCAATCAATTTAGCAAAAGCGTTTGGTTACTTTAGAAAAGATGATGCATTTGATTTATTTGGAATGCATAGCTTTGGGTTGTTTATGGGGCTTGGGTTATTTGCTTTGATTGTTGTGGCACTTCTTTTTGTATTCTGGCTATGGATGCTAATTGATTGCTTAAAAAGGGATTTTAAGAAGGATGTTGAGAAAATTGTTTGGGTGCTTGTTATAATATTTTTGCAGCTTTTAGGTGCAATGATATATTATTTTGTTGTGAAGATTTCTGAGAAAAATAAAGCAAGTGTAAAAAAGAAATAATAAAATAAAAATAATTAATCACTTTTTAGCATTCTCATAGTTTTTATTAACTTGTTTCCAATTTATTACATGCCAAAAAGCATCAACATACTCATTCTTTCTGTTTTGTCGCAGCAAATAAAATGCATGTTCCCACATATCAATACCAAGCAAAGAAATCTTACCTTCCATTAAAGGGGAATCTTGGTTTGGCGTCTTAATTACTTCAAGCTTATTATCCTTAATAACTAACCAAGCCCAACCGCTACCGAATATAGTCATTGCAGCATTTGTGAACTCTTCCTTGAATTTGTCAAAGCTGCTGAAAGTTTTGTTTATTGAATCACCAATTGCTTCGCTAGGAACACCACCTGCATTCGGCGCCATTACTTGCCAGAAAAAAGAATGATTGCTATGACCACCGCCATGATTTCTAACAACAGTTCTTATATTTTCAGGCACATCGTTTATCTTTTTTAGAACCTCATTAACATCCATATTTTCAAATTTAGTTCCTTTTATCGCTCCATTAAGTTTGTCGATATAAGCTTGATGATGCTTTATATGATGAATTGTCATTGTTCGCTCATCAATATAAGGCTCAAGTGCATCATACGCATATGGTAATTTTGGTAATGTATGCATTAAAACCACCTCCAAAAATGGTAGAATATGATTATATAAATAGTTTTTGTTTACCTTAAAGTTTGAGCAAGCATTATTTTTCCTTCGTCTCTTATTCGTTGTTCTTGTAACTTTTCTATTTCTTCTATAATCCTTTGTGAGTTCTTATATGAATTATAACTTTCATCTAATCGTTGTTGAATATCCGAGTTCAACGGAGCTACAGACTCAATTCTATTTATGTCTTGCCAATAGTTAGAAGTATTTATAGGAAGACTTTTGTAAAAAATGACTAATCTTCCTACAGGATCGACTAATTGGTCTAAACTAGATTGTTCATTATGAGAATCTAAAGAATAAAAAAGACCGGCAATAACCTTGCCATCTTTAGTCCAAAGTTCCACCAAACTATCGTCAAATCTTACGAATGCTTTCTCAGATTGTCCAGAACGCATTTTCAATTCTTCTATAATTTTTGGGTAAGAACTCTTATCTAGTGTTGCAACGCCGTCTTGATTTTGTTTTACTAAAGTTTCCAACATATTAGAAGGTCTATAAGTTTCAACAATCGCTGGTGGTTGCAATTGAGTATGCCTATATTTCTCAGTAGTTTTTAATGCAGGATATGTATTCAACATATATGCCAAAGCAATTTCTAATACCATTTTTACTCACTTCAGAAGTAGTATACTCGAGTACATAAATAATTTTCTATTTTTAAATTAAACTTTGGCTCTGGTGCCTTCACTTTGTTCTATTTCTTCTTGTTTTCTTAAGTAATGTTTGTACCATGCATCTAGATATGACTTGTAATCATCTCTATTAACTTCGTATGCGGCAATGACATTTTCGGAATCTTTCCAATCATCTATGTATAATATAAGGAAGGCTTTTCTGTCTGTAATGTACAGTATCCTCTTTACATGTTGAGCAATTTCTTTTGGGTTAAGAAAATATTTAAAACCAGCTATTATAGAACCATCATCACTTAGTTTTAATTCATACTTTTTTAAGCCATCTCCATCCTCATTTAAAAAGCTGACTGTTGCTACTTTATATAAATCAAGCTCTAACTGACTTAACACAGGTTTTAGCTCACTGTCACTACTTATAGAACTTTTATTAAGTATATTCTCTAAGCTAAATTGTGGCTGTGCTATTACTAATAAAGACGCAAGTGCTATTGGCTTGTACCATTTATACATCTAATTTACCTCAACTAAACTTTTTCTTAACTTTTCCAAATAAACACAAGCATTGCAAATATCATTTGCGCTTGGCTCGCTGCATTTAACACAAACTTTAATTTCTTCATATTTAAATTTTTGTTTTAATAATGGCAGCACTTGCAAAAATGAGTTTACAATTGAATATTTAGTGCCAGGAAATTTCTGCTCCATTTCATTTAGCATATCCCTGACTTGCGCTCGAAAGGATTGAACTACATTTGGACATTCAGTAAATTCATCAAGCAATCCGTTTATAAAAGCATAAGTTGTTGCCTCTTTTTCTGTGCATAAATACAATGGCTTTATTCTTTGAACAAATCTATTATCATTTATTAAACCGACTTTTGGGCCTAGTCTTGCGCTTGCCTCGATGTTATTCTTCATTTGATTCATCAAAATGGACTGGCATTCGTCATCTAAATTATGTCCAGTCACTAATTTTGTCAATCCTAATTCGCGAGATTTTTTGTTTAATAAATATCTTCTAAAAATACCACAAATTATGCAAGGCCTAACATTTAGTATTTTCAACATCTCGTCTAAAGTTAAACCAAATTCTTCCTTGTAAGAGAAAATATTTAACTTTATATTGTTTTTTTGGCAGAATTCTTTTGCTGTTTTTAATGTTTTATTCCTGTAGCCTTCTATGCCCTCGTCAATTGCAACAGCATTTATTTTTATTTTTGGATTTTGCTTTGACAATTTATTTAATATATGCAAAACAGTCAAAGAGTCTTTGCCGCCAGACAAAGCTACGCCTAAATTTTCCTGCTTTTCAATTAAATCAAACTCCCTTATTGTTTTTAGGACTTTGCTTTCAAAATATTCTGAAAAATGATGCTTGCACAGCTTTTCTCCAGCATACAATGCAATTATAGGTTTTTCATTGCAACAGTTCATTTTATTTTTATTTTAAATATTATTTTAAATATTTTTTAGAATGACTTAAAAAATTAACCTCCTGAAATCACACTTAAAATTTTTATTTCGTCATTATTATTTAATTTCTCATCTTCCAATATTAACTCATTGTTTCTTGATATAATCACAGTGACTGAGTTTATGTTTAATTTTTTAAATAAATCCGAAACTGTTGAGTTGCTATCTAATTCCAAGTAAGTATTTTTATTTAACTTGTCTATAAATACATTAACTTTAATTTTGCTCATAATTTAATAAAGAAATTAATTTTAATTAATAAATATTATTAAAATCTATCCAACAGAATGCCCACAACCACAGCTTGTTTTGACATTTGGATTATTTATCTTAAAACCTGAATTTTGCAATGACTCAACATAATCGATTGTAGAGCCTTTCATGAATGCTATACTTTCTTGATTCATAAAAATTTTAACTCCTTTGTCCTCAAATACCGTATCGTTTTCTTTTGGAGATTTCTCTAAGCCAATATCATACATGTAACCAGAACAACCGCCTGACATTATGCCAATTCTTAATCCATAATCTTGCTTATTTTCTTTCTCTAGCAATGATTTTACTTTATTAGCAGCTTTTTCTGTCAGGGTTATTATAACTTCTTTTGTTTGTTGTTGCATTTTATTTGATTTATATTTTCATTTGTGTCAAAAACCACCAGTCAGAGACTGGTGGCATGTTGCTAACGCAAATGTTATTCAGTGGTTTTTGAGCACACTCGGAATTCCAACAATGTATATTGGTTGAGTTTACGAAACCATCTATCATAGATAAGATGGAATTCCGATGTTTAAATATTTTTTGTTTATTATGATTAAAAATACTAAATTTATTTCTCAATCGGGTGGCCGTGCTTTTGCCATTCATCAAAGCCACCAACCATTTCCATAACCTCATAGCCTTTTTCGGCAAATTTTAATGCAACTTTTGGTGCAGCAAAGCATACAACATGGTAGCAATAAAATATCAAAGTTTTATTTTTTGGCAGTTTATTTAAATGCTGCTCAAATTCTCTGCTTGGAACATTAGTAGCAGTAGGTACATGACCAGCTTTATATGAGTCTGAATCTCTGACATCAACGATTAAGTACTTATCATCTTTTGCATCAACTATTTTTCTTACAGTATAAGGATCAATTTCATATTTTAACTTTTCTTCAAAAAACTTGACTGCACCTTTGTTCATTTTTAAACCTCAATTTCACTTTCTTTAATTATTTCGTCATATCCTTTTGCTTCAAGCTCATGTGCAAGCTCTTTGCCGCCACTTTTCACTATTTTGCCTTTAACCATTATATGCACTCTGTCAGGCGTAACATAATTCAAAATTCTTTGATAATGAGTAATAATTAAAACTCCTAAGTTTGGTCCTAGTAATGTGTTAACACCGTGCGCTACTACTTTTAATGAGTCTATGTCCAAGCCAGAATCTGTTTCATCAAGTATGGCCATTTCCGGCTGCAGAACTGCCAATTGCAAAATTTCTGCTCTTTTCTTCTCTCCACCTGAAAAGCCCTCATTCAAGTAGCGCCTGCTGAATGAATCATCTATTTTCAGCAATTTCATTTTCTCTTTTAGCAATTTAACGAAATCAGGCACGCTTATTTGGTTTTGCTTAACTGCATTGCAAGCAGTCCTCAAAAAATTTGAAACAGAAACTCCTGGAATTTCCTGAGGATATTGAAATGATAAAAACAATCCAAGCTTTGCTCTTTCATCTGGTTTAAGCTCTAAGATATTCTGACCTTTATACCAAGCTTCCCCTTTATCGACAGTGTATTTTGGATGACCCATTAAGGTGTAAGCCAAAGTTGATTTTCCAGAGCCATTTGGTCCCATCAAAGCACAGACTTGTCCTTTCTTTACAACTAAATCTACTCCATTCAAGATTCTTTGTCCTTCAACACTTACATGCAGGTCCTTAATGATTAGTTCGTCTGTCATTTTGTTCACAATGTTTAAACTTAAGTTTTTAATATCTATCTACATAGTTCTCAAAAATCAATATGCTATTTTTTAATGTATCTAATGATAATAAAGCGCATTTAAGCCTTACAGGGCTTATTGGAATGCCAAGCATATCTAAAATATCTTCTTTTGCCATTTTTTTAAGCTCTTCAATGCTTTTGCCTTTTATCTGCTCAGTTAGCATTGATGCGCTTGCTTGTGAAATTGCGCAGCCTTTACCATAAAATTTGACATCAACAACATTTTTATTTTTATCTATAATCAAAAACAAGTCAATTTCATCTCCGCAAAGTGGATTGTATTCGTGATGATGTACACTTGCATTATCCATCTTGCCAAAATTTCTTGGATTTTTATAATGATCAAGTATATTTTCTTGATACATTAACTCTATTGAATCCATTTTTAATTATTTCTCTATAATTTTTTATTTTGCATTCAATCCGCTCACTTCGTTCGCAAACTCTTGTGCTCGGCATTGCTGTTTTGCCACATCGCAATGCCTCGCTTATTTATTGCAATATTCCGAGGCGAAATTTAGTGAGTTGCGTGCGAGAACGCATCGCGTTGAGTTGCATGCGAGTTTGCTCGCATGCTCGCAAACATCTCACGCTCGCGTTCAACTCAGACAAATTTCGCCGAGTGTAACTTATGTCGCGAAGCGACGTATTAAATTTTAAAATTTATTTTTAATTCTTTACTAAACACCAAATACTTTTTTTACTTTATGTATCGCGTTAATGAAAGTGTCAATTTCTTGTTCTGTGTTGTATAAATAAAAGCTAGCTCTTGCTGTTGCAGCTATTCCTAAAATACTCATTAAAGGCATGCAACAATGATGGCCTGCTCTTATTGCAACTCCTTCACTGTCTAATATTTGCGAAACATCATGTGCATGCACACCATGAATGTTGAATGAAATTACAGCACCTCTTTCTTGTGGACCATATATCGTGATTCCTTCAACATCCTTTAATTTTTCCATTGCATATTCAACAAGTTCTTTATCTCTTTGGTTTATCTGTTTTATTCCAATTTTATCGAGGTAATCAATTGCAACACCTAATCCAATTGCTTCTGCAATATTTGGTGTTCCAGCTTCAAATTTCCACGGCAATTCATTAAACTTAGTGTCATCAAATCTAACCTCTTTTATCATCTCACCACCATATAAAAATGGCTGCATTTCCTCTAGTAATTCTCTTTTGCCGTATAAAACTCCTATACCAGTAGGACCAAGCATTTTGTGGCCGGAAAATGCATAAAAATCAACATCAAGCTTCTTAACATCAATAGCCATGTGAGGAGCAGCTTGAGCACCATCTACAACAATTAAAGCATTATTTTCATGTGCAATTTTTGCTATTTCTTCAACAGGGTTTATTGTGCCAAGCACATTTGATACATGAGTCAATGAAACAATCTTTGTTCCTTTTGTAATATTTTTTTTAATGCTTTCCTCATCAAGTTTGTCATCTTTGTCAATTTCAATAAATTTTAATTTTAATCCTCTTTGCCTTGCCAATTGCTGCCATGGAACTAAATTGCTGTGATGCTCCATTTGCGAAATAACAATTTCATCGTCTTTTTTCAAATTGCTTGTTAAAGAATAAGCAACAAGGTTTAATGATTCAGTTGTGCCTTTTGTGACTACGATGTTTTGATAAGATTCTGCATTAATAAAATCAGCTATCTTTTCATGAGCTTCCTCAAACTTCGCTGTTGCTTCTTCTCCAAGCTGGTGAATGCTTCTATGCACATTTGCATTATAGTTTTTGTAGTAGAAATCGATTGCATCGATAACTTGCTTTGGTTTTTGGGAAGTGGCAGCATTGTCTAAGTAAACCAATGGCTTTCCATGTACTTTGCGCTGCAAAATAGGAAAGTCTTTTCTGATTGATTCAACATCAAATAAAGTTTTGGTTTTTAGCATTTTTTATTTTAACTTAAATATCTTCTTTCAGCTTCTTCCAAAGGCATAAAGCCTTCTTGTGATGGTAAATCACGAAGCGCTTTATACCAACCATTGCCTATTGTAAGATCTGGTATAACATCAGTTAGTTCACATTCAATTTTAGCAATACTCCATTGCCTACCCTCTTTTCTTAAATACTCAATAAGTTGTGCTAAATTTTCCTGCATATGTCCTCCAACACCTGCTCCGTCTATTCTTCCTTTTGGTGTGTAGCCACTAGGAAAATGTTCTGACACATGGTGCTTCCATAAATTTAATTTTTCAGACATTTCACTTCCTCACCATCTCCCTTATCTTCTCCCTTAATTCCTCGCTTGG
Organism: uncultured Methanosarcinales archaeon; assembly: GCA_964602555.1. Classification (GTDB taxonomy): domain Archaea; phylum Nanobdellota; class Nanobdellia; order Woesearchaeales; family GW2011-AR4. The sequence goes on along the minus strand of CAZRRL010000017.1, from coordinate 1,928 downwards.
TATTTTTTGTATTACTGGCTCAAAAAATCCTTCAACAATCAATCTCTCTGCTTCTTGTCTTGACAAACCTCTTGCCATCAAATAAAACAAATGCTCTTCATCAATCTGGCCAACTGTTGCACCATGCGATGCTTTGACGTCATTCGCTTCAATTTTCAAGCTTGGAATGCTGTTTGCCAATGTCTTGTCACCGAGCTTTAAAATGTGGTTTTCAAGATAGGAACTTGTTTTTTGAGCTGTCTTTTCTATCTTTATCAAACCCCTATAAACAGATGTTGACTCATCTTTTAAAATCCCATCAACCAGCACATTATTAACTGTGTTTTCAGTATTATGATACATATTTGTTGTGAAATCAATATGCTCTTTTCCTTTGCCTAGGAATACTCCGATATTATTGCATTGCGATCCTTGCCCATCAAAAATTGTATCAATTTTAAGCCTGTTTAATTTGCCTCCAAAACAGCCAGAAATCCAGTTTATAGCAGCGTCTCTTTCAATTGTTCCAACAATATTTATGAAATTGTTAACATTTTTTGTCCAAGTGTTTAAATGGTAAAAATTAATTTTAGAACTATTATTTGCAAAAACTTCTGTAACGCATGCATTAAGCTGCTCTTGGCTTATTTCTTTATTTGAATACTCTTCAATAAAATCAATTTTTGAATTTGGCTCAACTACTATTATGTTATGAATTATGCTATTCTTTTCATCAAAATCAAAATTAACTCTTATCGGCTCGTCTAACTCAATATTTTTTGGAACATACAAGAATATTCCATTATTAAAATTAGAAGCATTTAAAGCAGCAAATTTATCTTTGTCGATTTTTGCTGACTTGAAAAAATATTTTTTTACGATTTCAGGATATTTTTCAAATGCTGTATTTATATCAGTCAATATAATTCCTTTTTCAACTAAATCTTCACTCAGCTTTGTTACAGCTATTTCTGCTTTTGATTCAAATGGCTCAAAATTTTCAAGCTTTAATTTTTCTATTTCTGTATAGCGCCAATCATCTTCCCTTTCCTTTGGCATTGGCATAGACTTGAAAATAGTTAAAGCATCTTTCTTTTTTTGAATTGCAAAACTACTTTGAACTTGGCTTAATGATTCCATAGCATTTTTTGTAACGAGATTTTGTTCTTTAATAATCATAAGAATCCCCATTAAACTTTTACCCTACTGAGCCTTCCATATTCATCGCTATCAATCGGTTCAATTCGATAGCGTACTCAAGAGGAAGTTCCTTTGTGAATGGCTCCATAAAGCCGCTAACTATCATTGTCATTGCCTGGTCTTGGCTCAAGCCCCTGCTCATCAAGTAAAATAACTGCTCTTCACCTATTTTGCCAACTGTTGCTTCATGCTCAATGTTAACATTTTTTTCATTGATTTCCATGTAAGGAACAGTATCTGAGGCAGATTTTTCGTCTAAGATTAAAGCGTCACAAGTTACATGTGATTTGACATTATGACAACCATCTGCAACCTTTAATAAGCCTCTGTAAGTTGTTCTTCCACCATCTTTACTTACCGATTTAGAGGTAATTCTTGATGTTGTGTTTGAAGCAAAGTGCAATATCTTTCCACCGGCATCTTGATGCTGTCCTTTTCCCGCAAAAGCAACGCTTAAAATTTCAGCTTTTGCTCCCTCTCCAAGCAAATAAACGCTCGGATACTTCATTGTGATTTTGCTGCCTAAATTCCCATCAACCCAGAATACAGTTGCATTTTTATGGGCAAAAGCCCTTTTTGTGACAAGATTGTAAACATTATTGCTCCAGTTCTGGATTGTTGTGTATTGCAATCGTGAACCTTCCATGGCTATTAATTCGACAACAGCGGAATGTAATGAATCTGAGGAGTAGACTGGGGCGGTGCAGTTATGTACAACTATACCATGACTTATATAAGATTCATCTTCT
>CAZRRL010000016.1:0-15699 GCA_964602555.1 uncultured Methanosarcinales archaeon | reverse complement strand
ATGAAGCATTGGCTTATTTCTATAAGCATATAAAAGAGATGCGGGAAAAGATAAAAAAAGATGAATCTTATATTGAAAAATTAAGGCAAAAATATCCAAGCAAAATTGCAGTTGTTGCTCAATGAGTGAGATTAAAATATATTCTGATGAAGGCGTTAACATAGCTGTTACAGAGGGCTTAAAAGAAGAGGGCTTAAAGCCTACTCCTGCCAAGAGGTTGGTAACATTGGATTTACGGATGAAGAGCAAATTAACTATGCAAATTCAAATAAGTTAGTGATTTTAACCCACGATGCAGATTTCTTGCGAATTATTCATGAAAAAAAGTTGAGTCATTCTGGAATTATATTTGTCTCTCAAAATAAATTAAGCATTGGAGAAATAATAAGAAAAATAGAGTTTATAGCAAGTATGATTACTCAAGAAGATATGAAAAATCATATAGAGTTTCTGTAGATGGTAATAATAAAGAAGTTTATTTTGATGTGGAGATGGGTTTATTGATAGCTTCAATTCAGAAATGACTATTTTTGAGCAATTTTATTCCATAAAAACTGATGATATTTTTTATAATTAGCTGCAATTTCTTTGCTTTCAATAACAAATGCAAAAAAATCCTTGCTCCATAACACATTAGCTACTTTATAGCCATAAATAAAAATTACAGCAGGATTTGCGCTAAATTCTAAAGGTAGGTATTTATTGTACAGGAATTTGCCAGTTGTCTTTATTTTCGACCTTAATTCTCCTCTTACAAGATTATACCATTTAATATTTTTCTTTATTCTTCTTTTGTTGTATTGCTGCCAGAAAAATGGCATCTTTTCTGCGACATAACCGCCACTGCCAATAAAGAAATTCTCAGAATATTTGAACATATCTTCGAAAACTGCTTTTATCCCTTCTTTTCCTTTATAAATGCTTGCATTAATGCTGGAATTTTCAGGTTCAAATTTTTTTATTAATGAGGTTATTTCATTTTTTATCTCAGATTTTGTTTTTCTTAGATATATTTCTTTTTCATCGATGTAATCCAAGATTCTTTTAGCTGGAAGAGCTTGAAATTTATTCTTGTCGTTTTCTGTGATATAAGTTACAAATCCCTTATCAATAAGCTTGTTTAAAATATCATAAATGTTCCTTCTATCTTTTCCTATTTTTTTATGAATCTGGTATACCGAAGAAGTTCCTAATTCTAATAGGGATAGATAAACTTTAATTTCACCTTCTGAAATACCAATACCTCTCAATTTTTCTAGTACCATTTGTGATATAAATAGGGCTCTATTTTTAAATCTTTTGGTGGTATAATACTACTACAAATATATAAATATTAGTACTATTTACTAGTAGTTATTAGAAAATATATTTGATTTTGACTAAAATGATTGATGATTTAACTTTTATTGAAATTGAAACTGTAGATGACTTAGCTAGAGTTTTATTGGAATTAAAAGATAATGCTAAAGTTGGATTAAGGAGTATTGGCATTGAGTTGAGGTGTATACCTCCTACAATTCTAAATTTAGAAGGTAGAGATTATGTTGAGATTAAACCATGGGCTTTTTTTAGCTATAGGGGAAGATGGATTTCTGTAGAAAAAAGAAGTGGTAATTTTTATCACTTTAGATCTGATCCTACAACTAATGATATTCTTATTTTGAAAGTAATGACCGATGGCAAATGGGAAAAAGTCGGAAAAGATGAAATTGGATATGTCAAATCTAAGGTAACTTCTATTTCATTACTGCCTGTAGAGATTAGAATAGAGTCAGATCCTGAACTTATGGTCCCTTATGTAAGTGCTTATACCGACATGGGACTCGGCATTAAAAAATAATGAAAATAATTTAAATGAACTATGGAAAAAACCAAAACTTTCGATCTTGTGCGCCTTGCTAAAAGCGGAAAGGATGAAGGTCTTACTGCGCCTGAGGCAATAGTAGAAGCAAACCGCAGGCATCTTACTATTCTTTTCAATGGAGGTAAAAACTATCCCAAAGAATTGACTCTTGATGGAAGACTCACCACTGATATTTGGGAAAGTGAAAGGAATTTTTATCCTGCATGGGCAAATCCATTAATTTTAACTAGTGATAATGCGTTCGGAGAAATTCTCACTTATGAAGATCCAAAAACTTATCTAGACTACCGATTGGTATTACCTAAAGAATTCTGGAAGGCAAGCGGCCTTATTGCAGTGCCGCAAGGGTTTGATAAAAAAGGAAATCCAAATATTAGACTAGAAGGTAGCAATGGAAAAGACGAAACTGGAAAGAGAATAGAAACATTGGACGATTTGAAAAAATATCGCACAATTACCTACGTAGTAGATGATGTAAATAATTTCAGTTTTTTCGAGGATATTCCAACCCAAAATGGGTATTATATTCCAGAGAACAGTTTCGGCTTGCCAGTAAAAAAAGGGTTAATTCCTTTCTTGGCAAATGAAAGGGGGGGATTAAAAGAAATCAAAGCCAACTCATGTGATTGGTATGTTTCATACCTTAAGAAAAAGAAGATTCCTTTCTGGGCAATCACACGATTCCTTCGAAAAAATGATCCAGAGTCAAGGGGGGGGCCTGGCATCGCGAGTTTCATTTTTGGCGATCCTCCAATCAATAAACCTGGATATATTGGGCTCACTTCCAGATATTTATTTGCTATGTATGGGAATTCTATGTTCTATGTCATCTACGATGGCAGACGTATTGTTGATGTCCACACCAAACCCTCACACCGACAGGGTGTACTCGCGATAGAAACTAAAATAATAGAATAATATGGTTGAAAAAATGTAATTGAAAATAATAATTTAAGCCAACCCTAACCCCTTCACAATAAACTTAGAATCAAATTCCTGCAAATCAGAATATTTCTGCCCTGTGCCTAAATATAATATCGGTTTTTTTGTAACATAGCTTACAGATACAGCTGCACCGCCTTTCTCATCAATGTCAGCTTTTGCAAGGATAATTCCATCTATGCCAACTGCTTCGTCAAATGTTTTAGCTTGCTCAATGCAATCATTGCCAGTTATGCTTTCACCAACAAATATTTTTAAGTCTGGCTTAGCAACTCTAATTATTTTTTTCATTTCGTCAATGAGATTAACATTGCTATGCATCCTTCCTGCAGTATCAATCAAAACTACATCTATGTCTTTTGCTTTAGCGTGCTTAATTGCGTCAAAAGCAACTGCAGCTGGATCAGCACCATAGTCATGCTTAATTATCTTTATTCCTATCTTGTCTGCATGCTGTTGCAACTGCTCAATCGAAGCAGCTCTGAAGGTGTCAGAAGCAGCCAGAACACAAGAGATTTTTTTATCCTTCAGCATATTGGCAAGCTTTGCTATGCTTGTTGTTTTTCCACTGCCATTTATACCAAAAAAAGCAATAACATATGGCTTTTCTCTCTTATTTTTTATCTCCTCAATTAAGTCTATATTTTTTATATTAAATAAATCTTCAATAGAACTCTTTAATGTATCTTGAATTGTTTCCTCGACCTTTGTTCTTTTAATTGGTTTTTCAACAAGTTGTTCTTTTAAATCATTTTTAATTTTTTCTATCACTTCAATAGCAACATTGTTTTCCATAAGTGCTAGTTCTAAATCCCAAAATAATTTTTCAAACTGTTCTTCATTAATTTTAGTTGTTACTATCTTCTCCTTTATGGCATCAAAAAAGCCTTTTTTTTCTTCTTTTTCAATAATTTTTTGAGCTTCTTCAACTTTCTGAATTATTTCTTTTGTCTCAACTTTGTGCTCTTTTTCTTCTAGCTTTTTAATGTGAGGCTTTTTTTCTTCCTTTGTTATTTGAGGTTTTTCATGTTCTGTAATTCTAGGTTTTTCTTGCTCATCTTTTTTATGTTCAATTTTTATTGGCTTTATTTCTTCTCTGACTTCTAATTTTTCTTCTTTTGTTATCTCTTTTTCAACAATTTCTTTCTCTTCTTTTCCAATAAATTTTTCTTTAAGCTTAGCAAAAAAACCTTTTTCTTCTTCTGGTTTTTCAACTTCTTCTGCAGGTTTTTCTTCTATTCTTACTTCCGCTTTGCCTTCTTTCTCTATGCCTTCAGAAATCTTTGATATTGCACTTTTTAGTTTTTCCTTTAAAAATTTAAACATTTTACCTGTTATTTCAATATAAATTTTATATTTTTATTGTTATATTAAACTTGATTTATCTATTAATTTATTTTTTATCTTTCTCAACGCATTTAAAATAAAAATCATTTTTTAAAATAAACAAAATAAAAGAATTTATTCTTCTGAAATCAAACTTTGTAACTGTATTTCGAGTTGTGCAGCCTGATTTGTCATTTTTTCCAGATTATCTACTATTTGTTTTTGTGTTTTTTTTATCTCTTCCATTTGATTCTGAATAAGCTTTTTTGTTGCTATCACATCTTTTTTGACAACAACATTTGCTCCTACATTGACAAGCAATTCTGATGTGTCTTTTAGAGTAGCTTTACTGAAAATACCAGAGCTTAATGGCACAAATATCTCTTTTCCTGCGCTAAGCTTATTGAACTCATCTAAGCTATTGCTTGTTACGGTAAGCTCGATTAAATGTTGTGTTACTAACTCTAGTTGTTTCTGCAATTGCTTTATATGCTGGTCAAGCAATTGGAATTCCATATACAATTCTTGCGCTTTTTTCTCTTTATCTTCCATATTACTTTAATTCACGAGAAAATCCTTTGGATTTTCTGTGCCCCGAAAATTGCCGAAAATCCTTGATTTTCGGAAACCCGAGAATCTTTGATTCTCGACGTCTTTGATTTTCGAGGGTTTTCTCCAACTTTTTATACATTTCTTCATAGACTATTCCCATTGGCAATCCTTCATGAGTTCTTTTTATGGTTTCAGCCAATAGGGGAGCTATTGAAATAATTTTTAGCTTGCTTATTAACTTCTCTTTTGGAATGTCAATTGTATTTGTAACAACTACTTCCTTAATTGCAGATTTTTTTATCCTTTCTGTTGCCGGACTTGATAAGACACCATGTGTTGCGAGAGCATAAACCTCTTTAGCTCCAAATTTAAGCAAAATATTCGCAGCTTCTGTTATTGAACCTGCTGTGTCTATTAAATCATCAACCAGAAATGCAACTTTGTCTTTAACATTTCCTATTACATTCTCAACTTCAGCAACGTTTTGCTCAGGCCTTCTTTTGTCGATTATTGCAATTGGCGCATTTAGCACTTTTCCAAATGCTCTTGCACGAGCTGCCCCACCTGCATCTGGGCTAACAACTACAATGTCTTTAAATTTCTTGTTTAATATATAATCTGCAAATAATGGTATGACATCAAGATTGTCGCTTGGTATGTCAAAAAAACCCTGAACTTGTGCAACATGCAAGTCAAACATAATAACTCTATCAACTCCAGCAACTTGTATCATGTTTGCAACCAGCTTAGCTGTGATTGGTTCTCTCGGTTTTGATTTTTTATCTTGTCTGCAATATCCATAATAAGGAATGACAGCCGTTATTTTGTTGGGAGAAGACCTTTTTAAGGCATCAACCAAAATTAACAATTCCATTAGGTTAAGGTTTGCATTAGGAGATGTTGGCTGTATTATAAAAACGTCACAGCCACGCACGCTTTCAAGCACTCTGCAATAAATCTCACCATCATGGAAGCGCTTTATTTCAACTGGAGTTAGAGGAACTTTTAGTATTTTGGCTACTTCTTCAGCTAGCTTTTTGTTTGCAGTTCCAGATATTAGCTTAAAATGCTCCTTAATCAAAAGACCACCCTTTGAATAGTTATAAAAGCAATTATTTAAAAAGATTTGGGTTTTAAAGTCAAGAAATAAGTGAGTATTTTCCTAGCCTTCAACTACTTTGATTTCTTCTTTGTTTTTATTTTCTTCTTGCTTTTTCTTCAATAAAATTTCTATCTCGCCAAAAGGAGTCTGTTGCATGAGCTCTATCTTATTTTGCTGAGCTAAATGAAGCAATGGAATAAATGTATGAACTTTGTCTTCTTTTGAATTAGAAGGCAGCAATTTTGAAAATGTTAGTTTATCCTTTATTGTGCTGATAAAAAATGATTTTATCTTGCCATAGACTTCCCTTATAATTTCAGTTATATCCTTTTTCTTTTTAGGTGCTTCTAAATTAAGTGGTGGTATTGATTTAAGCAGTCTTCTCTTTTTCACTTCTAAAGCTCTTTCCAAAGCTTCTACTAAATCAAAAATTGAAACCTTTCTTTTTCTTGGCTGCGGAGTTCTTGGAATTAAAGAAGGTATTTCTTCCAATTTATGTATGTCACTTGTTTCGTCAAAAGCAAGTTCTTCCATTTCTTCTTCAACACCTATTAATAATCTGTCTAGCTCGCTTAGGTCTTCGCCAACAAGCTTGTTTGATTTAATCTTGAGTAATATAGCAGCTGCTAGCAATACCTTGCCTGAAACCCTAAAGTCGTGCTCTTTGAGGTTTCTAATCATATCAATGTATTTTTGAGCTAAAATACTGACATCAATATCCCAAGGATCCATTTGCTCAGTTTTGACAAGCTCATAGATTATGCTCTGCCAAGTAATCTCATCAGCTTTAGAGAAGATTATGTTAAAAATTCTTTCATGAGGGTCCATTTTGGTAAATTTTTTAGAGCTTTTTGTATATAAATCTATTGTATTATTTTTTAGATTGACAAAATTAAAATTAACAAAATTTTTAAAATAATCTAAAATCCAATCACAAAATGTCAAAAAAGGGCTTGTCAATTATAGGTGAGGAGTTTAAGGCAGCTGAAAGAGTTCCTAAACAAGCAAGAAATTTTACTTTCTTGGATCAAGCAATTTTGTGGTTTGGTGCTGCTTCTTTGCCAGCAGCATGGTATTACGGCGCTTTGATGGCTGGCTTTGCAGGCTTGCCAGGTGCTTTCTTGTTGATATTTATTTTTAGCACAATTATTTTTATACCATGGGCCTTGCTAGGCCACATTGCAGCAAAAACAGGTGCTTCGTCTATGGCTTTGGTAAGGCCAACTTTTGGCATTAGAGGCTCTAAGTTACCTTCAATTTTTTACTTGATTTTTGGCTTTGGATGGGGCGCAGTTAATGTGTTTCTTGCAGCAATTGCAATGAGCTTTATCTTCAATATCTGGCTTGGATGGCCAGCTTTTTTGCAGCCAGGGTACAAAGTTTACATGATAGTCAGCATTTTAACAATTTGTTTATTGCAAGGAATTTTTGCAGTTGCTGGACATAAAATAATAAAATTTATGTCATGGATTGCTGTTGCTTCATTAATAGGCTTAGGAGCTTACCAAACATATCTTGTAATTAACAACTGGGGCTTCTATAATTTATTAACTTGGCGTCCTCCTGAAGAGGGATTAAAAGCAACTTTTGGAAGCGGCATTTTTTCGATAACTTATACAATTACGTTTGCATTGCTGATTGATTTGTTAATTGCGTATAATTGGACTTGGGAGTTTATAGGAGATTTTTCAAGATTTTCAAAGAATGCAAAAGCTGGCTCATTAGGCCCATTTGTTGGTGCTAACATAGCTCAGTATTGGTGGTTTATTGTTGGTGCTTTAGGAGTTGTTTTCTTAACTGTTTCAACAGGTGCTTACAATCCAGCTGCATCTGACCCTAGCAGCACAACAACAAAGCTCGGATTTGGCTGGATTGCATACATCATTATTTTAGCAGCAACAATAGCAACAAATGCAGGCAACATTTATGCTTCTGCATTGGGAATTTCAAACTTCAATCCAAAACATAAAACAAAAATAAGAACTTTGTTGCTAATTTCAGCTTTGATAATACTCCCAATAAGTTTGATTCCATTATTGTCTCCTAACTTCGTTGGATTCTATATTTTCTTTTTGGATTTTTTAGGAGCAATAGTTGTTCCATTATGGACTTTAACTCTAGTTGATTATTTTTTTGTGAAAAAACAAAATTACAATGACGATATTTTTAAGGAGCAAGGAGGAAGTTATTGGTACAATAAAGGTTGGAATGTGCCAGCAATAGCAACTTTAATTTTAGGAACAATAATTTATTGGGTTATTGCATTTGCATTGCCAAGAATAAGGGAAAGGTTCACAGCAGCAATTCCAACGATAATTGTTATATCGATTGTTTATTATATTTGGTCAAAGAAAACAATTGTTGATGAAAATAAGAATATTAATAAATTTTAAATTTAAGAAGAAAAAAATTTTATCCTTATTCTACTCGTGTTGTTACCTGCCCAATGTTAGTATGACTTATACTACCAACATCGCTTGGAGTAGTGTATGTTATGTTGAATTGTCCGTTGTACTTTGTACCTGAAATTACACATACCAAATCAGCTTTATATTGTCCACTATTGGGAAATGAAACTGACAAGCCTGTTTGAGCTGTACACTGCTGTGCTTTCACGTCTGTGATAGTCAAATCATAGCCCAATGAATTTTGTGCTACCACTTGAAGAGAACTTGACGTTGCCTTATGGTCTAAACATGCAATTCCAGATTGTAACACACACTTACTAGGCAAAAACCTGTCTGGGCTTAAAACTCCAAAATAAGCTAATGCGCCTATTGCAACTAAAACAACTAGTATAGCCCACCCATAAGTCATAATAAACTCAAGGGCTGCTTGGGATTTATTGTTCATCATCTAATTCACCTCAATTTTTTCAATAACTTTACTCTACTTTTGTATTTAAATTACCATAAGCTGTTTTTGTAAGATTTGTATCTTTTTCAGTATAACCCAAAGTAATGTCACCTTTAAACTTTTCTTTAGCGACACCATTATCGCAAGTGCCTCCAATTACAAAGTTTTTATCCGTGCCGCTTGTCATTGTATCACTAAATGTGCCACTGCAGCTGCCAACAGCAATGCTATCAACTATTATTGTTCTGCCAAGACCGTTTGAAATTACAAGCGTAACCTTTGTTGGCTCTACCTTATGGCTTACACATGCAATTCCAGGTTGAATAATACATTTCTCAGGCAGAAATTTCTCTGGGCTTAAAACACCAAAATAAGCAAGAGCAGCGATTGCAGCAAGAACAACTAGTATGGCCCAGCCATAGGTCATTAAAAATTCCATAGCAGCTTGGCCTTTACTAGACTGAGCAGAAATCCTCATTAACTTCACCTCATTTTTAAAGTCATTTTAATCTTAGTATTTATTTTGAATAACAATTGAACAACTAATATATAAATCTTTCTTAGATTTATATTACGAATGAAATGAGTAAATTTAAATCTTTCCTAGATATTTGATATGTCGGAAATCGCAATGGCGCACACTTTGATATGTCGAAAATATCATATATTTTCGAGCATGCTCAAAAACCAAAACAATTTATAATTAATCTTGTTGGTTTTTGACACTTAAGTTCAAAGCAAGCCAGCGATTTCCGAGCATGCTCAAAAACACGCTACGTACTTTAGTGCGTAGTGTTTTTGACATAGCTTAGAAATCAAAATAATAAGTGATAATCATTTTTAATTTGATTTCACATTTTAAAATTCAGATTAATATAACTTAGCGATACATTTAAAAATAGAAAAATTTCCCTAAGATAATGTTGTTAGCTACCCACCAGGGGCTGTGGGGTAGCTTGGACACATCCTTTCCGCTTTGGGACAACTGCAAAGTCAGTTGACACCTTGCGAGGCATAAAGCCTCGAGTGCTCACTACGTTCGCAGATTCTGTGTAAAAAAGCGGACGACCCCGGTTCAAAGTCATAAAAGCGCAGACTTATGTAGAAAATCCGGGCAGCCCCATTCAGGACTATGAAAACAGAAGAAAAACTTGGATCTGTCAAAAGATTTGGAGCTAGATACGGTAGAAAGCTAAAGCTTAAATTCTCAAAAATAGAAACTGAGCAAAGAAAACTGCATAAATGCCCTTACTGTAACAAAATATCGGTAAAAAGAATAGCTGTTGGTATATGGAATTGTAAAAAATGCAATTCTAAATTCACTGGTAAAGCATACTCGGTTTCAAAGAAAATTATAACAAAAGAGACCAAAGAAATGGTTGAAGAACAACCTGAGATTTCAAGCGAGGAAATTGAAGAAGCTGAGCAAACTTCATAGCTAAAATGGCAGAATACAAATGCTTTGATTGCAACAAAAAAGTATCCATGGATTATCTAAGAAAAAGAGTTAGATGTCCTTATTGCGGAAGTAAAATACTTTTTAAGCCTAGAAGTGTAGTTACAAAAGTAAAGGCTAGATAGATTTTAATAATTGAGTAAAATGGAAGTTTCCAAAGAAACAGAACAGAAAATAAGCCAGCTGCAAATGTTTGAGCAAAGCTTGCAGAATTTTTTAGGTCAAAAACAACAATTCCAAATTCAGCTTGTTGAGATTGAATCTGCTTTGAGCGAACTTGAAAACACAGACAAAGCTTATAAAATTGTTGGGAACATAATGGTAGAATCCGACAAAGAAGAGTTAAAGTCTGATCTTAATTCAAAGAAGGAGATGCTTGAGTTAAGAATAAGGACAATGGAAAAACAAGAAGCTCAAGTAAGAGAAAGAGCTTCAAAGCTCCAGTCCGAAATTCTAAAGAAAATAAAAAAGGAAGATTAACATGAAAATGGCAGAGCAAATAAGTGAATTAAATACCATAGTGAACCGATTAAATGAAATACAAGGAGATATCACTGTGCCTAGAAATGTAAGAACCCAGATACAAAACGTTATAAACACATTAAAGGAAGATGCTGAGTTATCAATAAAAGTCAACAAAGCGTTAAATGAGCTTGACGAAATTGCTGCTGATGTTAATTTGCAAACTTATACAAGAACCCAAATATGGAATATTATAAGTGCACTTGAAAAAACTACTACATGAAATATGCCCATTTAATTAAGCTTACTGTCTTCTCTTACAAACATGAAAATGGCGAAGCTATTTTAGAGTCTTTCCTAAAGCTTTTGCCTTTTAACCTAGAAGAAAATAAAGTTGTTTTGAAGAAAAGCACTGCATATGGCTTCAATGATAAAAAAATAGAGGTTTTAGAAGTAGTATTAACTAAAAATAATTTAATAAATTTGTTTCTTAAAAATATATTAGATAACTTGGACAAAAATCAAAAAAATATTATATTAAGCCAGCTTGAGTCAAGGCTTGACAAAAATCTTGATTTCTTCATTAGATTTGATAAAGACTCTTGGATTAATGAAAAAAAGCTTATATTGACTGATTCTGGAAAATGCTTCCATATAAGAACTAGTATAGCTGCTTTTCCAAAAAAGAGAGAGGTAGCCTTAAACGTAGTTAAAGATTTGTTTTCTTAAGAATAAACTTAATATAGAGGATTAATTTAAACGCTAAAATGCCAAAAATAAAAATCGCTCCTTCAATACTTTCTGCTGACTTATCAAAAGTAAACAAGGAAATAAAAGAAGTTGAAAAGTATTCATCCTTAATTCATGTAGACATTATGGACGGTATTTTTGTACCATCAACAACAGTTGACTCAAATTTTGTTAAGACAATTAAAACAAAAGTTCCGCTTGATATTCATTTAATGGTCCATGAGCCAAGCGATTCTTATTTAAAAGGTTTTATTGATGCTGGTGCTTACTCTATAACAATTCATGAAGAAGCCTGCAAAAATCCTGCAAAGCAAATTAGTTTTATAAAAAAGAATAGTGTGAAAGCTTGCATTTCTATCAAGCCAAAAACATCATTGGACAAAATAAAAAAATATCTCGATATTGTTGATATGGTTTTGATAATGACAGTTGAGCCTGGCTACGCTGGACAAAAATTTATAGAATTGACAATGACAAAAGTTAATGAATTAAGAAAAATAAAACCTCAACTTGACATAGAAGTTGATGGTGGCATTAATCATTATACCGCAAGAATCGCCTTTGAAGCAGGTGCAAATGTGTTTGTAGCTGGCACTGCAATTTTTGGAAAAAATGACAGAGCCGCATCAATAAAAGAGATATTATGGAGTTTGAGATAAAATGCTATGGGTGCTTTATTCTTTACTAAGCGCATTTACGCTTGCTACTGCTGATGCTTTTACTAAAAAAGTTTCACACAGCGTAGATGATTATATACTTAATTTATCTAGATTTCTATATGCTGCCCCTTTTGTTTTATTACTGTTGGTTTTTATACCTATACCAAAATTAAACGCCAGTTTTTGGTTAGTACTGAGTTTAACATTGCCAATCGAAATATTAGCTCAAATATTATACATAAAAGCGATAAGGAATTCTCCTTTATCGCTTGTTGTGCCTTTGCTGTCCTTGACATCAGTTTTCTTGGTTTTTACAAGTTTCATTATGTTGGGAGAATTGCCAACTGCTGGAGGTTTTTTCGGAATTTTGTTAGTTGTCATTGGAGTTTATATATTGAATTTAGGCAACTTTAAAAAAGGTATTCTAGAACCATTTAAATCTGTACTTAACGAAAAAGGATGTGTCTACATGATAATTGTTGCTTTTTTGTTCAGCATAACTTCCAACTTAGGAAAAATTTTAGTTCAGAAATCATCACCACTATTTTTTAGTGCAATTTACTTGCCTTTACTTGCAATATCATTTGGCATGATAGCTTTCTTTACGGCTCGGAAAAAAATAGTGAAACTAAACTTTAATTTAAAGAGTTTCTCTTTGATTGGATTATTTTTTGGTTTATCAACTATATTTCATATGTTGGCTATAATGCTTGTGATAGTACCGTATATGATTTCAATAAAAAGAACAAGTTCGATATTTTCAGTTTTGTATGGTTATTTTTTATTTAATGAAAAAAATATTAAGGAAAGGCTAATCGGTGCTGTGATTATATTATTGGGAGTAATTTTGATACTATTATCTTAAAAAACAGAACATTTAAAATACAAATAATTATTTCATAAATAAATGAAACAAAAAATAATTGATCCTTGGGGCTCAGAGTTGCTAGAGGATTATGAGAAAATTATAAAAGACTTTGGATTAGAAATTTTTGGCAAAAGCTTATTTCCAAACCCTAACAGGATAATGAGAAGGGGTATTGTATTTGCTGGCAGAGATTTAAAAATAATTTCTGATGCTATAAAACACAATAAGAAGTTCTATGTTTTAAGTGGTATTATGCCTTCAAATGATAAAATACATTTTGGCACAAAAATGGTGGTTGAGAACATAAAGTATTTTCAAGAGCATGGTGCTGAAACATATATTTTAGTTGCTGATTTGGAAGCTGCTTCTGCAAGAGGTGTTGCTTTAAAAGAAGCTAGAAAAAGAGCTCTTGAATTTCACATTCCAGCCTATGTTGCTCTTGGCTTAGATATAAAGAAAACTACATTCTACTTCCAATCAGAAAATAAGGAAGTTATGAATAATGCTTATGAATTTGCGAAGAAGATAACACTTAATGAATTTGAAGCTATTTATGGCAGTGCAGACCCAGGCAAAATAATGGCCGCAATGGCGCAAGTAGCTGACATTTTGTATCCACAATTTAAGGAGAGAACACCTGGGATTATTCCTGTTGGAATTGATCAAGATCCTCATATTAGATTAACGAGAGACATAGTTAGAAGACTTAAAGAAAAAAAATTCTTTCTGCCATCTTCTATTTACCACAAATATACCCCATCTTTAGATGGAAGTTTCAAAATGAGCAAGTCAAAGCCAGAAAGCTGCATCGAGCTGCCAGAAGACATAAAGTCTGTAAAAAGAAAGATTAAGAACGCTTTATCTGGAGGAAGAGACACTTTAGACGAGCATAGAAGGTTAGGTGCTGTAATAGAAAGGGATATGGCCTTTGAATTAATGAAGCAGCATCTCGTAGAAGATGATAATGAATTAAACAAAATTTACAATGAATACAAATCAGGCAAAATGACAAGTGGAGAGTTAAAAGAGATTGCATGCATTAAAATGGAAGATTTCATGAACAATTTTGTGAAAGGTATAGAGCAAGCAAGAAAGCATATTGACAGGCTAATTTTCGTTAAGTTTAAATGAAGAAAATGAAAATTTTCGGATTTAAACTTCTCGAAAATTCCCAGAATTTTCGTTAAGTTTAAATAAAAGTAAATTAAAGATGTTAAAACTAGTGAAAAATGGAAGAAAAATCCAAAAAAAATGAGCGTGAACATTTAGATAAAGCCTTAATTGTAATACTTTTTGCAATCGCTGTTTCCCTCTATGCTTTTAAGACAGCAGACAATAAAATAACTGGATTTGCAACTTTTAGTTCTTATGATGCACAAGCTAGCTTAAAAGAATTGAATGACATCAATTCACTAAGAAGCTTAGCGCCAGGAAGCTATTATGTTGATGATAATGGCATTGTTTATTGGCTTGACGATTCAACAAGACCTGCTGTAGCCAAGCTAAACTTTATTTCTAATATACAGATAAACACTCAGTTCTTCATCGACGATAACGGTAACATTGAATTTATATAGGTAATGCTTATGGAAAAAGAATTCAACGTAGCCCCTTTATCAGGCGGTTATATGGTGACAAGCATTGTTGGATTTTTGATTTCTGCATATTATATTCTTCCAAAATCAACAACATGGGGATTTACTCTTGTTTTATTTTTTGTGTTGATGTTTGTTGCTTCTATGGTGTCAATGACTTATGCTCCTAGTGATTGGCCATTAAGAATGAACAAGAAGAAAATTTAAAATGATAGCAAACTCTGAAATATTGCTAAGGCTAGTTCTTGCTGTAATATCTGGTGGTTTAATTGGATTGGAAAGGGAAGTTGTTCACAAGCCTGCTGGTATAAGAACTCACATGCTTGTATGCTTAGGCTCGGTTTTATTTGTGTTAGTAACAGTTGAGACTTTGCCAAATGAAACAGCAAGAATAATAGCAGGAATTGCAACTGGTATTGGATTTTTAGGGGCAGGTACTATCTTTAAAGCTAAAGACGAGGTGCATGGCTTAACAACAGCTGCTTCAATCTGGGCAGTTGCAGCAGTTGGCATAGCAATTGGCTTAGGGTTCTACTTAATCACGCTTATAGCTGTTGTTTTGATATTGATAATTTTGCAGTTAAATAAGTTAGAGTTTTTTAAGAGGCTTTAGGGATTATGAAAAAAGATGAACATAAAAACTTTGTAGAGATAGAGCCAAAATTAATAAAAAATTTGTTAACGCTTCCTAAACCTATTGGAATAAAAATTCTGGAAAGAATCAATTACAAACTCCATCTGCAAAAAGAGAGCATATTAAATCAAGCCTTTGAAGAAAATCTTTTTACAAAGAAAGAATATAATAAAAAATATAAAGATATGTTCTATGATGAATATGGAAGTGATAGCTTTATACAATATATAAATGCAGTAATGAATGCTAAAATTGATTTTTTCATTACAGAAAATGAAAGAATGTTAAAAAAGAAAGAAGAACTTAAAAAGAGGTTTGGATTGGAAATTGCTAGTCCAGAAGAAATTCTGAAAAAATTAGATTAAGCTGGTTTGCTTATTTTAATTATTTAAAATTTAAGTTAATTTTACTAACCAAAAAGATAAAAAGAGCAGTAGATATATACTAGTAAATATCAATTACGATTATGAAGCAGGAAACAATAACAATCACAGCAGACGAGTACGACAGGTTAAAGAAAAAGGCTAAAATAGCTGATGATATTATCTATCAATTGGAGATGAGTCTTAGAGATGCAGAAGCCCTGGAAAAATAAAAAAAGAGATTAAAAATAATCTACCTAAACCGCGCACA
>CAZRRL010000015.1:0-16295 GCA_964602555.1 uncultured Methanosarcinales archaeon | reverse complement strand
TCTTTTCTTCTGGAGACAAATCCCTTGTTCCTTTTGGTAGTTGAAGGTTCATTTTGAAATCACACTTTATTGATATTTAAATAATTAACTGCTATCACTAATAAGTCTCAACTTTCAAGCCCTTGATTCTTGAGAAATGCCTTTAAAATAATTCATTCAATCTCTTTAATTAGTCCATCTTTTATAGCCTTAATCAAATTCTTGTCATATTCTTCATATAAACAATGCCCCATTAGACCTTGTGTTATGGCTTTAATTCCACTTTCATCCAGTTCATCATTTTTTATTATCTTCAAAATCCTATTCCAATGTTCTGCGCTAAGATGCAACATGTGCCTGTACCCATCTCCAATTTGAACCATAGTGCCACTTTTTGTATTGTAATATCTAACAGCATAATGCGGCACCGAATCTTCCTATACTTTTCCAGTTTCTAAATCAAATTCAAAAAAATATGGATCCATAATTACAAAATGAATGTATGAACTATATAAATTTTGTTACATCGCTCAATCTCTCAATTTTATAATCCTCTTTTACCTTATATCCAATAGTAATACATCCTGCTTTTTTTCCAGCTGACATATCGTTTTTTGTGTCACCAACAAGAATTGTGTTTTTTGGCTTCACTTTCAGTTTTCTACATGCCTTCAACACCATATCAGGAGCTGGTTTTCTTCTTTTAACATCGTCCATTGTTACAATAACATCAAAATATTTTGTTAGTTTATAATGATTTAATATCGTTAGCACTATTGATTTTGTAGAGTTTGATATTAAACCAAGTTTTATTTGTTTTTTTAATTTTTTAATAATTATTTTTGAATTCGGAAATAGTCTAACATACTTTTTTCTTTTATCAAAATTGATATTATATAAAGATACTACTTTTTTTACAGTTTTTCCCTTAAAATATTTTTTAATATCATGTTCTATTGGCGCACCAAAATCTTTTTTGAATTCTTTTTTTGACAATTTTCTTAAACCAAAATATTTTAAACTGTCATTAAATGTCCTATACCATGCATCAAAAGAATCAATCAATACACCATCCAAATCAAACAAAACAGCTTTAACTTCCCTTCTTAGCACGATATCTACCTCTTTTTTCAACAACCTCTAGCCTCTTCAAAGTTTCATTTGATTTTTCTGCAATTTGCTTGTAGGAATCAAGAGCATATTTAAAACATTCTTCACTAATTCTATGATGTTTTGACTCAAAAGCCTCTTTCAACAAATGCAAGTCAACTGCCCTGTCTTCTGCTTTTTCCGAGAAAAATGACAAGCCAAAATCAATAAAATAGATTTCTTTATTCAATATCATATTTGAAGTTGTTAAATCTCCATGAATGATGGAATTATTGTGCAATGTTGCGATTTTTTTACCAATTTCATAGCTTAAATTTTTGTAATCAGATTTGTCTAAAATATCTTTTATTAATTTTCCATCGATTTTTCCAATGACCAAATTTTCCTTTTCATCATTTTTTATCAATCTGGGGGATGGGAAATTTATTTTTTCCAGTTTCTGCAGTATTTTTGCCTCTCTTCTTGTCCTGAAGCCCCTTAGCTTTTCATCTATTTCTTTTATTCTGTAAGATTTTGGAAATCTATTTTTTAGAATTCTGCCTTCTTCTAAGAATAATTTTGCTTCTGCGCCTTGAGCTATGAGTTTTTTCATTTTTCACCAAATCTATTCCATAATAAAAAGATTAAAATAATAACATAAACAGAAATTACTTTTGCATATGTAGTTAAAATCTTTCGTTTTATTGTAGATCGGAAAGGTTTAGTGTTATACATTTCATATTGATGATCGTATAGAAAACCTAAATCTTTCTGTCTAATTTTACCAATGATTACAGGAATTATATCTTTTTTTAAACTTAGTGCATAACCTATTTCTTGATGTGCAAAAGTTGACTTTGTCGTCTTTGAACTAATTAATGGTATGAATAGTCTACAATTTTTTATATTTGATGTTATAACTTCTTTAGGATTTTTACCGCCTTCAATAGAATATGGTGCTAAGAATGGAACTCCTCCATAATAATCAACTAGTTCTTTAATTTTGAGAGCTTGTCTCAAATTTTCTGAAGAATAACATACAAAAACATTACAATTAACTACACGTGTCGCTAATTTGAGTACCCAATTTTTAATAATTTGTAAATTCATCGCTTCAAGCTATTAAATTTTGATTCAAATTAATAGCCCCGCCAGGATTCGAACCTGGGTCACAAGCTCCAGAGGCTCGTATGCTTAGTCTTCCTTAAATACAAGGAACTTGACCGCTACACCACAGGGCTATAAGAAAAAGTAACAATATTTGCTTTATATTTTTTACTTTTGCTCCTTAACTTCAGCTTCTAATCCTTTAGGAGCAGTTCTTGTTTCTATGCCCAAATACCTTATCTCACAAACTTTTAATGGATATATTTTGTTTAATGTACTTCTCATCGCATGTTGCAACTTGTAAGAAATCAAATTGTTGATCAGCTCTTCATAAGTCATTTTTTTTATTGTTTTAACAAGAAAGTTTATCAAGATGTTCCTTAGCTTTGTTGCAACAGAGCCTTTAACACTTGATTTTGTGACAAACACCGGCTTCACCCTTATGTACACATTATCTGCTGTTTCGCAATTAAATGAAAGGTCTGCCTTCTCACTGTTGCGCCTGACAAATCTCTTAACAGAAGAAGATATAATCTCATAACCGATAATTGCTGCTTTTGCTTTATTGCCATCCACTTCAACAACTTTAAAATGAATGTTCACATTTTGCTTTTTTGTATCACTTATCAAGTTCATCAAACTTTGTGTTAAAGTTTTACCAATCATTGTACTAGGCTCATAAACCAGAGTTTCGCCTAAAATAGCGTTGCCAAACTCCTTTGGCGCAACGATTGGGTACCATTGCTTTTTCTTTAATTTTACAACTTGTTCTGCCATTTTATTATAAGTTCAGAAAACTGGGACAATTTATAAATCTAATGCTTTTTAAGAATTTTCAATACGGCTTCGCCAAATTCTTGTGCGAGGCGTCGCTTTCCTGCCATAACGCAACACCTCGCCAATTCATTCATTATATTAAATAAATTTCGAGGCAAAATTTTAATGATAGAAAAAATTTAGCCGAGACTAGAATTTGTCGCGAAGCGACGGATTGAATAAGGTAATAATTTTTAATTTATCAGAATTCAATCCATAATTTTCTTTATAAATCACAATAAGCGCACTAAACATCCAAATTGACCACTTCCTTTGCATGCATCTCAATGAATTTTCTTCTAGGCTCTACTTCATCACCCATTAGCAAAGTAAACATCTTATCAGCTTCAACAGCATCTTGAAGTGCAACTTGCAATATTGTTCTGTTAGAAGAATCCATTGTTGTTTCCCACAATTGTTGTGGGTTCATCTCGCCGAGACCTTTGTAGCGTTGTATGTCTGCGTTATCTCTGCCAATTTCCTTCAACAACTTTTCTAATTCTTCATCATTATAAACATATTTTAAAATCCTATCCTTTGTAACTTTATACAGAGGAGGTTGAGCAATATACACATATCCAGCTTCAATTAATGGATGCATATACCTGTAAAGGAAAGTCAATAACAAAGTTCTTATGTGAGAGCCATCAACATCTGCATCTGTCATTATTATAAGCTTATGATATCTTGCTCTATTAATGTCAAACTCTTCACCAATGCTTGTACCTATGGCAGTCACCATTGTGGTTATCTCTTCATTCTCAAAAATTTTATTCAAGCGAGCTTTTTCCACATTTAGTATTTTGCCTCTTAATGGCAACACAGCTTGAAATTCTCTATTTCTGCCTTGTTTTGCACTATTATGGACAAATATTCCTGAGGTAAGGGCAAAATTATGTGTCCCAGAAACTTCAATATCATACACATCCATCTTTTCCTGAACAGATATTATTGCCTTTATTTTATGATTGTAATTTACAACTGCCTCTTTAAGCCCTGCTTCGTCATTCTGGAAAAAGCGCCCAAGAAAAGTCTTATACAACAATAAATTCTTATTTTTTAACTCTTTTCTTAATTGTTCAAATTCATGTATGTTGATTGCCCCATTTTTCTCATAAATTTGCCTTAAAACTTTAACAGTGCTTTCGTAATAAGTTTTATTATATGCAATTTTACGCTTTTCCCTAAATTCAGGCGTCCACTGCTCCTTTGTTTTATCACTTCTCCATCTTCTTAAGTCTTTATCCAGCCATTGTTTCTTTGCTTTTTCAGAAAGAATTTTTTTAGCGTCTGGATTTTTTTCAAAGAATTTTTTCACTTGTTCAGATTGCTTTATTCTATTTTCTGGTGAATACCAGTACTTCTGCTGTACTTCGTTTAAGATTTTTCTAGATTTTTCTCTATAATCTGCATTTGAATTATAAAATTCTAAAAACTTTTTGACCATATATTTTTTATATTCTTTATTTTCCCATTGTGCTTTTGCACGTTGGCTTAATTCATCTCTCATTTCAAGCATTTTTTTCCTTATTCTTTCTCTAAATTCAGGGGTTTGCCTTAATGTCCTTAACCTGTCTAGAACATCTTTTCTCATTAAATTTTCCTGAGCGAGTAAAGAATGCAGTGCTAAATGCTCTTCTTTAGTGAGCCTGCAGATATTTGTCGGGTTATTATTTAGCTTATTAAAATCCTTATGATGGCGATGAGCCCCATCCATTATACTATATACTTCATTCCTTAGGTTATAATCATCTGCTAACATATGTGTGAATACCCATCTACTGTCTTTGTTATCATACACAAGTTCATAACCCTCAATGGTAATTCGTTTTCCTATACGTGAGAGCTGACGTTTGAAAGGCATTAAGGAATCAGTTGGTTTTAGTTCATTTGCCTGTTTGTATGTCCCATTTCTCATCATAAATAAGTGGTCTGGAGTGCAAACAATTTCTTCGCCGTTATCAAGAACAACTTTAATCACATTTGTATTTATTTTTGTTTTTCTTGGATTTTTTATTTTTTGAATTCCAACTTTTCCATCATCTAAGATAGTATAACAAAAATGTTGCTTTCCTCGACTATGCTCTTCAATCAATTCTATAAAAGAGATGTTTCTTCCATCAGCTAATGATATTTTTGTATCGCCAGAAAAACAACCCCCAGCGCTATCACCTTCAACAATAAATAACTCACATTTTGCAGGATCTTTCTCAGAGCAATCTGCTAATTTGCCAGGCAGAGAACCATGATTTAAAGCGCCTTTCCTTCTTGTAAGCTCGCGAGCTTTTTGTGCAGCTTCTCTTGCTTGAGCAGCATTGAGGCACTTGTAAACAATTGTTTTTGCAGCCTGTGGGCTCTCCTCTAGATAAGAGCTAAGTGTATCGTTAACTATGCTATCAACAATTCCCTTAATTTCAGAATTTCCAAGTTTTGTTTTGGTTTGGCCCTCAAACTGCGGTTCCGGTATTTTAATTGAAATGACAGCTGTCAAGCCTTCTCTTGCATCCTCGCTAGTGAGCTTAAGCCCCTTCATCTTATTTTTTTCAATATAATTGTTCATGACCCTTGTTAATGCAGTCTTAAAACCAACTAGATGAGTTCCACCTTCATATGTGTTAATTGTATTTGCAAAAGAGAAAACATTTTCTTGGTAGCCATCATTGTATTGCAAAGCATACTCAAATTGTATGCCACTCTTTTCTTTGTTAAAGTAAATTGTCTTGTGTAATGGATTTTTGTTTTTGTTTAAGTACTCAACAAAAGATACAATGCCACCATCATAATGAAATTCATTTTTTTTATCTGTTCTTCCATCTTCTATTGTTATTTTAATACCTTTATTTAGGAATGCAAGTTCCCTTAGTCTGCTAGATAGAATTTCAAAGCTGAATTCTGTTGTTGAAAAAATATTTTCATCAGGCAAAAATTTGACTGTTGTGCCGGTATCTTTTGCATCTGTGCTGCCAATTACTTTTAATTCTGTAACTGGTTTGCCATATTGGTATTTCTGCTGGTATATTTTTCCATTCCTTTTCACTTCAACAATTAATTCTTTGGACAATGCATTTGTCACAGAGATGCCGACTCCATGCAAACCACCACTAACCTTGTATACCTTCTTATCAAATTTGCCTCCTGCATGAAGCTTTGTCATTACTACTTCTACAGCGGGCTTGTTCAGCTTTGGATGCGTATCAACAGGTATGCCTCTTCCATTATCGCTTATTGTAATGAAGCCGTCCTTCTGTATAACAACAGAAATCTTGTTGCAGAACCCTACTAATGCTTCATCAATTGAATTATCAACAGCCTCATAAACAAGATGATGTAAACCTTTTACATCAGTCGAACCAATGTACATCGCAGGCCTTTTCCTAACAGCGCTTAAGCCTGCTAGCACTTGTATGTCTTTTGCTTCGTAACTTGATTCATTTGACTTTTTTTCAACTTCTTGTGTTCGTTCCATTTTATTTATTGATTTTTCATTGTTAATTTTTGTTTGTGTTGGTTTAATGTAAAATTAATGTTTATTTTGATTATTTTTTATCTTTCCTAACGCATTAAATTTCTCTGCCATTAAATTTTAATTAAAAATAATTCAATAAAAAATACTTTTTCTAGTTTTATGCCTAATTTACGATAATATGAAAATAATTAAAACCACAAAATTGGACGCGAGCGTTCTCGCACGGAATTTTACCGTCGATAAAAATACCCTCAAATTTACAATTTTAAGAACTATTAACTATATAAATCTTTCGATGCTAGAATGGCTTTATAAGGCTTAAAAAGGCTGAATTTTGGCTTTTTAGCGGTATTAATTTTTGCTAGTTTTATTTGAATAGTGGTAACATATGGAAAGATTTATAATAGAGTAAAGGTTAATTATTTTCAGACTTAAATGCCAAAGAATATTTTTTCTAGGTATTATCGAAGGCCAGAACACAAGAGAAAATTAAGGATGGCAGGTTTTGGAACTTGGACTCCTGAGGCATTAAATGCAAATAAAACTAGAACTTCAGCAGATTTAGTGACTCTTGTTCAAAGGGCAGCTGAACATGCGTGTCTAGAACAACTGGAAAAATTTACAGTTTATGTTATACCAG
Source organism: uncultured Methanosarcinales archaeon (assembly GCA_964602555.1). Lineage (GTDB taxonomy): Archaea > Nanobdellota > Nanobdellia > Woesearchaeales > GW2011-AR4. Next base: position 9,198 of record CAZRRL010000015.1, on the reverse strand, counting down.
GGCAAATGAAACAATATCCAGATGAAGAAATTGCTAAACATCACATGTCAGATAAGAGTAGATTATATATGGTGTATCTCACTAAGAAAGTGAATGGCTATGGATTCAAAATTTTTAGGGTTATTTAAGATTTCATTCAAACAATTTTCCAATTCCTAATTTTCTAGAAACATCGGTAAAATCACTTTTTATTTTTGAAGAAAATAATGTAGTGAATGGTCCTGTAAAATCTTTTATTATAGTTATATTTTTTGGTACACCCATGTAGTATGCTGTTGACTCAATGACTATGTAGCCTTTTTTTAACAATTCCTTAATCAACTTTTCAACTAAAACTGGAACTTCATTTATTGCTTTGGGTATCTCATTTACATTGTTTATTTTTAAAACTTCAAGATTTAAATCAAATTGTTGATGCAACTTCATTTTCTTTTAGTATCTATCTAGGTATAGGTATCTTTCTTTTTCCTCACCACTTTCGAATAATTTTTCGCAATCCCTGCACATATAGGGGTCACTTCTAGCACTTTTTTCAATAAAAAAGCCGCAATTAATGCAAATATATCTTGCCATTTTATGCAGTATCGTAACCATTCATGAAAGCTTCTTCCATTGGGCTTAGCTCATCGTCATCTAGCATCGTCTCTCTAGCTTCCTTTGAATAGATGTTTACTTCATCTTCATCAACCTTTTCTTCATTAAAATACTTCTTTTTTAGTCGCATCTAATCACCACCCTTTTGTTAACAATTGTTAATGTTATATAAATAATTAATCTATATAACATATATAATATATAAAAAAAAGTCACTCTATATACCATAATATATAATACAATATCTATAATTTTCAACAATAATTCTTATATATGGCTTGATATTCACAACAACAAAACCCAAAAGGGGTGGTTGATATTGACGTAAGAAAATTAATAAGCTTCGGTAAAGGCTCATACATCATATCAATGCCTAAAAGTTGGATTGAAAAAAATAATCTGAAAAAGGGCGACTTGATTTCTATAGCTGATGATGGAGTTGAGCTAATACTAAGAGCAAGTCAGGAAGAGAAAAAAACAGATTTAAAAGAAATTGACATAAATGCTAAAGGCAAAGACATAGAGTTAATGAAAGCAGAAATTGTATCTTCTTACCTTAACGGATACGACACAATAAACATTCTATTTGATAGCGACATGAAAGAGGCCCCTAAAATAAAGGACATAATAAGGAATCTTTCTGGCTTAGAAATAATGGAACAAACCTCTAAAAGGATTATTGCAAAAAATTTGATTAGCATTAATGAGATTTCCATTAGTAACATAATAAGAAGAATGGATATAATAACAAGGGCTATGATTGAAGACACTATTTTATGCTGTAGAGGTCACTGCAACTATGACAGCATACATAACAGAGATATCGATGTTAATAGGCTTTATTTTTTAGCTTACAGGGTAATAAAAAATGCAATGAAAAATCCTCGCATTGCAAAATTGCTTGGCACAGACCCGTGGCAATTGCATAGCGACACGCTTATGATTTTGAGGCTGGAAAAGATAGCTGACCGACAAAAAAGAGTAGCAAGATACCTATGCACTGCTAACCTAGACAGACCTACATTTGCTGATCTTGATAGCATACACACTGAGATAAGCGAAGCTTACAACGATGTTATGAAGTCTTACTACAACCAAGACAAAGAAATCGCATTTCAAGTTGAAATAACCAATAAAAACAGAACTGCGAAGTGCGATAAATTCTTGGAAAAATATACACATATGTATGCAAGTTCAAAGAATAAAACAGCAAACTCTAACTTAGTTGCAGCAGCCCAAATAGTCGAAAACCTCAAAGCAACAGCAGCTTCTATAAAAAATATAGCAAGGACTGTGCTTTGCTATGAGTGATTAATACCCTTCAAAGCTTATTTTTTTATTGTCTTTTTCCAGAACAGTAATCGTATTGTTACTTTTTCTTACTTCGCCAACAACATAAGCATCTTTAGTAATGTCTAAAATTTCATCAACATTTTCTTTGTTGCAAATAACAAAAAAACCCATTCCCATGTTAAATGTCTTATACATCCGCTCATCACTAAACCTAGATTCTTTTTGCATCAAATCAAAGATAGGTTGCGGCTTTAGTGGTTTACTAATCCTAAATTCAACCGTTTCTTCAATTCTGTTAAAATTTTTCAATCCGTATCCTGTGTTATTAATTCCAACAACATAAAAGCTTTTTGATATTTTTGCCATTATCTCTATGTAAATCTTTGTTGGCTCTAATAGTAATTTTCCAATTGTTGCTCCATCAAATTTGTCGTCCAGTGAATATTTTCCTTTGTATCTTTTTTTAATCCAAGCTCTTGTTTCAAAATCTCCTTTCAATAAGCAATGCCTTAAATCTGTATAACCATTTGAGTGAGGTCCAGAGCTTCTTAATGCAATTATTTTTTGGCCTGGCTTTACTTTTTGTTTTTGAAATTTTTGTTTTTCAATAAAACCAATCATAGCCCCTACAATTTCAAACCCATAACCTTGTTTTGGAGAACTTAATAATTCCTCAACTGAAGCAGTTTCACCTTTGCCAAAATTTATTCTTACAGAATTTCTTAAAATATTGGATGAATTGCATTGTTCTAATCCTTTCGACATGCCTTTAACTATGTTGCCTGTTATTTGCTTTTCTTGAATTTGCGATTGACAAGAAATGCAATCCATAAACAAAAATGGGCTTACTGCACCTAAAGTAGCTAAATCATTAGCTGACATTGCAACACAATCAATGCCAACAGTATCGTATTTATTCATTGCTTCTGCAATTATAACCTTAGTGCCTACACTATCTATTGCGCTAGCAATATAATGCCTTGGAAAAACTTCATTATTTTCGAATAGTTCAGCAAACATTCCTTTGCTTTGCTTAACAATATCTTTCTTTAGAGAATTAGGGATTGCCTTTTTTATGGCATCAACAGCTTTTGATTCTCGCTTTTGATAATTTGGATTCATACTAAAAGTATAAAGTATAATTGTTTATAAAAGTTTTTAATTGTAAACTATTATTGGTATAAGCATGTTGGACCACAATATTGAAGCTCTCTTTTTATTGCCCCATGTCTTTCAAATTCCTCAACAAGTTCTATTAATTGTGTTAATTCACCATATTTTTCTTCTGCTTCACGACAATGATTGCTCATAGTACATAGATTGTCAAGTAACTTCTGGTTTATTTCATGTCCATTTTTAAATTCCCGCAAAAATCTTGGAAATCTTTGGTCTTTCTCTTTTCCATCAACCCCCTTTCTAAAATCGTGAAGGCAAATCCTTACTTCTCTCATATCATTTGAACCATGCAAACCATCATGAGTTTTAGCATGTATAACCTCTCCTAATACTGCTTCTCTTCCCCCTACAACGATAGTTGCAGTTTTATCCTGGTTTAAAACATATTTATAATCATTCATATTTTACCACTCGCTTTTTGTCTATAATGTTTTAAAAATTCCATCATGATTGGCATAAATGAAATTATTATTATGATTAATATTACAATCGAAAAATTTTCTTTAACAAACGGTATGTTGCCAAAAAAATAACCACCAAATACAAATAATACAACCCAAAGAATGCCTCCAAACACATTGTAAAATAAAAACTTGAAATAGCTCATTTTGCCTACTCCTGCAACAAAAGGCGCAAATGTCCTTACTATTGGCACAAATCTTGCAAGAACTATTGTCTTTGCTCCATATTTCTCATAGAAACTATGTGTTTTTTCTAAATATTCTTTTTTGAATATTTTGCTATTTTTGTATCCGAACACTTTTGGACCAATATATTTACCAACTGAGTAATTTATTGTGTCGCCAAGAATTGCTGCTACTACTAAAACAATAAATAATAGCATAATATTAAAGGAGCCAATTGCAGCAAAGCTGCCTGCTGCAAAAAGCAATGAATCACCTGGCAAAAATGGCGTAATAACAAGTCCAGTTTCAGCAAAAACTATTAGAAATAATATTAGATAACTCCACAATCCAAAATTTTGAATAATAATGTTAAGGTACTTATCAAGATGTAAAATAAAGTCAACTATATTGTTAATTAATCCCATATTAGTTAAATGCCCATTATGTTGTAGCCTGCATCAACATAAAGTACTTGGCCTGTTATTGCTTTTGACAAATCGCTACATAAGAACAAGGCACAGTCAGCAACCTCATCTGCAGTTATATTCCTTTTTAATGGTGATTTTGCAACATAATTAAGCAACATTTCTGGAAAGTTTGCAATGCCAGAAGCAGCCAAAGTTGCTATTGGACCTGCAGAAATTGCATTAACCCTTATTTTTTGCTCGCCTAAATCATAAGCCAAATATCTTACACTTGATTCAAGTGCTGCTTTTGCAACACCCATTATGTTATAGCCAGGAGCAACCCTTTCACTTCCTAAGTAAGTCATTGCAATTATTGAGCCACCATTTTTCATCATTGGTATAGTTCTTCTCGTAAGTTCTGCCAATGAATAAGAGCTTACTTCATGAGCAACTTGGTAGCCCCTTCTGTCAACATTCATGAATTTGTCCTGTAAATGTTCTTTTTTAGCAAATGCAATGCTATGAATTAAGAAATCAACTGTGCCAAATTCTTCTTGCACTTTTCTGAAAAAAGAATCTAGTAAAGCATCATCAACAACATCACACTTAGCATAAATTGGATTATTTAATTCTTTCATCAATGGCAAAAATAATGGCTCTACTCTTTCTTGGTATGCTGCTGCAATCCTACAACCAGCATCATTTAAGCGCTTAGCAATATGCCAAGCAATGCTTTTGTCATTCGCAATTCCAAAAACTATTGCTTTTTTTCCTTTTAAGTCAATTGTAATACTCATTTTTGAAGTTCTCCCGCATAACAGCTTTTTCAGATTACGCCGAAGAAATAATCTTGCTTTATAAAACTTACTAAGGAGCCAAAATTTCAATGAAAGTTTTTGCATTTTATTGTTTAAAAATTGTTCCAGTAACGTATACTATAGGATATTTTTGTTTATACTGAACATATTTAGTATAACTCACGACATCTTTTTTTCTTTCAACAAAAGAAAGAGTGTTTTGGCATGGATTTAAATGTAATAATTCCTCTGATTTTGTTAAGTAAGTAATGTAACCACCATAATTTCCATCGGCTTTAGACATATCTAAAATAAAATCTACCCCTGGTTTTTTCTTTTCAGCATCATGCAATAAAGTATAATTTGCGTGGCAAAATTTTCTGATTTCGTAATTGAATGTGTAACTTTTGCCTATTATCTTATCGATAATAATGTTAAAATATTGTCCTTTCAGAAAAGAGTCAATTTCCTTTACTTTTGCTATTGAGTATTTATATTTATAAGGGTGAAACTTTAGCTTGTATTTAGCATTGTACAATTTTTTCTGCAGTAATAAAAATACAGGATTCTGAAAAAAATCCATAAGTCTAATATTTTTTGGTATTTGTTTGTTGTAAATATTCTTTGCACTTTTGAGGACATTATTATCAAAATAAAGTGTATTAACCACCATAAAACCATCCTCCAAAAGTAAGCCTTTCTTTATTTGAGAGTACCTCCTCAACAGCATGCAATGATTTTTTTGAAACTTTAAAGCAGACAAAAGAATTAAAATTTGGAACTATTTGTTTTATAGGCTTTGTTGGATTTTTAATATCAAACAATTGCAGTCTACCGCCATCTTTCGCTTTAAATCCCTTTGAAAGGTAAATTATATATGCAATTTTTCTTTCTTCAACAACATCGTCATGAAATAGCAAATAATCCCCTAGCTTAAAAAGATGCGCATGCATATCAATATTTTTTAACTTAATTTCTTTTGTGAACTGCTTTATCAAGTTTAAAAATTCATTTGACGATAGAAACATATAAAATTCTTTGATGAATTTATTTTTCGAATAAGCCAGTTCTTTTGTGTTGTAAAAAGAAAATAAATCCTTGTTTTGTCTTTCAAATTTTTCTTTTAAAATTTCATTTCTCAATTTTAATAATTTATTCTTATTAAAAAAATTACTTAAAACAAAATAAGGATAAGGATTTGCTTTAGGGAAATTCTTATAAATTTTTTTAATTTCTTTAGAATTCAAATATTTTTCATTTACCCATTCATCTATCATCATAGAAATTTAAAATCGTCAAATTAACCTTTCTTCTTCCATCCGTCTTAACTTTTTTATTCTCTCTTCCCTTCTTTTCTCATTAAAAGTCTTTTCATTGATTAATTTATGGTAATTTCTCATGCTGCAATAATCAGGTCCGCACATAGAGCAAAAATCTGCTTCCATGCCTAAATCGCTTCTAATTTTGCGAGCAGTTTCTGGGTCAAGAGACAATGCAAACTGCTTTTCCCAGTCAAAATCAAAGCGCGCTTTGCTTAGCTTATCATCTCTCTCGCGTGCATTTGAAATGCCTTTCGCAATGTCTGCTGCATGGGCTGCAATTTTGTAAGCAATTATGCCTTGCTTAACTTCTTCAGGACCCGGCAAACCCAAATGCTCTGCTGGTGTGACATAGCAAAGATAATCAGCACCGTACTGACCAGCAACGGCAGCACCAATTGCAGATGTTATATGGTCGTAGCCCGGCGCAATATCGGTAACTAATGGGCCTAAAACATAAAAAGGAGCACTATGACAATATTTTTTCTCTAGCTCAACATTAAGTTTAATTTGATGCAATGGTATATGACCAGGACCTTCTATCATAACTTGACAGTCTCTTTTCCATGCTTCTAAGGTTAATTGACCAAGTATTTTTAGCTCTTCGATTTGTGCTTTATCAGTTGCATCATGTAAGCAACCTGGTCTTAAAGAATCACCTAAAGAAAATGTTACATCGTATTGCTCAAAAATATCACAAATCTGCTCAAATTGTGTGTAAAGTGGATTTTCTTTATCGTGCTCAATCATCCACCTTGCAAGAATTGCGCCTCCTCTTGAAACAATTCCAGTTATTCTGCCTTTAACTAATGGCAAAGTTCTCCTTAAAATGCCGGCATGAATTGTCATGTAATCAACGCCTTGCTTTGCTTGCAATTCAATAATATCAAGCCAGTCCTCTGCTTTAATGTCTTCAATTTTACCATTATACTGCTCGACAACTTGGTATGTTGGCACTGTTCCAATTACAATTGGGGAATTATCAATTATTGTTTGCCTTATTACGTTTAAGTTGCCTCCTGTGCTTAAGTCCATTGCAGTATCTGCACCATACCTTATGCAGTAATCTAATTTTTTTAACTCTTCTGCAATACTTGCCCTTATCTTGGAAGCTCCAATATTGGCATTGATTTTTGTTTTCAAACCTTTTCCAATTCCAATTGGCTTTAATTTTTTATGATTAAGATTTGCAGGAATTATAATTGTGCCTTTAGAAATTTCATTTCTTAGCCATTCAGCATCGACATTTTCTTGTTCTGCAACAAACTCCATTTCTTTTGTGATGATGCCATCTCTAGCGTATTTAAGCTGTGTAGTCATGTTTTTTGTAGATATTTGTTTGTATATAAAGATTTTGATTGAAAATTCTTGAAGATATAATAAAATTTAATTCTAAATGATAATTTATAAATATAACTTAAAATAAAAATAATTTATGACTATTGATGGATATTTAATGTTGATTAAAGATTTTATTTTAGATAAACAATTCTTAAACTTATTTCTGTCTTCAGTTGTTTTGTTCTTCGCAAGCTTATTGGCATGGTACGTCTATTACAAGCAATTGGCAAGAAGAGATTTGTTTGAAATACCTAAATTAAACCTTAAAAGCAAGTTCGTAAACGTATTGGATAGAATTATATATTTCCTGAAGTATTTATTTATATTCCCTGTTTACTCGTTTATCTGGTTTCTGATATTTTCATTTTTGCTATTTGTGCTATCAAAATCAAGACCTATAGAAGATATTTTATTTTTAGGCATTATAGTTGTAGCTGCTACAAGAATAGGAGCTTATGTAAGTGAAAAATTGGCAGAGGATATGGCTAAATTGCTGCCTTTAACTTTGATAGCAATATTCCTTATAAGTCCAGAGACAGTAACAATAAAAACAACTGCATCTTCTTTTCCAATTTTATTGCAACAAATTCCAAGAGCGGCAAAATACTTGCTTTTTATTATTGTTTTGGAGTGGATACTTAGAATAGGGCATTGGATAATTACATCTATAAAGTCATCAAAACAGCAATAATTATTTGGGTATTTATTTAGAAAAATCTGTTGCGAAACCTAAGAGCATTTGAGATATTCCTTTGCCTTTTTTACTTAAAGTATATACTACTTTTCTAGGACTTTCAATAACAATTTTTTCCACTAAACCAAGAGCTTCAAGTAATTTTAATTTTTTAGATAATGCTGTAAACTACTGCGGGCTAAAGCACCACAGCGTTTAATTAAAGTCTGATAAAGATTTTTGGTCTTTCATTTGATTGTACTGTTCAAAAGTGTATTTCTTCCAGTGTTTCTTCTGCCCCTCTGTTACGTACCACTGCATGCTTTCTTTTGTTACAGCGCCGACACTCCTGTAGAAGTGTCCTTCTGACCAGAACTTTTTGCCCCAGAGTTTGTCATGAAACATATACTTATGACCTCGACGCATCATATGGCTGCTAAATCCTTTGATTAGTTGCACAAGTTTTATCTCGCTGACAAATCTTACATTCGAGACAAACAAGTGCATGTGGTCTGGACCGTATCCGTAGCCTGCCAAGACGACCTTATTTTCTTTCAGCTTTTCTGCCATATATGCCAATGTAAGCTCCGCGACCAGCGGGTCGCTGAAAATTTCGCGCCTGTAGGCAGGCGTAAGTTGTATGTGGTAGTTGCTCTCGCCGACAGCGTGAGCGCTGGCTATAAGTTCTGTTTTCATGTAGAACACCTCGCAAAGTTTATATTCTTGCGGGTATAGCTAACGCTAAGCAAAAGCAAGAATTTTAGTGCGTCGGCTACGCCACGCACTTTATTTTTTATTTTTCTTGTAGAAATAGTTTACTAAACTGGCTCGCCTTTTAATGTTAAATTCATCTGCGGACTAAAGTCCGTGAGGTCTCTTTAACAGGCGAGCCCTAGAAAATATACCCTTAGAATGTTAAAAGTTGCAAGAAGAAAGCGGCAGATTCATTAAACTAACAAAAGATTTATAATA
>CAZRRL010000014.1:0-16721 GCA_964602555.1 uncultured Methanosarcinales archaeon | reverse complement strand
TATAGGTTGTTCTCAAGTCATAAAGTACCTGTTTTCTCTCCATCATTTTTATCAGCTCTAGATATTAAATGTTAGTCATTTTGTTGCTATAGATGCTTTTTCGGATGTTACTGGCAGGCTCTCAACAGATTCGGCTTCATCACTTTTTACTAAAGCATCAAGCAATGTTTTCCATTGCTCTTCATCAAAAGCGCCAGCTCCTATATACATAATTTTCCCATTTCCGTCAATTGCATACTTAGTTGTTGTTTTTGTTATTCTATAGTTTACAAGTATTTCAGTTTGCCCAAGAGCAAACATTGTATTTTTTAATTCAGGATATTTCTTTTTGTATTCTCTTAGAGTAATTAAATCTTCGTTAAGGTCAAGACTTATTTATAAAATTGCAACATCATTTTCATAATTATTGTAAACTTTTGACAAAGCTGCATAGTCTTTTGCACACCAAGGACACCAAGTTGCGAAAAAATATACAATAAGCGGTTTTTTATTTTTTGTGAAATCACTAAGCCTTACTGCTTTGCCTTCTGTAGTCACAACTGTAAAATCGTATGGAGAATCGCCAACTTGCAAAGGAGATTTTACTTGAAAAATTTGATTTAAATCCTGACTTTCAGATTTTGTTTTTACTTCAAAATTGCTTGAATTTATACAACCATAAATCAAAAAAGTAAAAAATATAGTTAAAATCATTAATTTAAATTTCATTTTAATGAATTTTAGCAAAATCTGTTATTTCAGCTAATTGATTTTTAATTTCTTCTTCACCCTCATCACCATAACTTATCAAAAGTTTATCCAAATCTTGAAATACATAATTTTCAAATGCATTATTTTCTTTCCCATTAACAAAGAATTTGAGCTTTTTATTTTCACCATTGCAAAATTTTTGATTTTCAATTGTTATGCAATCTTTGTTAAAATTCAAGCCTATGCTGTTAAAGAAAACCCATAAAGGAATTCCTGTTGCATGCATATGCAAAACATCTCCAGTTTTTTCAGGAGCTGGAGCTCCAGAATCAACGTGAATAAAACTGCTTACTGGCAAATTGCTTCTCATTCTTTCCATATGTGATTTATCAGAAAAATCTAATGGCTTGCCACCAATATAAATTTTCCAGTCTGCATGTATGTGTTGTGAGCCTAAAATACCCATTTTTGCATTAGGGTCCATACTGCATTCAAGTTGTCCGCCATCTATACATTGCTCTACTGGCATGCCACAAAAATCACATCTACCGTCATTATTTTGATCCATAATTTTTCTAGCCAACTCTTTGTCAAAACTAGTAAGGCTCATGTGCGAGATTTTTCGAGGTATTGTATTGCTACTTTCTTCCTTTTTTGACATTTTAAGAACTTCTACTGTTGAAAAAATTGAAAATACTAGAACTCCTACTAAGGTTATTAGCATTGAAATTAGAATAATATCTAAAACTTTGATTTCGCTTTTCTTATTTTTTCTTAAACCTGTCATAAACAAACCACCCTATGCTTAAAACAACAAGAAATCCACCGACAATCCAAAAAATATAGTTATATTGCTGTAATTGCTGAAATGGTATACCAGCTATTATTAGGCCTGAATTGAACAATATTATTTTATCAGACATATGAATTATATTTTTATATTTTAAAATTAATGTAATTGTTAAAATTGATATTGCAGCAATCCAAAATGGGATTGCAACTTTTGTCAAGAAAAGCAATGGCATTCCAGCTACCACAATACCAAAAAATGTTAGAATTGAAATAAGGCTCATGCACACATTATGGCACACTTGATAGCCTCCAAGAAAGCTTAATGTACCTGTCAAGCTTCCTGTTGCACCTACTATCTTTTCTTTAACATTGCTCATTTTAGCTAGTGTCAATATTTTCTCCATAAGGATGTATTAATTTCCATCCATTTGCCCTTTTCTTTAGAGTGTATGTGCTGCTGAATTCTTTTTTTGTATTATCCTTGCCTATTATTTCAATTTTATATTCTACTCCAGCTTCGTTTTCATTTCTGTAAGATTCTTTTGCATCAATAATGCTTACACCTAATGCAGTGTCATAAAACTTTTCTATATTAGCTTTGAAATCTTCAAATGTTTTCGCTGTTGGTTCTATTTGTTTGAAGCCATCAGAAATAAGCGAATACATAACATCATATTGCTCATCATTCCATGCTTGAAAGTAAAGAATCACAACCTGTTCTGGTGTTAATTTTGATACATCTTCTGATGACACAATTTGAAGAGATTTTTGAGTAACTTGCGATTGTGTTTTTGCACAAGCATTAAAAAATAAAATTAATAAAAAACTAAAAATAAATAAATTTTTCATTTTTTTATTGCTCCTTCTAAAAATTATAAAATTAAATAAAAAATAAATTTATTTGACAACAATTTTTCCTTTCATGTTGCTATGCCCAGAGCCACAAAATACTGAGCAAAATGCTGTAAAGGTTCCTTGTTTGTCTGCTGTAAACTCTATTGTAACTGGTTTACCTGGATCAAGTCTTTCGTTAATGCTATACTCTGGAATTGATATGCCATGCGGTACATCAGTGCTTGTTACTATTAATCTTACTTTGTCGCCTTTGTTTACTTCAATAGTCGATGGCTCAAATTCAAATCTTTTTGCAGTCATTCTAAACTCTTTAATTTCACTTTGTGTTGTTTGAGTTTGCTCTTCGCTTTGTTCCTGTGTTTCTTGCTGTGGAACTGGTGTTCCTTGCCCAACTAAGTCTTCTGGCTTTTGCTGTGCGCAAGCACTAACTAAAAATACACTAAGCACAAACAACAAAATTATTTTCTTCATAAAGTCACCTCCAATTAGTTTTTATGTTTTTTATATATAATTTTGCATGAAAACTTTGCTATTATTAAACTTTATTTTTTGAGAAAAGAACAAAACGAGTCCATTTTCGTTTATAGAGGTTTATTTGGGCTTCTTATATATTTTATAGTTACTTATCAGAAATAAAAAATAAAAACTTCAAACAAAAGATATATATATATATGCTGGTGAAAGATTTGATAAAAAATTTTAATGAGGTGAAAAAATGGATAAGAGAGCAAAGATAGCAAGTATTGTATCTTTGATTGCAGTATTTTTGGTTCTAGCATTAATGGTTTTTGCAGCGCCAAAGAAATGCAGGAATGGTGTTGATGATGACAATGATGGACTAGTTGATTATCCAAATGATCCGGGATGTAGCAGTAGCAGAGATAATGACGAGCACAGTAGTACATTGGTATGTGACAATGGACTTGACGAGACAAATGATGCTGACACTTTAGCAGATTTCCAGCTAAGTGGTGGTGACTTAGGATGCGTGTCTGCAACAGATAACAATGAAAGAGATGGACCATGTGATGACACAATCGACAACGATGGTGATAGCTTCATAGACTATCCAAATGACCCAGAATGCACTTCATTTGCAAACAAAGAAGGTAACTGCGCAGATACAGATGGCGGATTCGCAACACAAACACAAGGAACAGTTTCAGGTTCAACTGGTGGGACCCCTTATAGCAACACTGACTTTTGCTTAGACTTACAGAATTTAAAAGAGAACTGGTGTGATGGAAATGGTCAACCACAAGCAACGAACTATAACTGCGGCGGCAACATTAGTATTTCTTGTGTCAATGGAGCTTGTGTATAACTAAGCTTTCTTTTTTATTTTTTAAATTTTTAATTGCTATTTTTGAAATCAAACATAAACAATTCCAAGTAATGAGCCTATCAAATAGCCCGCTATAGCTGCTAAAGTTCCAACTATTGCCATCTCGATGCCGCTTCTTTTCCAATCACCTATGGTTAGTTTTGCCTTTACAGCACCGACAATAAACAAAATAAATACGGACAATAGTAAAGCATACGCCATGCCTAATTTTACTGGCAATAAAAAGAATGGTATTATTGGTATCAGTGAACCTATTAATGACGAGATACCAACTATAAATGTACTTTTTACAGGATTTTCATAATCTGTAGGAAACAGCTTAAGCTCTTCTGCCATCATTGTTTCAAGCCATAATTTTTTGTTTGACGTTATTTTTTTTACTATATTTTCTAGTTCTTTGCCCCTAAATCCTTTTTTGTAATATATTTCCCTTATTTCCTCTACCTCCATTTGAGGAATTTCTTTTATTTCTCTTTTCTCACGTTCAAGCTGGCTTTCATAAAAGTCATGTGCAGCTTTTGTGCTTGTATAAGCAACAGCAGCCATTGAGATAGACTCTGCAAATGTTGCTGCTAAACCAGAAATAAGCACTATTTTTGTGCTTTGAACTGCGCTTGCAACACCTAATACAAGACCAAGAATATTGACAAGACCATCTTGAAACCCTAAAATAAAGTCTCTTATATTTGCACGGCTTAATCCTTCTTGCCTTTCTATTATATGTTTTTTAAGAGTTTTTTTCATCAACAAAACTCGCAAACTTTTGGTTTATGATTTTTTTTATATTTCTCTAGGCATATATCACAACAAAAAGTTTTGTTTTGGTATTTAACTGTTTTTTTGCAATCTTTCTTGCAGTGCTCGCATCTTATCATTTTACCACCTTTTTTATTTTTGGTACTTTTGATTATTTTTATTTAATTTAAAAATTTTATGGATTTTTGAGCCAATGTTTAATTATTGTATAAGATTATTCAATTTTTATTAAGAAATATCTCTATGAGTTTCATACAAAAATGCAGCATCTTCATTGTGTTTCTTTAACTCTCCTATCAAAAATTTAAAAATATCGTTAGATGAAACAATTTTCTTTTTATTTACCAACTTTGTAACTGCTGAGCAGACTTTGTTGCAGATTTCTTCTGACTCTTGCTCACTTAAGTGAGCATTCCTGCATGCAAAAAAGCAAGAACCATAAACTTTTCTTTCATCATAAAGCTCTGTGTGGCCTTTTCTTTTCACTATATGAAGCACTGTCTTGTCCTTTGTTCTTTTTATTATTTTTCTTTTCTTCATTTTAGTTAAATGTTATTGTTCCATTTGCTATTAAAATAAGCAACCAGCCCAAAAATATCAAAATAATGCCAGTTGCAAGCCTCATATAAGTTCTATAGTTTTGTTTCCATCGCTTTATGCTTTGTATTTTAAAGCCATGGTAAACCATAAGCAAAATAATAATCAATGGTATCACAAAGATTATGTTGTACAAAATTAGCATTAAGAATGCTGCAAAATTAAAGTTTTGTGATAACACAAGCAATATTGCAAGGTAAGGACCACCAGTGCAAGGCAGCTCAACACCTGCTACAAAAGCTCCAAGGAATATCATTGCGGGCAAAGTCAATTTGCGTGTCATTTCATGTATTTGTTTTGCCCTCTCAGGAGGTATCGCCAAAGTTATCCCTTTACCGTACCAAAAGAAGTCTTTTATTTCAATCAAGCCTGCTATCACAATTAATGAGCCAACAAATATGGAAATGTACTCGCTCACTGTTAATGGTACTACACTTAAAAAATACAAAATACCTAAGCCTGCCAACAAGTAAGTCAAGAAAACAAAAAAGATGTACACAAAACCATAAAATAGCATCTCTTTTTTTGATTTAAAGACTATCATAACCGACACAAGAAGTATTAAAACGCCTATAGCGCAAGGATTGATTGAATCAATAAGCGCTGTTGTAATTACAGTTCCTAATGTTGGTAAGTAAGTCTCAACTGCCATTTTAGCCTATATTTGGGTTAATTTCATCAATTGATTGTTCAGTAAATACTATTTTTATTCTATCACCTGGAGGCACTTTTTCATAAGGTGAAATGACATAATCAGATAGGTTATCAATTAAATTGCCATTGACAAAAACATAGAGCTTGGCTGGCTTTTCATTGCATAAATCGCCATCATGAACTGAGAGTAAGCCTTTATCTGTTGGAACTTTTAATCCATCGTCTTGAATAGAGCCACCTATTGCATAAAAGAAAGCTCCTAAGCTAGCTGCTTTTTTGTCTAGTAAAACACCTTCAACATGAATCCTGTTATCATTATGTGCATGCATTAAATCTACGCCTTGTTTGTTTGACAGTCCTTTTGGCTCTGCAAGCTTAATTTCTTTATCACAAATCCATATTTCAAAGTCTGCATGCCAATGAACAGGACCTTTTGTTAAGGAAATGATATTTAGATGCAAAGTTGTTACTATAAGATATAAAGTAACAACAGAAGCAACAATAATAAGCAAGAAAAAAATTGTTTTTTTACCAGCTTCGTTCATATTTTTATTAAACAATAAAATAATAAAAATTAAAATACCAAAAGCTAAAGAGCCATAGCCAACAGCTTGTAATTGTGTTAGAGGATAAAGCTTAGAATGGTCTAAATCAAATTCATCTTCTTCGCCTTCATGAGAAAAAATAACACTTGAAGTCAAAATTAATATTACTAACCACAAAAAAATATACCTCTTTTTCATATAAACAAACTTGAAATGCTATTATTTAAAATTTACTATTAATTTTCTTAATTGTATAGTACCATTCAGTTTACATTAATTCTTAAACAATAAACACTATTCCACTATACAAAAATTTGACAATAAACACCCCTACACATCAATCTGTCAAAATGTAAACTTAAATCGTAACCACCTGTTTTCTTATAGACGACAAAACCTATAGTACCGATTTAGGTTTACTTGTACCGAAATTGGTTTACATTATTACGCCTTTTTAAAGGCGCATTTTGTATGTCTCATTAGGCGTCATATAGTCAACTGCTTCGCTTGGTCTCTCATTATTATAATAATCAAAGAAATCATCTATAGTCTCAAAGCGCTCATCAAATTCTGTATCAAGAATATGGAAGAATCTCCAAAAACATAAACAGTAAAAAATCAAGGCGAAATCTCATATCTTACATCAGGATTTATATTTTTATTATATAAATTATCTAACCTATCAATCAATTTTTTAATATTAACAAAACCATCTTCAGTTGGCCGATAACTTTCCCAAAGCTCTCCTCTAGCTCCTTGCTTTATAGCGCTTAAATCCGCTAAGATAGTTTGAATTACAGTTTTGTAATCTGGTTTGTCCTCTCTTACCAAGTTTATAACTATGTATCTCAAATCCCCAACATGCCTTACCCTTTTTACAGGGCTTTTACCTTTAGGTGGAATTTTTTCCCTGTCGTAGCCTGTTTGTTGTTTCATCCAGATTTCATTAGTTCTTATATACTCCTCTACAATCTCTTTCTCAAGGCTACTTTTGAATCTTCTAGCATTGAAAGCCGCTAAAGCTACTTCTTCACTAATTTTTGAATAGTCAATGTCTGGAAGTAGTATATCTCTTAACGGTAGCTCATTCTTTTTCTTTCTTGGCCAATTGACTTGAAGGTAACTTGACCTACTAGTAAATTCTTCAATTCTATCTTCTATCTCTTTCAATAAATTTTCTGTTGAAATGCAATAACCAATTCCTTCTCTATAATCCAAACCTAGTATATCCGCTGCTCTGCTATCATCACTTCTTATTTCTAAAAATGTTTTAAATTTTTCATAAACGTTACTCCAACTTGTAGGAGTTCTACCACCAAGCGAAACATTTACTGTAAAATTTTTGAAGTGATGTTCCTTTTTACCAGATTCCCTAATTGCCTCATTCAATGGCTCAAGTACAATAAGTTCCAACTGGCTTGGCCAAAATGATTGCTTAAGGTACTGCTCATACATATCTACATTTACGATACCATTTTCTACTTTAGCAGAATCAAATGGTTCATAAATATAATGCCACCCTTCCATAGTAAACAGACCATCAATCTGAATTTAAAAATTTATCTAAATCAAGATACTGTTTAATCTTCGGCATATAACTTCTTTATCTATCTAATAATCCATTTTCTTTTTTTTCGTTTAATTTTGGCATTAAAACACCTCAGAAGTGGGAAAATTTAGCAAAATTAAAGTCTTATTTAAAAACTAACTAAAATGTAAACCAATTATGATACTAAACAATTAATTTTCTTAATGAATTTCCTAATACTTTTTTTAACATCTTCTTTTGCAACAATTGCCGATATCATTGCAATGTTTTTAGCTCCTGTTTTTAAAACATCATCAATATTTGATTCATTAATGCCGCCTATTGCAACGAATGGAATTTTCAACCTATTTTTTAATTCCATTATAGGTTTTAATCCAATTGGCTTTGCAATTTTTTTTGTTTTTGTATAAAAGATTGGCCCGATGCTTGTGTAATCAGCTCCAATTTTTTGATTGTGCAAAGCTTCTTTTACAGTATGTGCACTTAACCCAATGATTTTATTTTTTCCAAGTAATTTTCTGGCAAGTTTATAAGGCATGTCTTCTTGACTTAGATGCACGCCGTCAGCATCAACTGCAAGCGCAATATCAATTCTATCATTAATCAGAAATAATACATTATTTTCTCTGCACAATTTTCTTATTTTACTAGCTTCTTCGATTATTTGTTTTGTTGGCATATCTTTTTCTCTATATTGCATTATTCTTACACCACCTTTTATAGCTGATTTTGCATTATCAATTACATTTTTTTTGCTTAGCCTCCTGTCTGTTATGAAGTATAGGCCAAAATTATTTAGTTTAGAGGGCATTTTATTTGTTGAATATTTTTTTAAAATTTTATTTCAAATTTATAATAATAAAATCATTTCTTTTTGCATATAAACATTGCATGGTCTTTTTGATATGGCTCAAGCTCTCTATAATCAATGATTGTCAAAACCTTTTCTAGTTTCTCTTGAACTTCTTTAAAAATATATTTTGGCTGTTTTGTCACATCTATGCTTCTTGCTTTAACTGCCAATAAAGCATAGCCATCATTCTTCAAAAATAAATTGACATTCCTGAAAAAAATTTCAATTTGATTTTTTTGAGCTACATCTTGGTAGATAACATCAACTATTGAGATTCTTTCTTTTAAATCACCAACTTTATTTGCATCAGCCAAAATAGGAGCAATATTTTTCCGATCATAACACAAAAAAATTAAATCGCGCATTACTCTTGGTGCAATGTCAACAGCAAAGATAAGACCATTTTTTCCTATCATATCAGATATGTGGCTAGCAGTTGTTCCAGATGCTGCGCCTAAGTACAAGACAACATCATTTTTTCTGATTCCGACATTTGGGCTTCCTTTTAATATAGAAGCTGCAAGCTTGCTTTTGAAAGCATCCCATTCTCTATATTCAATTCCATTTTCTTTTACAAGTTTTTCACCATATACGTTTTGGCCTGGTATTAGGTTGATTGTATAAAGTTGCCTTCTTTTTTGCTCATGAGATTCATAAACCTCAAATATTTTTGATGATTTTATCATTTTAACTTAGCCATTAACTTTGTTTACAAATTCTTTAAGTATATAATGCTCGTCTAGATCAAATTTATTGTTAGAGTTATTGCAATGATGGAATAATCTATCACAAACAAACCATATATCTTGATAATCTTCAATATTTTCTTTTAGCCAATCACCAATATCTTCACAAAAATCATTGACATAGCCTATATCATAAGTAATATTAACATTTTCTATATCAAATTGACTTAAAAAATGCTTTGGGTATTTTGCTTTGAATTGATTAAAATCAACCAAGGCTTGACTTTTTTGAATTTCTAGCTTAAGCATCAATTTACTATAAATCTTAAAGTAAATCTCTGCTATTTCATAATCTGTCTTATTTCTAACAAGATTTAGAAGTTTAAAAGAGTAACAAGCTATCATATCTGTTGCTTTATCTACTTGGCTAGGTAATTGTATAGCATACTCACGGATAACAGATTGTATTACTGAACTTGTACCTAATAAAGCTGATATTTCTTCTGGAATAGAGCTTATATTTTTTTCAGAATCAGACCAATGACCAATTCTAATATGAGGTATATAGACATTATTTTGCTCAGAATAAAAATTATAGAATGCACCTTTTATTGATTTATTAGAAATTTTCGAATTCAGCAAAGATATTAAGCTATCTGTAAATTTTGTATCTTTAAATAAAGAACCATCTTTGAGATAGTTGTCAAAAACATATATTATTTCTTGCATTTTAACTACAAAATTTTTCATCTAGTACTTTTCTAAGTTTGTCACCAATAAACTTGCCTTTAAAATAATCAACTTTCGCAGCTATAGAAATTTTATCTGCTAATGCCCTTGCAATTTTGCCGTGCATTTTGTCAGCAGCCTTAATTAATAAAGGATGATTGACAATAATGCCGTGCCTTGGTGGCTTTGCACCTGTTCTCATATGTCTAAATAATGCGTTCTCTGCTCCTAAAATCTGGATTGTTGACGCAGGCATTTCACTCAGTCTTTTCAAGCTGCCTGCGTGTTCTATTAATTTTGCACCCAATAAAGCGCCACAAACTACCTTGATATTAGGACAAAGCTTATCCATGATTGATGAAATATACTCAATTTGATTTTTTCTCAATTGGTATAAGTAATAAATTTGATGCGCCAAACTTCTTATTGGCTCTAAATTCTCTTGCTCTAAATCAGCACCAATAGATTCTTCTGCATTAATTTTTAACTCTTTAAGAATCTCATTTTTTTCTTTTTCAAGAATTTCTTCTACAAATTTTTCATGATTTTTGGTTATAACTGAAAATTCTGGGTTATATAACTCGTACCATTCTCTTAGCCTTTTTGCTAGAATGTTTATAGTCTTATCAAGCTCGTCAATTGACTTTATAGCTTGTATTAGCAAAATGTCATCAGTAACAGAATTTTTCAAATCAATTCTTGTTAATTGTATGTTTTTACCATAAAATTCATTAAAAAATTTATTATTTTTGAAGTATAGCAAAATTTGCTTTAGTATTTCTTCATCTGGTTCTATAAGATTGTCATATTTATTTTTTAAGGTTTCAATAAATTGTTCTTTATTTTTATAATCCCCTACATTATCAAATAACATTTCATCAACTAAATTAATATTTTCATCAAAAACAAATACGCCAATTATATTTGAAAATACATACATAAATGGAAGAAGTTATTACTATTTTTTAAATATAGCGGAAATGAGAAATATTATAAAACAGATTATGTCAAGAACCACCAGTCAGAGACTGAGTGGAAGATTTTTGACATTTTAAAAACAACAAATTAATAAATAAAAAAATCATATCAACAAATATGACACTAGTTTACATTACATGCAAAGACAAGAATGAAGCTGAAAAGATATCAACACATTTATTAAAAGAAAAAATTATTGCATGCGCTAACATATTTCCTATAAAAAGCATATACTGGTGGCAAGGTAAAATTGTAAATGACAGCGAAAATGTGATTATTGCAAAAACTAACAATAAAAATTTCAAAAAAGTAGTTAAAGAAGTTAGAAAAATTCATTCCTACGAAATTCCATGCATTTTAAGGATAAAAGCTTTATCAAACAAAGAGTATCAGCAATGGGCGAATAAAGAAATGAGGTAATATGTCGTTACATTTAATAAAAGAGGTTCGAGACATAAAAAGGCTTAATCAAATACTTATAGTTATTTTTGAAGAAGGCTTTGATTTTTTGTTGACTAAATTAAAGCTTGTGCACTTTATACCTTTATCTAAAAGATTAAAATCAAAAATAAGAAAAAAAGAAGAAGTCAAACCAGAGGTAAGACTAAGAAGAACTCTCGAAAAACTAGGTCCAACTTTCATAAAATTTGGTCAGTTGTTAAGTGTAAGGCCTGATTTAATTCCTAAAGATTACTCTAAAGAACTTGAAAAGCTGCAAGATAATTTACCATCTTTTCTATTTAGCGAGGTCAAAACAACAATAGAAAAAGAATTTAGCAAAAAAATAGAGCATATTTTTCTTCATTTTGAAAAAAAGCCAATTGCATCTGCCTCAATAAGCCAGGTTCATAAAGCGATTTTGAAAACAGGCGAAAAAGTTGCTGTCAAAGTTCAAAGACCTAATGTAAAGCGCGTAATGGAAACTGACATAGAGATAATGCTTTATTTCGCAAAACTACTTGAGCAATATATAGAAGATATTAGGAAATTCAAGCCGGTTAAGATAGTTGAAGAATTCAAGCAATGGACAGAAAAAGAGCTTGATTTTCGCTTGGAAGCGAGAAATGCAAAAAGGTTCTACCAAAACTTTAAAGTGAGCAAAACTGTTCGTATACCTAAAATTTATGACGAATTAACTAGCGAGAGGATATTAACTCTAGAGTTCATAGAAGGTGTTGAACTACATAATATAAAAGGAATCAAAAAAAGAAAACTTGACTTTAATGTGATAATAAAAAATGGCTTTGATGCAATTATGACTCAAGTTTTTGTGCATGGAATTTTTCATGCAGATCCGCATCCTGGCAACATAATTGTAATGCAAAATAATGTTATTGCTTTTGTTGATTTTGGTATTGTTGGCTATTTTGATGAGAAATTAAAGAATAGATGTATAGATTTGTTTTATGGTATTGTTGAGCATGATGAAGAGCTTGTAATGGAATCATTAATCAGCATGGGTATGGAAATACAAGATGTTGACTATGAGAAGCTAAAATCTGATATTGGATTTATACTACAACCTTTGCAGAATGCTTCAATTAAGGACATTAAGTTAAGCAAAGTGCTTGAGGAAATTCTTGATATTGCGCTAAGAAATAACCTCAAAATTCCTGCTTCATTTGTATTATTTGGAAAAACTATAATTACTTTGGAAGGTGTAGCCATACAGTACGATCCAAATTTCAAGCTAGTTGAAACTGCAAAGCCTTTTGTTGAAAGATTAATGGGAAAAAGAGCTAGCCCTTTGTATGTTTGGAAGAATGTTGTGCACAATATCCACAAGTACAGACAATTTGCAGAGAGCTTTCCAGAAAAGGCAGAAAAAGCTCTTGATAAAATACAAAGAGGCTCTATTAAGGTGGATATTGAAGACACTGATATTAAAAAATTATCCCTTGAAATAGATAGAAGCAGCAATAGAGTTGCCTATGGATTATTAATAGCAGCTTTGCTGATTACTTCTGCTATTTTAATACAAGTAGAGAAAGGGCCAACTATACTTGGAGTTCCATTTTTATCTTTTTTCAGCTTCTTTTTTGCATCAATACTTATATTTATTTTATTTGTATCAATTATGAAAGAAAGATTTAGGCATTGGTAACAACTGAGTTCGCCAGTTGAGTTGAACGCGAGCTCGCATTATTGCGAGCATCTCAGCGACAAACTTTTTGCGAAAAAGTTAAGGAAATCAAAGAATTCCGAGACTTTCCGAAAATGCATAGCATTTTCGATAAGTTTGATCAAAAATGTACCATCTTCGATGACACTGAATATACATATGCGAGGAAAAGTTCAATGGCAGAAAAAAATTTTTCCGAGCACTAAATATTGGCGAAGCCGAATTGAAAATTTTAAATAAAAAATATAAATGCTGAAGGCGGATTGAAAAATAAAATAAATAATAAAATTAAAATGCCACAAGCTGTAGTTCATGTATTATTCACAATTATTGTTATAGATTTATTTAGAGACCACGTCATAAAAAACAGACACAAAATACCTTTGCATTATGTTTTTATTGGTGGAATTGCTGGTCTGCTTCCAGATATTGACGTGCCTTTGTTTTGGCTGCTTAATAATTTAATTGGCTTTGATGTGCCATGGTTTCATAGAGTATTTACACATACATTCCTTTTTGTTATTATATTTCTTGTAATATCATTAATATATTTCGATTTGAATAGAAAAGCAAGTATGTTATTTGGCATAATCACATTTGGTGTTGCGTTTCACATCTTGTTAGATTTTTTATTTAGTGGTAGCATAGCTCCTTTTTATCCTTTTTCTTATGCAACTTTTGGATTAAACTTGATTGGAAGAATGAATTTGCCTTTAGCAGCAGAGGGGTTAGAGGCAATTATTTTACTGCTTTGGCTTTGGCACGAAGAAAAAACACATAAGATAAGTGATTTTATTTAGACGAACCCAAACCCTTTCAAAAATCTTACAACTAAAACAACCAAAAACACAATAGCAACTGCTGTAAAGATATTATTTTTCTTTTTATCTTTTATATAAATGATTGAGCCAGTCAACACTAAACCCACAATTAAAGAAAACCATTTCCAACCATTGCTAATGTTTATGTAAAAAAGATAAGCCTCTATTGCAGCAATAGGCAATGCAACTTTAAGAATTAAATCCCAATTGTATTCTTCTTCCATTTTTTATTTGATATTCAATATTATTTTTTTATGATTTATTTAATGTGAATTTTATGTTTTGGATAATATTTTATTCCTTACATAATGCATTAATAATATTTATTTAAAAATCAACAAATTTTAAATTACTCTATAACTGTGCCATTAAATTTCTTCCCATTTAATAAATTCTCAAAATTTTTTAAATCTCTACTAATAATGCTGACTTTTATTTTTGACTTTTGAGCTTCTTTTGCAGCAATTGGGTCAAAAGGGGCATTCATTCCAGCTTTCCATCTATTGTCTATCAACCTAAGATAATTTTCCCAGCTCATTTTTTCAATTTTCTTTACATCTTTGTGTTTTTTTGGATCTTTGTCATAAACATAGCTTATGTTGCTCATATTGATAATTTCTTTAATTCCAAGATTTTTTGCTAACAAAACAGCATCATAATCAGTGCTCCAGCCTGGCAACCATCCTGCTGCAATAACTATATTTTTTTTAAAATTAATTTTTTCGTTTGGATTATCTATTATGAATTTTTCTGCATTATTTTTGAAAATCATTCTTATCAATTGTGCATTTAGCTTTGTTGCGTAAATGCCAAGCCAGTCTAAGTCCTCATTGCTTAGCTTGCTTATTTTAGAAGCAGCCTGTTGAATATTCCTTGCAATTTTGCCGCCGCCACAGTAAATTACAAATTTATAGTTTTTTTTAATATATTTTTCAATAATTTTTTTAAAATTTTGTAAGAAATTAATGTCTATACTATCAGGCACTATCAAAGAGCCACCTAAAGACAAAATAATAGTTTTTTGCATTATAAATTTTTGTTGAGAATATTGTATAAAAATGTTTCTACTTTAACTTCCAATTCCAATCAAACTAACTCCTATTATAATTAATGCTATGCCAAGCCATTTAAGCTTGTTCATTTTCTCGCCTAGAAATTTGACGCTCAATAGGCTAACCCAAATATAGGCTAATGCAACAAAAGGGTACAAAACAGATAATTCACCACCTTTTAAAGCTGGAATAAACAACATTGTTCCAATGGCGTATAAAGCAACTCCGCCAAAAAGATGGTAGTTAGTTGCTAAAGAGCTAAGCTTTGACAATCGCTTTGCAGATGCCTTTTTAAGCAAAATAGGTCCAAATGCTCCTATAAAAGTTGCTGAGATTACTAATGCTATTGCCCACAGCTGTGTTGCCATTTTTATATCGCTCCTGGTACAGAGTTTTTGCTTCCATAGCCTATCAAAGCAATGCCTGTTATTATTGAAATAATACCAAGCCATTTAAAAGCGTTCATCGCTTCACCTAAAAATTTTATTGAAAGAAAACTGACCCATACATAGCTTGTCGCAATTATGGGGTACAGAACAGAAACTTCGCCACCTCTAAAAGATAATATCAGCAAAGTGCCTCCAATAACATAAAGGAATATGCCGCCAAGAAGATAATAATTTGTTAATATGCTTGCAACATTAAAAGTTAAAGTTGCAGAGCCTTTTTTCCAGAGCAATTGCGCTGAAGAAGTCAAAAGCGTAGTAAATAAAACAAGCAATGCTGCCCATAATTTAGTTGCCATTTTAGGATTGGAAAAGCAGTTATTTTTATATTTATTGTTTATTATTTTTAGTTTTTAATTATAATTTTGTATTTTTTTATTAATGTGAAATTTATTTGTTTTTATTGTTTGGTTTTTGTTATAGTTTTAAATTTTTATGATATTAGTTTTTTATATAAAAGTTAACATTTTCTACTAAAATTGGTAATGCTCCATTAAAGAAATCAAAAAAATCAATTCACCCTCCGCCACTCGCCCCACCATCCACCCAACTATAAGAAAAATTAAATAGAGTGGGATTATTGTTGTTTTATGACTGAATTTTATCAAAGATACTGGTTTAAATTCTCTCTTTATGGCTTTTGTATTGGTATAGTTATAGCGGTTTATTTGTTTTTTTCTTTTTTAAATAATTTCGGAGAATTTTTAAGTAATATTCTGATTTATGTTCCTTTCAAATTGATTTTTAGTATAGCAAAGAATTTCCATCTTTGTTCATCTGATTCGATATCCCAGTGTGGATGGCACGCATTAGATTTAGCAATTTTTAGTGCACCATTCTCTTATGGTACATTAGGACTGGTGATAGGATTCATCTTTGATAAAGTACATAAAAAAGATAAGTTCGCCTAATGCCCATCACGAATTCTAGTGTCCGAGCGATTTTTATTCTATTAAAAATCAAAGTTTTTTAAGATGCTCAGAAATTTATAATTTCTGACATTTGAGACTTCGCTTAATCTCGATAGATTAAACAAACTTTTTTCTAACTGTCAAAAACACTCCGCACTAAAGTACGGAGCGTGTTTTTGAGCATGCTCGGAAATCGCTGGCTTTCTACGAGCTGAAGCAATGAGTGTACGCCTTGCGATTTCCGACATATTAATTGATTTCTGGCACAATCTAAGAACTAATTGCTGAGAAATTAACTTCAACAGGAATGTCTAGTTTGATGTCTTTAAGGTCTTTAGCT
>CAZRRL010000013.1:4582-17305 GCA_964602555.1 uncultured Methanosarcinales archaeon | reverse complement strand
ATGTGAGCGAGTTCGCCATGAACGCGAGCACGCGTTCTCGCGTGCAACTCGAGCTCACTCGCATCTCACTGATTTTCGATGAATTTCCAATTTTTGACAAATTAAAACAAAGGAATTCCACCTTATCTATGATTGGTGGTTTTTGACATGTCGGAAATCGCAAAGGCACACACTTTGGTACTTAAGTCCAAAGCAAGCCAGCGATTTCCGAGCATGCTCAAAAACACGCTACGTACTCATCAAAAATGCAATGCATTTTTGAGTGTGCTCAAAAATCTTTGATTTTTGACATTAGTGCGTAGTGTTTTTGACACATTTACAATCCTAGCCTATGATCTATTTCTTCAGCAATTTGCTTCAAGTCTTCACAAGCTCTTTTAATGTCTTTTTCAACTTCCTCAATAAGAGATTTGAGGTTTTCAACTCTAAGCGTGTATTTGTTTCCTTCATGAATAACAAGTCCAGACTCCATTAACTTGTTAATATGGTGAATTATAGTGCCTCTAGATAAAGACAATTTTGAGGCTAACTCATCGCTGCTCAGTGTTTGTTTTGCCTTGGCCGATTTCAAAAGTTCTATAAATACTCTGAAGCAACTTTTGTCTTTGTCTCTGAGACTAAATAATCCAAGAGAAGAACCTACCCATTGCAACTCTTGGTTTACATTATGTTGTGAAGGTCTTCTAATGTTTATTATTGTTATTCTCTGCCTTATGTAAACCATGCAATTCTCTAAAGATAACTAATATTTAAACTTTTGCCGAAAAGTTTATATACTAGTTGATATTACCTACTTTCTGTTGACTTTAAGTCAACAAAATAGATAGAGGTAGAAAATCAAAATGGTCAGTAAAGGAATAGTAAAGGATTATTATAAAGTTAAGGATAATGAGAAAGACTCAAATCATTTAGATAGTGTTAAAGAAGCACTAGAATCCACTTCTAATAAAAAATCTCAAGATTTAAACATAGAAAGAGGTACGGATACTGAAAAACAACTTGAAGAAAAAGACCAAAAAATCGAGGAATTAACTGACACATTGAAAAGATTGCAAGCAGAATTTGAAAACTACAAAAAAAGAATTGAGAAAGAAAAAATAGAATTTGTAAAGTATGCTCATGCTGATATGGTTGCGAAGATGCTGCCATTAATTGATACATTTGAAATTGCATTAAAATCCTTGAAAATCGAAGATTTTCGGGACGCCAAAAATCCAAAGGATTTTTTAGCGAATACAAATGACAAGGAAAAATTTATTGAGGGAATAAAAATAATTTATGCTCAACTTTACTCTATACTAGAAGCAGAAGGTCTAAAGCCAATAAAGGCAACAGGAGAGAATTTTGATCCTTACAAGCATGAAGTTTTGATGAAAGAAGAATCAGACAAGCCAGAGGGCACAATCTTAGAGGAATTCCAAAAAGGTTACATGCTTAATGACAGAATATTAAGGTTTAGCAAAGTCAAGATAAGCGGAAAATAAAGTTTATGATGATTTAACATTAAAAATATTTCATAAAAGAAATTGATTAACAAAAACACTCCTTTAAAAGAGGCGCTTAAGCTAGCTGCTCCATGCAGATGCGAAGCTTGTAACCATGGCTGTAAGCTTGGTTCCGGCTTCTTAGTAGGGGACGATGCTAAACGCATAGCAGCATTTTTAGGCATTTCAAGAGAGGAGCTAAAAAAAGGTTTTTTGGAAGAAACTGAGCTTTTCAACACAAAAATGCTCAGGCCAAGGCTGTTGAAAGAGGAAAACAAGCCATATGGCCAATGTGTTTTTTATGATGAAAGCAAAGGTTGCACAATTCATGAAGTAAAGCCATTGCAATGCAAGACATCAATCAACTGCAAAGATTATGGTGAAGATTTAAGCGTATGGTTTATGGTCAACCATACAGTTAATCCAGATGACCCAGAAAGCATAAGACAATTTGCTCAATACATAAAAAGCGGTGGAAAATTAATTCCAGGCGCTTCTTTGCAAGAGCTGATGCCTGACAAAGAAAAGCTGAAAAAAATGTTGAGTTATGAAATTTTGAGATGAAGATTAAGTAAAAAGATGCATTAATTCAAATCCAATAAAAAAATTTTGAAGTTAAAAATTAATGGCAAGAAATTAATGCGTTATGACAAAACAAAAATTAAAACAAAACATGTAATGCATACAAATAAACAAATAAATCAAAATAAAAATTGAATGAGGATGGAATCAAAATGGCAAAAGAAAAAATCATAGGCATTGATTTAGGAACAAGCAACAGCGCTGCAGCTGCTTTGCAAGCTGGAAATCCTACAATTATTCCTAGTGCAGAAGGCACAACTGCTTATGGAAAAGCATTTCCAAGCGTAGTTGCATTTACAAAAGATGGTCAAATTTTAGTTGGAGAGCCAGCAAGAAGACAAGCTGTTTCTAATCCAGAAAAAACAATCATGGCTGCAAAGCGTAAGATGGGCACAAGCCATAAATACAATATTGAAGGCAAAGAGTACACTCCGCAACAGATTTCAGCTTTTATTCTTCAAAAGATAAAAAAAGATGCAGAAGAATTTCTTGGAGAGAAAATAAACAAAGCAGTAATCACAGTTCCTGCTTACTTTGATGACAACCAAAGGCAAGCCACTAAAGATGCAGGGGAAATTGCAGGACTTGAAGTTGTAAGAATTGTCAATGAGCCAACAGCTGCTTCAATGGCTTATGGTATTGACAAGCAGGACAAGCAGCTAAAAATTCTAGTTTTTGACTTGGGTGGTGGAACCTTAGATGTAACTATAATGGAATTTGGCGATGGTGTCTTCCAAGTTCTTTCCACATCAGGCGACACACAACTAGGTGGCACAGACATGGATCAAGCTTTGATTGACTACTTAGTTTCTGAATTCAAGAAAACAGAAGGAATTGACTTAAGCAAAGACAAAACAGCAATGCAACGTTTAAGGGAGGCTGCTGAAAAAGCAAAGATTGAGCTTTCAACGGTTTTTGAAACTGACATAAACTTGCCATTTATAACAGCAACAGATGAAGGACCTAAGCATTTAACAATGAAGTTTACAAGGGCAAAGCTAGAGCAATTAATTGAGCCAATAATTAAGAGATGCAAGCATCCAATGGAGCAAGCAATGAAAGACGCAAAGCTTACCCCAAAAGATATACATAAGGTAATACTTGTAGGTGGTCCAACTAGAATGCCTATTGTTAGGAAGTTTGTTGAAGATTTTGTAAGCAAGCAAGCTGAGCGCGGTGTTGATCCAATGGAATGTGTTGCAATGGGAGCAGCAATACAAGCAGGAGTGCTTGCTGGCGAAATTAAAGACATTTTATTGCTTGATGTGACTCCATTAAGCCTTGGTATAGAAACACTTGGTGGTGTATTTACAAAGCTAATTGAAAGAAACACAACAATACCTACAAAAAAATCTCAGATATTTAGCACAGCTGCTGATAATCAAACAGCTGTTACAATAAGAGTTGGTCAAGGTGAAAGACCAATGTTCGCTGACAACAAACTTCTTGGCCAGTTTGATTTGATTGGAATTCCGCCAGCTCCAAGAGGCATCCCGCAAATTGAAGTTACATTTGATATTGATGCAAATGGAATTCTTCATGTGAATGCAAAAGACTTAGGGACTGGAAAAGAGCAGAGCATTAGAATAACAGCTTCACAGAAATTAAGCGAAGATGAAATTGAAAGAATGAGAAAGCAAGCTGAAGAATTTGCAGAAGTTGACAAGAAGAAAAAAGAAGAAATCGAAACAATCAACCAAGCTGATAACTTGGTTTATACAACTGAGAAATTGTTTAAGGACTTTGAAGGAAAGGTTCCTGAAAAAGAAATCAGCGAAGTGAAAGGCAAAATCCTGGAATTAAAAGAATTGTTGAAACCAGCACAGAAAGACGTTGATGCAATTAAGAGGAAAATGGATGAAGTTAATGAAATTGTTCAAAGACTTTCAACTGAGTTGTACCAGAAAGCAGGACAGCAATATCAAAAGGAACATCCACAACACAAAGGAGAAGAACCAGAAGAAGATAATCCTAAAATGAAAGACGACAATGTAGTTGATGCTGATTATGAAGTGAAGGATGAGGAGAAGAAGGGGAAGAAGAGATAAATTTAGTTTTTATTTTTAAAATATGAAAGAACGTAAAAAAAATACTAAAGATTTATTAAAGTCATTAATTCCGTTTAGATTTTATCCATTTTTAATAGTTATAGTATTATTTGGTATCATAGTAAGTCAATTTTTTAATAATGAATTAATAAATCAATCATATTTTTGGGTGCTGAGTTCGTTAGTACAAGGATTTTCTGCTTTTTTCGGAGTTATTGTAGCTCTATTAACAATTGGATTAGCTAGTGGCTCTACTTCTAGAGGTGTTTTAATCGATAGAATAAAGTCGTATGTTTTGCCGATATCCCTTTCAGCTATAACTCTTATTTATAGTATTTTCGGTATGGTTGTGTACCCTATATTAAAAAGTAATTATTTATTATTAGCACAATTCATTCTAATTGCTTCTTCATTTGCTATATGGTCTATTTTAGAAATATTTTTTGTTATAATAAAATCTATATCAAAACAAAAATGATAATTCCAACAAAAGAGGAATGCCTAAAAATTTTGAAAGACAGCAACGTTCCTGATAATATTATTGCTCATTCTAAAACTGTTTGTGATTTTGCAATGAAAGTTGTTGATTTGTTGGAGAAGAGAGGAATTAATGTGAATAAAGACTTAGTTGCAGCAGGTGCTTTATTGCATGACATAAAGAAAATAAACTCAAACGATCATGTGATTGAAGGCTATGAATTTATAAAATCATTAGGATTTCCAGAAGTGGCTTTATTAGTTAAAAGGCACGGCTTAGCTCATGTGGAAGATGAAGAGTTCATGCCAAAAACTTGGGAAGAGAAAACTGTTTTTTATGCAGATAAAAGGGTTAAGAATGACAAAGTTGTTAGTATTGAAGAAAGGTTCGATTATATAAAAAAAAGATATAACACTCACGACATTGAAAGAGAATATGATTATGCCAAAAAAATAGAGAAAGAATTATTAGGAGAAGAAAAAATGTAGTGAAAAATTATTTTTTAAAAATTTTTATAAGTGGCAACAATAAAATAATGCGTCATGTGGGAAATAAAACATTAAATTCACATTAATAAAAGCATCAAATAACAATATTGAAACTTAGAATTCAAATAATACAATGCCAAAAGAAAAAGATTACTACAAAATACTTGGAGTAAATAGAAATGCAACGAAAGAAGAGATTAAGGCAGCTTACAAGAAATTAGCAAAACAATATCACCCTGATTTAAACAAAAGTCCAGACGCAGCTGAAAAATTCAAGGAAATAAATGAAGCTGCTGCTGTTCTTGGCGATGACCAAAAAAGGGCGCAATATGATCAATTTGGGACAACTGGTGAGCAATTTAAAGGTTTTGAAGGCTTTGATTTTTCCGGTTTTATGTCAGATTTTGGTGGTTTTGGATTTGATATAGATGACATGGTTGAAAGAATTTTTGGAGGCTATAGCTCTAGAGCAAGAACTAGAAGAAGGCAACGCGGCTCTGACTTAAGGTATGATTTGGAAATTGAGCTAGAGGATGCTGCATTTGGCGCAACAAAAACAATTAACATACCAAGGCTAGAAGAATGTGACAAATGCAATGGCACAGGAGCAGAAAAGGCCTCTGATATAATAAATTGTGATGAATGTAATGGCAGAGGCGTTTCAACAAAAACACAAAGAACTCCTTTTGGATTATTTTCAACAACAACAACATGCAGAAAATGCAGAGGAGAAGGAAAATACATAAAGAATGAATGTGCTGAATGTGATGGCAGAGGTGTAGTCAGAAAAACTAGAAAGATAGAAGTAAAGATTCCAGCAGGCGCAACTGATGGCACTAACTTAAGGATTCAAGGTGAAGGAGAAGCGGACGAAAAAGGAATTTCAGCTGGAGATTTATACATTGTCATCCACATTAAACCACATAAAATTTTTGAAAGGCATGTAAATGATATTTACATTAAAATTCCAATTCCATTCACAATAGCTGCTTTAGGTGGTTCAATTGAAGTTCCAACTTTAAAAGGAAAGGCAAATTTGAAAATTCCTGCTGGAACGCAAAGCAATACAGTTTTTAGAATGAGGGGCCAAGGCATACCTGCATTGCACAGCCATCATTTTGGCGATGAAAATATAGAAGTATACCTAACTGTACCTGAAAAATTAACAAAGAAGCAAAAACAATTAATTGAAGAGTTTGAAAAAGAATCTGGAAAGAAAGGGATTTTTAAGGGGATGTTTGGGTAGTTTTAGAATAAAGTTTCTTAATTCTCTCCACACCATTAATCTTTTTAATATATTCTTCAATCTCTTTTGGCACTAATTTGCTCCAATTTTTATTCTTAATCATTAAGTTCCTTATTATTGTGCTGCTTATTCCTTTTATCAATTTAATTCTTTTTACTTTGGAATCAAACTTCTTGAAGCACCTTAATGTCCAAGGATTACCAGAGTATACAAACTCATAACTTGGCAAATTTTTCTTTATATAATCAACCCATTTTTTATCATCATACAAATCAGGTACTCCATATATTTTATACTTCTTTATTTTGTCCTTTTTTAAAGTGTTAATTATCATTTGCTTTCTTTCAGTATAGCTAAAAGGATTTTCTAGCGTATTTTTTTCCTGCGAACTGCCTATAGCAATAATAACTTCATCAATTTCTTTAAGAACTTTCTTGACATCTATTAGATGAGCATTGTGAAATGGCTGAAATCTGCCGATAAATAAAGCACGTTTCATAAATTAAATTATTTAGAAGTTGTTTATAAACTTTGTTGGTTGCATAATACGTTATGCATGAATATTCTGTTGTTGCTCTGCTTGTTGCCTTACAAATTCATTATAAGCCTTATTATATAATCCCATGTAGTTGCTTGGTATAAAATGCCGTGCACTAGTACCAATTTTTTGTATAGCGGTTTTTATAACTTCTAGTCTAAATTTTTCTACCCTTTCCGGATCTACTTTAAATTTTTTTTCTAATGAATTAATATAATCAAGAACTTCTAAAAATTTGCTACCAACTTCATTAAGCGCTACACTTCCATAAGATTGTCCACTTTTAAAATCCCTAAGATATTCTACCCAACCATCTTTTAAAAATTTGTAATCTTTTTCAGAAGCTGAGGCTTCTAAGCCTTTGCCATTATGAAAGAATATTTCTCCTAACGGCTGTTGAACTATCTGTTCTAAAGGCAATTTTTCGAATTTATTGTATTCTTGAAGTAATCCATCGTAAGAGCATGCTACACTTTGATGTAAATTTCCATGTAATTGAGTCATCAGATAAGTTGCACACGGCTTTTATTTAAATCCTCTTGTGAAATTTATTCCTATAAGAATAATCACCAATTAAATCTATTCGTTATTGGCATTCTCCATTCTAGGCCATGAAATGACCTTTCAGAGACTCTTATAAGCATAGCTGTTCTTCTTTTGTGCTCATTCAATCTTATTCTGTTAATGACATTATTTACAATTTTTTTATCAAAACCTTTGTTGATTATTTCTTGCATTGACAAGTCTTCTTCAATATACATCTTCAATATATTATCTAAAACCTCATAACTAGCACCAAGCTCTTTTTCAGCAGTTTGTCCTATTATCAATTCAGCACTTGGTTTTTTCTTTAATATTGAAAAAGGAATACCTAAAAATCTACCTATCTCAACAACTTCTGTTTTCCACAAATCACCTATAACTAATATATCTGCTGCACTGTCGCCATATTTTGTTGTGTAGCCAAGCGCAATCTCTGATTTATCTGATGTGCCTATAACTAAAGCATTTTTTAAGTTAGCGAAATAGTAAAGAATCATCATTCTAGTTCTCGCTTTTGCATTTGCAATTGCAAAAATATCTTTTTTTAATTTTAATTGTTTGTTGATATTTTCAAAATTTTGAAGAAAACTGTTTATTGGTAAAACATAATGATTTATCTTTAACTTTTTTATTAATTTTTTTGCATCTTCTATGCTTTGTTGTGAAGTGACACTCAAATCAGGCATTAAAAGTGCTGTTACATTTCTGTTGCCTAGCGCCTTAACAACTAAGCAAGCAGCAACAGAACTATCAATCCCACCACTTAAGCCAATAACAGCTTTTTGAAAATTATTTTTTCTAAAATAATCTTTAATTCCTAAAATTAAAGCATTAAAAACTTCTTTTGTGTTCATTTAAAATCAACAATTAGCAAATCTTCTTGAAAATCTTTACATTTTTGTACAACCTTTCCGTTATTAAAATACATGCTGTGCCCATAATAAACAATCCCATCTTGAGCACCAACTTGATTAACATAAATTATAGGCACTTTATTTTCTTCCCATCTTTGCTTTAGAATATTTTCAATAGTTTCAAGCTTTCCTTTTCTGTAAGGAGAAGCAGAAATGTTTATTATCAACTCAGCACCTTTGTCTTTTTGTTGTTTTGTAGTTTCTCGAAACCAAATATCCTCACAAATGCTGACTCCAATTTTGTTGCCATTAAATTCAAAAATTGTTGCGTCATTACCTTCTTTAAACCATCTTTTCTCATCAAAAATTGTGTAATTTGGCAAACAAATTTTGTGATGCACATCAAGTATTTGCTTATTTTTTATAATTGCAGCGCTGTTGTATAGGTGCCCATTTATTTTTTCAACAAATCCAATTATTGCTGTTTTGTTTTTTGTATTTTTGATAATTTTTTTTAATCCCTTAATATTTCCATAAATAAAATTATGATTTAGCAGTAAATCCTGCGGGCTATAACCAGTTACAGATAACTCTGGAAAAATAATAATATCTGATTTTGTTTTTTTAATTAAAGAAATTATTTTTTTCGTATTGCCATCTATATCACCAACAACTGCATTAATTTGTGCTAAAGCGATTTTCATATTTAAGTGTATATCACTTATTGTTTAAAAATATTTTTAAATGAAACGCCAATATATTCTAGATCTATGATTAAAACTTTTATTTTTGATCTTGGAAGTGTAATAGTAAAAGTTGATAAAAGCAAACAATACAAAAAATTTGCCACAGACAGTAATAAAACTGAAGTCTTTATAAGCTCGTATTTTGAAAATTCTAATTTGCGTAAGACATTCGAAAAGGGTAAGCTAACCCCTATGCAATTTTATAATGATACCTCTAGGGAATTAGGTTTGAGAATGAACTTTAAAGAATTTAAAGAGGTTTGGTGTGATATTTTCTCTTTAAATAAAGACGTAGAGAAGCTCATTTTAAAATTGAAGAAAAATTTTAACCTTGTTTTATTATCAAATACAGACATTCTGCATTTTGAATATATAAAAAGTAAATATAAAATCATCAATGCCTTTGACAAACTAGTTTTATCTTACGAAGTTGGTTGCAGAAAGCCAAATCCCTTGATTTTTTTGCGCACATTGAAAAAAGCAAAAACAATGCCATTTAATTGCGTTTATATCGATGACATATTTGAATTTGTTTTAGTTGCAAAATTCATGGGTATCAAGGCATTTCAATATAAAAATTTTGAGAAATTGAAATCAGATTTAAGCAATGCCAATATTCTAACAAAAAATTTATAAATAAACTAGCTCTACTCTTTGCCATGGATGTGGCAGTACTTTATTCTGGAGGCAAAGATAGCACTTTTGCAATTCAGCAAGCAATGGAAAAGGGCTGGCATGTTAGATATTTGATTTCTGTAAAGCCAACTAGAAAGGATTGCTATTTGTTTCATTATGCAACTGTTGAGCAGACAAAAGATTTAGCAAGAATGTTGCAGATTCCACAATTTTATGTGAAATGTAAAATAGCAGAACCAATAAAAGAAGCTAATATCGTAAAAGATATCGTTGAAAAAAATCAAAGAAAGATGCCAATAGATGCTATTGTGCTGGGTGGTACAGGTTTGCAAGAAACTCAGCTTAGAAGCATTCAAAATTCATTAAGGCCTTTAAAAGTTGATGCATTTGCAATGCATGCCGGAGAAGATCATGATTTAGTTATGGAAAAAATGCTGAGTGAAGGATACGAAATTTTAATAACGCAAATTGCTTCTGATGGATTGAAAGATTGGCTTGGAAAGAAAATAACAAAAGAGAATTTTTCACAATTAAAAAAGGATTCTGTTAAGTATGGTTTCCATATAGGTTTTGAAGGTGGCTATGCTGACACTTTAGTAACAGATTGTCCAATCTTTACACAGCGTTTAGTTATTGAAGATATGTCACTCGTATTTGAAGACGACTATTGCGGAAATGTTGTGATAAATAAATATAGAATTGTAGATAAGGCAAAACAAGCAGCAAAGAAGTCAAAAGGAATTTTTACTAGTTTTCTTAGGTAGTTAATTTTTTTCTTTTTACTTTGATTATTTTTGTTGATTAATTTAATGTAAATGCTTATTTTTAAACAATTTTTTTCCTAAAGATAATGCACCAGCTCCATTAATCAAAATTACAAGCAAACTAGCTATCAAAATCAAAACAAATTCATAGCCACCTTTAGAAACTAAAAATCCATTTTTTAAGTGCACCAAGAAAAATGCTACTAGCATATCTATTATTATTAATACTGAGCTCCAACGTGTTACAATTCCTAAAATTAAGAATAAGCCTCCAAAAAACTCAACTATCGAAACAATAAGTGCAGAATAAACTGGCAATGGAATTTTAAGTGCGGTAAAGAAACCAACTGTTCCTGTAAATCCTCCTGGTACAAAAAGTTTTAAGTAGCCATGATAGGCAAAAATTATCCCTAGAACAACTCTCAAAATTGTTAATGACCATTGATTAATGCTATTATTCTTTGCCATTTTTAAACATCAAAATTCCACTTATCTATGATAAGTGGTTTAAGTGATACTAACATATAAAATGGAATTTGGATGTGCTCAAAAACCAATCATCTATTATGTGGAATTTTGTAGTGTCCAAAACCACTGAATGCATTAGTAACAAAATTATGCCACCCATCTATGATGGGTGGTTTTTGACATATAAAAATTATCTATGGTGAATTGATTTTTTCTGAATTTCTCTCTTTGCATTATACAATCCAATCCCATATGCTAATTTTTCCAAAAGCCCAAATTTTATTACCTTATCTGTGGGGAAAGCTTTAGCCATTAGTTCAGCCATTAAATATTCAGGCACATTTTTCCAACCTTGAAAATCTCTGTCTATTTTCCAAAGTGCCATGTTTCTGTCATATCCAATACTATAAGCGTCTATGAGTCTTTCGGACAAAGTTGACAAAGTCATGTTATGCTTATTTTTTAAACAATAATTGCAATCAATATTAATAGTGATGCAATTGTTGAAATAATACAATAATCGCACCACTTTTTTAGTATAAACGCTTGAACACCAGTTAAATATACTGAAAATAAAACTGAGCCTATACTTGCACCCACTATAAAATAGTAAATGATATTGTCTTTAAAAATATTTCGATTTAGAAGCAATGTAATCCCATAAAAAAATATAAGCAAGTAATAAAGCATGCCTGGAATTGTATTTTCTATACCAAAAGTTTCACCATACTTGCTTTTTACAACAGCATCACAGTCATTTCCTAAAGGGCAGTACATGTGCTTATTATATTTTTTTGAGTAATAAATATAGAATGAAACCGCAAATCCAATTAATGACAAAATTATAAGATAAAAGCTTTTCATTTTTTCAATTTTGAACTTTTGTAAATATGAGACATATAAGGCCCTATTCTTATTACATCAGCTTTTATACTTCTTTTCTTAAGCTCATCTTCCAATTGCTGCTTCTGCACATTTTGGTCATAACCAAGACATATAACATCCGGCTTTATTTCTTCAATGATGTTAAAAATATTACCTTCTTTGCCTAAAATCGCTTCATCAACAATCTTAAGCATTCTAACTGATTCTAATCTTTCTTTTTCATTATGTATAGGTTTCTTTTTCTTAAAATCTTGTGATGTTGTATCTCTTGCTACTACAACTATTAGTTTATCGCCATACTTCTTTGCTTCAGAAAGATAATACAAATGGCCAGGGTGTATAACATCAAAAGTGCCAGCGCACATTACTTTTTTCATAGAATTAGTGGTTCTTTCAGAATTTAAAAATATTGTTAAAATTTTTCTTATCTTTCTTGTAAATTTTGTAAATATTCTTGTATCATTACATCAATTTGTGATGAAATACCTATCTTTCTTTTTATCATAACAGTTGTCATAGAGTTTTTTCCATTAGGTATTACTTCAGGCGTATAAATAGCAGTTGCAACTTCATATTCAAGAACGCCAAATCCGTCAATTGCTTGTTTAACTATACCAACTTCTTCTTCTGAAGGCTTTTTCTGAGATTTACCAACTATCAGGTCAATACCTTGAGGGCTTAGAATATAATGTGTAGGTTCTTGGTGTTCTTGTCCTAAAACAACAAAAGCTGTAATAACCCCTTTGCTATCTGCCAGATATAATAATATTGGTAGCTTACCAGTAATACCATTTCCTAACAAATAATTTTCTTTTACAGAAATAGGATCTTCGCCTTTTGTTACCACACCAATGCCATCCCAAACTTGCCTTTTTGTATTGTAATCATCAGCTACTTCCCTAAATGGTGGCACATGAAGTATATCATATCTTCTGTACACCACAAAACCCTCATTAGCCATAA
>CAZRRL010000013.1:0-4482 GCA_964602555.1 uncultured Methanosarcinales archaeon | reverse complement strand
AAAAAATACACAACAAAGCTTGATTATGAAAAAGCAGGCTATGATGTTGAGGTTATGATTGAGATTAGAATTTCAAAAGGAAAGTTATTTG
Source organism: uncultured Methanosarcinales archaeon (assembly GCA_964602555.1). Lineage (GTDB taxonomy): Archaea > Nanobdellota > Nanobdellia > Woesearchaeales > GW2011-AR4. The sequence goes on along the minus strand of CAZRRL010000013.1, from coordinate 4,391 downwards.
ATGTTGAGAAAAAAATTGCAATACATCCAAATGTCTTCGCAGTTTATGACATTACAGGGGCTTTTGATGCTTTAATTTTAGCAAGATTCCCAACAAGAAGGCAAATGGATAACTTTCTAAAAAAATTGCAAACTTATGATTTTGTGGAAAGGACAGAAACAAAGATTATTCTCAATACTATCAAGGAAGAGAATATAAGCATCGAGTAAGTGGGGCTGCGAGGATTCGAACCCCGGTCGGACCCAATAAGGCAATCAATTTGGCGTTGGTCGCGAAGCGACAGTTGCGACGAGCAACGAATTTTTGGTCAAGCTTTTTGTGAACGCAAAAAGGTTGTCCCCAAGGGCCAATGATACCAAGCTACACCACAGCCCCAAATGAGTTAAGATTTTGGCTTTGTTAATAAAGATTCTCAGAAAATTTATTAGAGTTAAACCTTAAATTGCACAATCCCTGAATTTTTTAAACCTTCAACTTTTAATTTGTTTATCGTTGAGTTATAAGTGCACTTATAAGATTTACTCAATTTTCCATTACAGCTAATTTTTACTTCATTTTTTGATTTGCAATTTGAGCTTATTTCATTTATTGAAGATATTTGCGTATCTTTAATACATACACCATTTAATTTTGTGTCTATTTTATCCACATACATTGTTTTTGTTCCTTTAGGCAACCTTAATCCGTTAGTAAATAACGAACCCTTTTGATTGTCTAATTGCTTATTAATCGTAATATTGGTTAAGTTAAGCCTGTAAACTGAAAAATTAAAATCAAATTCTAATATTGTTAAATTAATATCTAAAAACTTAACCCTGTAGCTTGTATTAAAATTCTTGGATAAGTTACTAGTATTTCCAATTAATATAGATAAATTAATTGTTGATGTATTCACAGAATTTTTATTGCCAATTAGTTTGTCAATGCTGTCATCTATTCCATCACTATCGATGTCATTTTCTGGAATGTCTAAAATGATAATTTTGAAAATTGAAGTGTCATTTAAAAATCCATCAGAGACTGTAGCCGTTAATGTGTAATCTCCGCTATCGTTTGTTGTTGTGTCCCATTCAAAAATATTAAAATTGTTTAAAAATTTGGAAGAATTAATTGAAAAGGAAAGATTGTCGTCATTTGGGTCAGAAGCTGAAAGATTAATTAAAATTTTATCTGTTTCAATTACTGTTATATTAGTAATTGGCTCCAAAATTGGATGTTTATTCAACTTTATTACAAATCTTTCAAAATTATTGCTTTCATCGACTTCTTCTACAAAATCATTGAAATCTGCGATGGCATTTATTTCGAAATCAGAAAAATTAGAAAAATGGATTTGATACAAAATCTTTGAGTTTATTCCTAAAATATTCGTTTTATTGCTCTTAATAAATGTATTATTATCAAATATTTCTGTAAAAACATTGAACGCATTTTTGTCTCCAATGTTATTAAAAGTGATATTCACAGTTATGTTGTCTATTCCATAATTGTAGCTATCAGATAATTCAATATTTACATCTAAATCAGGTAAATCTGGTCCATCAAAGTCATTAAAATCATAATTTTTAGTAATATAGACATTATTTGTTTGATCCATTAAAACTCCGTTTTCAAAAAGTTGTGCATATTCAACAATGAAAGGTCCGTTTAATTTCTTGTCGTATATTTCTGAACCATTAATCAAGAAAGAGATTAGATTATTGCCAGTATTTAGAAAAAATGTTACATTTTTTATTTCTATAATGTTATCAAATAAATCGTATAAGGCTAATACAAATGTGTAATAGCCATCATTAATAATCTCAACATTTGAATCAATTTGTAAGATGTTATATTTATTATCGTTATCTACATCAACCCCATTATCTGCGAAATCTACAAAATATGAGCTATTGGCAAAATCCTTAAAATCATAAAATCCGCTAGTGAAATTTGTCCTAATCATTTTTTTGCCTATTCTTAGTGAAGAAACATTAAAATTGCCTATGTAATGAGTTCTCTTTATTGTTTCGCTGTCAAAAATAAAAATCAAATCTTGTAATGAATTGGTTATTAATTTACTTTCTTTTTTGGATAGAACTGAATTATTATAGTTCAAAATTAAAGATGTTTCAAATGTGCCATTGACTGTTGAGTCAACCGTTGCATTAATAATCAAAGTTTTATTGGCTTTGGAATCCTTTATATCAAGTATACTGAATCCTTCCTCATATTCTGGATAATTTTGAGTTAAAATATTATCCTTTCTATATTTCAAACTATAACTTGAATTATAGATTTTTATTGAGTAGTTAAATTGGTGCTGAGACAAAAAAATTGAATTAAAAGTCATATTTATTTTATTAGCCCCAGCTGCAAGTGTTTTATTGATTTCATTTGTTAATGTGCCACCTTTATCAAATAAATTGACGATAAAAATAAAATTCCCATTTGCATTATTTGTTGTCAACTCAATGATTAATGTGTCATTGATTCCATTATTGTTTTCATCAATCATGAAATCAATATTATTAGTTATGTTTATAGTTGGTGTAGCTGTAAAGAAGTTGTATCGCGATAAAAGCTCTTTAATTGGGATAGAATAAGCCGATGGCATTAAAATTAGTACAAATAAAAAAATTACCACCCCTTTTAGCATTTTTGTGAGAGAAATAGCAGAGTTTTAAAAAGCTTTCTTTTGTGCTTTTCACCAACAGTTTTATATACCAAAAATGCCTTCTAAAGCGTATGGCAGAAAAAATACAGTTTTTCCCCTTAGATGCAACTTACAGGGTTGTAGAGGGAAAAGCAATTGTGCATTTATATGGAAAAACAGTTGATGGCAAACAAATTTGTATACTTGATTATAACTTTGAACCTTATTTTTACGTTATACCGAAAGGTAGCATTGACATTGGCGAAAAGCTGGAAAAAATAAGGATAGATAATGACGATAATGTTTCATTTGTAACAAAAACGGAAACTGTTATAAAAAAATTTCTTGGAAAAGAGGTTTTTGCAATAAAGGTTTATGCAAATATGCCTAGCAGTATACCTATAATTAGCGATGTTGTAAAAGATTGGGATATTACTGACTCAATACATGAGTTTGATATCCCATTTGTTAGGAGATACTTAGTAGATAAAAATATAACCCCAATGATTTTGCATCAAGCTACAGGCGACTTCATAAACCAAAAATCAAGGGTTGCTGTTTTCAAAGCAGATAATGTAGAACAGATAGGTACTGAAACATTACATAACCCAAAAATTTTGGCATTTGATATAGAAACTTATAGCCCTTTTGATATTGCTATTGATGCCGAGAAAAATCCTATAATAATGCTTTCATTCTATGGAGAAAACTTTAAAAAAGTATTTGTTTGGAAGAAGTTTAAAACCGAAATTGACTACATAGAGTTTGTAGATAGCGAATCAGACCTTATTGAAAAATTTAAGGAAACTGTAGATGACTTTAAGCCAGACATCTTAACAGGATATTTTTCTGACGGGTTTGATTTACCTTACATCAAAACAAGGGCTGACAAGTATAAAATTAAGCTTGACATTGGTCTTGATTATTCTGAACTAAGGGTAAAAAGTGGCAGAATAACTACAGTTGCATTAAATGGCATAACTCATTTAGATATTTTTAAATTTGTAAAAAAAATAATAGGTGGTACTTTAGAAACTTCGTCTTATGATTTGAATGCTGTTGCTTCTGAGTTACTTGATGAGAAAAAGCATGACGTTCCTTTGGCTGATTTACCGAGTATTTGGGATAATAGCCATGATAAGCTTGAAAAGTTTTGTGAATACAACCTTAATGACTCGATTTTGACTTATAATTTAGCAGTTAAAATGCTACCGACAATTATAGAGATGGTTAAAATAGTTAATTTGCCTATATACGATGTTAACAGAATGGGCTTCTCGCAGCTTGTTGAATGGTACATTATGAAGCAAGCCCCTCAGTTTAGTGAGATAGCTCCTAATAAGCCATCTCATCAAGAAGTGCAGCAAAGGCGTGTTAACACATACCAAGGTGCTTTTGTTTATGAGCCAAAGCCTGGTTTGTACAAGGACATTGTTGTTTTTGATTTTAGAAGTTTGTATCCAACAATTCTGAGCTCGCATAATATAGGGCCTGATACAATTAACTGTGCTTGCTGCGTAGACGAAGCTAAGGTTATGCCAAGCAATGAGGAAAAGTATTGGTTTTGCACAAAGAGAAGGTCATTTATTTCTATTTTAATAGAAGATTTGATAACAAGAAGAATGAGAATAAAAGAGATACTAAAAGAAGGAAGTGATGAAAAATTTATTTTTTTAGATGCAAGGCAGAATAGCTTGAAATTATTGGCAAATTCATTTTACGGCTATCTTGGCTTTTTTGGAGCAAGATGGTACTC
>CAZRRL010000012.1:0-17529 GCA_964602555.1 uncultured Methanosarcinales archaeon | reverse complement strand
GGCAAAACTGATAACCAGATTGTTGGATATCGAGTGAAGCTCAAAAAAGCTCTCGAAGTCCTCGGTTCAAATCCGAGCAGGCCCATTCCTTTCTATATTGATGCAAATAATTCTTTTCAATACTGATTTATTAAAATAAATTCTTCAACTGATTTTAAATTCCTAATGCAAAAAAATCTTTAACTACCACAAAGTTTAAATATAAGTTAGTATTTTAAAATAGCAACACTTTTTATTTATTAAAAAAAGATGAAATAAAGGAGGGTGTCTCATGAATTTTAAAATAAAGGCTTTTGTAGTATTGCTAATTATTTCTGTTTTCTTGCTAAGCAGCTGTGAGGTTTATCAAACGCTTTATGGGACTAAGCCAAAAGAGCCAGCCAAAGAGATGGAAGAAGCTGGAAAAGTTTTTAGAGTAGAAGGCGCTGATGGAAATGACCCAAAAAATCTAGCAAAAACAGCTTACGCATCCTCTATGCCAGTTCCTCATGATCCATTTAAAGTTGGCTTAAACCCACTTGGTCCTTTTGAAGAAGGCAAATCACTTGGCTTTACTCTAGGTCAATGGTTGGCTGCAACTGGTTCAGGAATTTACAGCGTTGATAGGGGCAATGCAGTCCTAAATCTTTCATTTGAAAACTTAGTTCCTAAAGGTGTATACACAGTTTGGTGCTCTCGTTTAACATTTCCACCAAATTCAAATATTGTTGATTTGCCTTGTGGAGCCGCTGATGGTTCAGAAAATGTATTCAATACTGATGAAGAAGGCAGCGCTAACTTTAATCTAAAACTCAAGCCACTTGAGCAAAGCACAAAAGAGACAGCAAGTGCTATTGCCATAGCTTACCACAGCGATGGCAAAACCTATGGCGCTAACCCAGGTGATTTTGGTTTGAATAGCCACGTGCAATTATTCTTTCTAATGCCAATAATGAATAGAACTCCTTCCACTTACAAAGTTGACATTGAGTTTGTTAATCACATTGATGCAGGCTTGCCTGAGCAAGATGTTTTCATAGAGAAAGAAGAGGCAATGGAAAAGCCTGAAGAGGTTGTGGAAGAAAAGCCAGAAATCACTGGAGAAGTTACTAAACCAGAAGAAGAAATTGAAGAAAAGCCTGAAGAGGTTGTGGAAGTGCCTGAGGGTGAAATGCCAAAAGAAAAACCATTGGTTGTAGTTGTGCAAGAAACTGATTTAGTAAGTCTTGAGCCAAAAGCAGAGGATCCTGATAGAGATACATCTTTGGTTTTCACATATACATCTCCATTAGATGACAATGGAGAGTGGCAAACTGCTTATGGTGATGCTGGTGAATACACAATTACTGTAACAGCGTCTGATGGTGAGTTAACAACAACTAGAGATATTTTAATAATTGTAAACAAAAAAGAAGAAGTGCCTGTAATTGAAAGCTCAAAGCCAATTGAAACTGGCTTAACCATTGATGAAACAGAAGCAATTGACTTTAGCGTTGTAGCAACTGACTTAAACAAAGATCCTTTATCATATGCTTGGAAGGTTGATGGTGGTGAAGTTGGTACAGAAAGTGACTATACTTACACAACAACATACGATGATGCTGGAACTCATACTGTAAAGGTTGATGTAGCAGATGACATTTCAACAACAAGCAAGATTTGGTCTGTAAATGTAAACAATGTAAACAGAAAGCCAGTATTAGAAAAAATAGAAGACATAAAGGCTAAGGAAACTGACAAGATTACAATTACTACATTAGCAACAGATGACGATAAAGATTCTATAACATATGGAATTAGTGATGATAAGTTTACACAAGACAATAATGTTTTCACATGGCAAACAGATTATGATAGTGCTGGCACTTATGAGGTTACTGTAACTGCAAGTGATGGTCAAGACACAACAGAGCAGAGCTTTACGGTTACTGTTGAAAATGTAAACAGGCCACCTATTATTGTAGATATAACTCAGAAAAAATAAGTGATGTCTCCACGGAAATTAAGTTTCTTGTGGATTTTCTGTTGGGGGAAGTAAATGAAAAATATTTGGTTATTGATACTTATATTTTTAGTTCTGCTATATAGTGTATATGCTATCAATACATTTACTGTACAAGAAACTGAAAAATTAAGTTTGCAGCTAAATGCGACAGATCCCGATAAAGACAAACTTATTGTAACATATACATCTCCATTAGATGATAATGGAGAGTGGCAAACTGCTTATGGTGATGCTGGAGAGTATAATACAACAATTACTGTGTCTGATGGTGCAACTAGTGTTTCAGAAGATATATTAATAATCGTTAATAAGAAAGAAGTGCCGCCTGAAATAACTTCATCTATGCCAGAACAAGATATTTTAAGCATCAACGAAGCAGACTCAACTAATTTTTCCATTCTAGCAACTGATTTAAACAAAGATGAGTTAAGCTACACATGGTTTTTAGATGGCAAAGAAGTGGAAATAGGCAATGATTTTGCTTTTGACACGAGCTATAATGATGCAGGAACCTATAAAATTTCTGTTGTTGTTTCTGATGGAACAAATAGCTTAATAAAAGAATGGAATGTTGATGTTGCAGATGTTGATGTTGAAAGTTTGCTTGAGCAAATAAAAGATGTCAATGTGAATGAAAATGAAATCATAAGATTAGAGCTTCCTAACTTTGAAAAGTATAAGCTTAGCTATTCAATCTCTGAGCCTATAGGCAACGACAATGAATGGCAAACAACAAATGATGATAATGGCACTTATGAAGTTATAGTACATGCAGAAGGCCCTGGCTTTAGCGAAGACGAAATTGTGAATGTTGTTGTTAATGATGTTGACAGGCCACTTACTTTTGACAGCATAGGAAGCAAGTTCATAAACGAAAACGAAGAGCTCAAAATAAGCTTGAATGCGCATGACCCTGATGGTGATGAGATTACTTATGCTGTAGATAATATGCCTGAAAGTGCTGTGCTAGATGGCAACAGCTTCACATGGAAACCAAGCCATGATACAGTAAGAAAAGAAGACTTTGTTGACTGGGTTATGGACAAACTTAAGTTATTAAGTAAAAGTTTTTACTTGCAGTTTAGTGCGTCTTCGAGAGACAAAAAAATTATTCAAAACGTGATTATAACTGTAAAAGATGTTAACAGAGCCCCTGTGGTAGAGGACATCGAGCCGATAACAATAAAAGAAGGAGAAACATTAAAAATTTTGCCAAATGCGTATGACTTAGATGGCGACAAAATAAGTTTAAGCTACTCTGGATTTATAAATAGCAACACTTTTGAGTCAGATTTTGATGATGCAGGAACTTACTATGTAAAAATAACTGCAAGCGATGGCTTATTTGATACATCCAAATTTGTACAAATCAATATAGAGCAAAGTAATAGGGCACCTCTACTCAACAAAATTCAAGACATACAAGCAAATGAAGGTGATGCAATTGCAATTTTGCTTGATGCAAGCGATCCTGATGGTGATGAACTAGTTTATTTTATGGACAATCCTCCAGAAGATGCTTATATAAAAGGCAATGCATTTTTCTGGACACCTGGCTTTGATGTTGCCAATAAAAGAGAAACTAAAAGGTTTGATTTAGTGTTTGTTGTTAGTGATGGAAAAGCTGAGTCAAGGCAAATTGCAAAAGCTGAGATAAATGATAAAAATAGGCCACCAAAAATAGTTGATGCAACAAAAAATATTGTTGCAAAAGTAAACGAGCCTGTGCTTATGTTTGTAGAAGCTTTTGATGAAGACGAAGATGAATTAACTTATACATGGGATTTTGGCATTTTAGAAAAATACAAAGCAACTTCAACTCATCTAAGGACCTTTACAAGCAAAGGAACAAAGGTTGTGAAGGTTACTGTAAGTGATGGTACTGATGAAGTTGAGCAAATTATAAATGTTAATGTTGTTTAAATGAATAAAGAAACAAAACCTCAAATTCCACTTGAAGATAGGACATTGCTTGATAGCTTAATGCAAAAAGTATGGAGTAACGACAAAAATGCGATAGATGAAGTAACAAGAATTTTAGAGCGTTACTGCAGAATGGGCTTTGAAACTTCAAGCTATGCATATCAACTGTTAGAATACTATGCTAAACTAGGTAAGTTTGTTATGTAAAGCAAAAAATAAAACCTGTCTATAACCTTTAACAATATTTATAAACCACCTTCTCTTTTTTAGCTTTATGAAATTAATCGAGCTTGATGATGAATTTGATAACGCTGTTCTTAACATTGCTTTAGACACTTTAAAGATTGGAAAACAAGCTCTTATATTTGTCAATACAAAGAAATCTGCTGAAAAAACAGCAGAAGAGATTTCAAAAAAAATAAAGAGCGAAAACGAGTCATTAAAAGCATTGGCAGATGAAGCTTTAAACGCACTTTCTAGGCCAACAAAGCAATGTGAACGCTTGGCTTTTTGTTTAAAAAAGGGTATTGCTTTTCATCATGCTGGCTTGGTTGAAAAGCAGCGTAATACAATTGAAAATAATTTTAGAAATGGCACAATAAAGATAATATGCTGCACACCAACACTTGCTTATGGCGTTGATTTGCCTGCTTTCAGAGCAATTATAAAGGACTTAAGAAGGTACACAATGCATGGCTTAACATGGATTCCTGTTTTGGATTACATGCAGATGTCTGGCAGAGCAGGCAGGCCAAATTATGACAAAGAAGGACAAGCAATTGCAATTGCATTAACAAAAGCAGAAAATGAAAAAATAGAAGAGAAGTACTTAAATGGCACACCAGAAGAGATTTATTCAAAACTAGCTGTTGAGCCAGTTCTTAGAACTTATGTTTTGTCATTAATAGCAGCTAACTTTGCAACAACTAAGAAGCAATTGCTTGATTTTTTTGAAAAAACGTTTTATGCACATCAATTCAGGGATTTAAGAAGATTGCACTCAACATTATTTAAAGTAATTGATATGCTTGAGGAATGGGAATTTATAATGAGTTCTGGAAATGAATTTTCAAGCGCTAACGAGCTTAAAGATGAAAAGCTTAAGCCAACTTTAATAGGCAAAAGAGTTGCTGAGCTTTACATAGACCCATTGACTGCTTATTTCATAATTTCATGCTTGAGAAATGCTTCTGACAAAAGGCTAGATGTATTTTCATTTTTGCAAATGATATCGCATACATTAGAAATAAGACCTTTGCTTAAAGTTGGCATTAGAGAATATGATAAAATACAAGAAGCAATGCTCGAGCTTAGCGATTTTTTGCTTGAAAATGAGCCATCAATGTACGAACCAGAGTACGAGGATTTTTTAAACTCAATAAAAACTGCTTTGATGTTCAAAGACTGGACAAATGAACAAGATGAGGAATTTTTGCTAGAGCAATACAACATAAGGCCTGGTGAACTAAAAGCAAAACTTGAACTTGCAGATTGGCTGCTTTACGCATCTGAAGAGATATGCAAATTGCTGCATTACCAATCATTGATAAAAGAGATTGTTAAATTAAGGCTAAGGCTAAAATATGGTGTCAAAGAAGAGCTATTGCCTTTAGTAAGATTAGAAAACATTGGCAGAGTAAGAGCAAGAATATTATTCAGGAATAGGATAAAAGACATTAAAGACCTTAGAAACATTGACTTGTCAACTTTAACACAAATTTTAGGAGAAAAAATTGCTTTAAGCGTCAAGAAACAGCTTGGCCAAGAGCAAATTGAAGTGCCTGAAAACAAAAGAAAGGGGCAAATAAGTTTGAAGGATTGGTGAAGGCAAAAATTTATCTTTTCATTAAAGGATCATATATTTTCACTCGGTTTCGTCCTTCATTTTTTGCAGCTTTCGCAGCATCATCAGCCATCTTAATTAAGTCTTTTGACCCTAAGCCACTTTCATATTCTGCGATTCCAGCACTAATTGTTATACCAATTGTGCCATGTTGCTCATTATGTAGTTTAGCTTTTTGTAATTTTTCTAAAAAGCGGTTCATAATATTATACGATTGCCTCAAATTACATCCATACAAAACTAAAGCAAATTCATCTCCACCAATATGGCCCAAGGACGCGTCATATTTATCTAGGCGTGCTATTAAATCTTTTCCATATGAGAAATGTCTCCTATCACTAATATCTTTTCTACGCTCAGATTGGTATCTATCTTGTGTAAATCTTCTATCTTCTACACCAAATCTAAAATTAGATCTCAATAACTTACCAAAATGTTGAAGTAATTGATCCCCAACTTGATGGTCGTACTTTTCATTTATTTTTTTAAATTCGTCAATATCTATATACACAACAGATAAAGGGGTATGATTACTTTCTGCCTCTGCCAATTTTTTCGGAAGCTCTACAGTTTCAAAATACCATTTTTGATAAAGTTCGGTAAGAGGATCTATAGCAGATTGAGGAATTGCTCGTAAAGAAATTTCAGGGTTAGTTCTAATAAGTTTTTCTAATCCACCGCTAATAATCTCAGGTTTTCGTATGGCTAATTCTACAATATCATCTTCTGTTAAATGTTCGTATGCAATTGGATTTAATCGTTTGATTTGGTCAAGTATTGTTAGTATTCTATCTCTATCAGTTGATTGGGGTTGGGTAACTAAGTAACCACTTACTTCTCCAAGCAATTTTTTTAAATCTGGTGCTTCTCCCATATAAAAATCAATATTTTAACTCTTTATAAACCTTTCTATTTGTTACTATATAAAAGTGGTGAATAATTTATTCAACAACTTTTATAAACAAATGTTTTTCATCTCTAAATTATTGCCCCTGTATTTTACCGGATCAGAATGCGAGGTTGCGGTCAAAACAAAAATTTGGCATACACCTTGCGAACGGGGTTCAATGTAGGGAATTATAGATTCTATGAAAATCCCCGCAGGGGCATTGAATTTATTATTAAAATCAATTATCATAACTTTTAACCACTTCAAACATATAAACACGTTTAAATATAACTTTATCTATACATTGTTGTAGGTGATTCAAATGAAAAAAATTATATTATTTATTTTAACAATATTAATCTTAATTGCAGCTTGTGAGCAAAAGCCCAGTGACAATGCTAATAATGGTGAAGTAACCAATTATTTAAGTTTAGTTGATAACTTAAGAGCATCTGGTTTAGAAGTAAAGACTGTTGATGAGATTAAGCATGAATTTTTCTCTGTCAAAGGGGATGTAATAAGCGTCAATGGCCAAGATGTGCAGGTTTTTGAATACAAAAACCAAAAAGAAGCAGAGCAAGATGCTAAAAAAATATCTCCAGATGGCACAACAATTGGAACAAGCATTATCACATGGATTGATAATCCCCATTTTTATAGAAAAGAAAATCTAATTATTATATCCTTAGGGAATAATGCTAAAGTAAACGCAGCTTTAGAAAATATATTTGGTAAGCAATTTGCAGGTTTCAGTGAAGCAAAATTAGAAGAGAGTTATTGCACGCCAGAGCAAAAGAAAGCTGAAGTATGCATACAAATTTATGATCCAGTCTGTGGCTGGTTTGATCCTGAAAAAATACAATGCATTAAGTATCCTTGCGCACAAACATTTAGCAATAGCTGTCATGCATGCGCTGATGAAAAAGTGCTGTATTGGACAGAAGGAGAATGTCCTAAATAAATTTTAAATATTATTTTTTTCTGTGTTTTTCAACAATTCTTTTTATCCTTTCTAATTCATTTTGTGCTGGCTTTGGGATATTTTCTCCAAGCTTCCAATATTTTACTTTGTGATATGCAATTGGATCTTTGTTTTTATTAATAGAAGTTTCAACAACTTCACCAACAAACATTACATGGTCGCCTAATGGTATTTCTTTAAACAACTTGCATTCAATATTCACAACAGCTCCTTCAACCATTAATGCATTTATTTTCTTTGCTTTATAAAACTTAAAGCCAAGTTCTTTCAATGCTTCTATCTTATTGACTTCTTTTCCTGTACTGCCGCCTGCAATACTTGCTAACACATTTTGATCAGTGGCAGCCAAACTAACACCAAACTCTTTGCTATTTCTTATATTTTCAAGAGTTGCTTTGTTAGGCCCTATACATACAGCAACTAAGCCAGGACTGTAAGAAACATGATGCGTCCATTCACAAGCCATGACATTATTACCATAAGGACCATTGCTTGTTACTAAGCCAACATTTGTTATGAATTGTACAGTCTTTTCATCTCCCCATGGCAAATCCATTTTAAGCACCTCACTACTTAAATAATTCACATTAATTTATATAATTTGTATTCTTTAAATCTATACCTTTAACAAAATCTATATTTATGTCTTCTGGTGGCTGAAAGCCTTGGCTAGGATAAGTTAAATTTGGCATAAATTTTTCAATATTTGAAGCAAACTGAGTAATTACGTGATTAGTGCCGAAATAATGCTCACTTATTTCATAAACAAGTTGCCTTGTTTGGTCTTCATTCAAAGAACCTATAGAATGGATATATTCATGCAACATTACATGGAATAGATAATAGTTATACAAGTAAGGATTTGTCTGTAGAATTCTTTTTAATGGTCTTTTATTTATAATTATTGCATTAGCTTCCAATGAATAAAAAGCTCCAACAAAACCTTGATTAAAGCTGCCTAAATCAGTCACACCTACTAGCAATCCAGCTTGCTCGGCTCCAAAGTACTCTCTCACCATATTTTTAACTAAATCAAATATTTCAGCAAAATTATTGGCCCTTTCTAACATTTTTTCATAATCCATAGTTTACCTCAATAATTGATCATATGGACCAGAAAAAGTGGGGTTAAGAAAACTGGTCCATATAAAGCATCATTCTTTCTGCACTTGCTTAATTCTTTCTGCAACGCCTTTGGCTTCTTTTTCCAAAGATTCCTTGTACTCTTTCAGCATCTCTAGCTTTTCTTCTTTTGTAAAGAAGCTTCTTGCACCACAACATCCATATTCCATACTTGACACCTCCTGTTATATCGGATAATCGATATTGGAAAATAAGCTTATATTTAAATATATCGGTTGTACGATATATATATTAAAAATTACAAAAAATTATAAATATCCACCATTATTATTTGAAAATATGAGAGACTGTTGTGACATGCGAGGCTTTCTTAGCTTCATAGTCTTAAGGCTCATAAGCAAAAAGCATATGTCAGGAGAAGAACTAAGGCAAGAGTTAGAAAAAAGGAAAGGCAATAGGCCAAGCCCTGGAACAATCTATCCGGTGCTAAAAGCGTTAAAAGAAAATGGATTTATTGAAGAAATTTCAAGCAAAGGAAAAATAAAAAAATACATGCTAACAAAAAAAGGCAAAAAAGAGCTTGAGGTAGCTACAAGAAAATTCTGTGAAATATTTTATGACATGAAGGAAGAGCTGGGAAAATACTGCTTGTAATAAATATGTCGGAATTGCTAAGGCGTACACCCTATCATTTTTAAATGTAAGGAAAGCACGCGATTTCCGAGCATGCTCAAAAATTCCTTCAATTTGAAATAGATAAAAGGAATTTTTGACAAGTTTTAAATTGACACTTTAATTTCTATTTTGTTATGTCAAAATATAAGCTTATATGCTTTGATGTGGATGGAACTCTAATAGACAATGTGACATTTTCTTGGCAGATTTTTCATGACTATTTTCAAACTGATAAGCATAGAAGAGAAGATGCAAAAAATGCTTTCTTTAGCGGTAAAATTACTTATTTGCAATGGGCAGAGCATGACATCAATCTATGGAAGGAAAAGAATGCAAAAAAGGAAGATTTCCTAAAAGCGATAAAAGATTTAAAGCTAATGAGAGGTGCCACAGAAACATTAAATGAGCTAAAAAAGAATGGCTTAAAGCTTGCAATAATATCTGGGTCATTAAACATTATTCTTGAAAAATTTATGCCAAATTATGATATGGTTTTTGATGACATTTTCATAAGCAAGATTCATTTTAACAAAGATGGATTTATTAGCAAAGTTGAAGCAACTGAATTTGATATGGATGCAAAAGCATTAGCACTTAAAAAAATAGCTAAAAAAGAAAAAATTAGCCTTAAAGAATGTGCTTTTGTTGGTGATTATTTAAATGACGCCAAAATAATGAAAGAAGCAGGATTAGGAATAGCATTTAACTGCAAATATGATGAATTAAAAAAGATTGCTAATGTTGTAATTGAGAAAAAGGATTTAAGAGAGATTTTAAAGCATATTCTGTAATTTTCTAATCGCATTGGTAGCGTCTTTTAATATTTTTTTATTATCATAATTTTTTATTGTTTTTTTCAATTTATTATTATCAAATTTTTTATATTTTTTTATTATTTTAATTAACAATGGCAATGCTCTAATGATATTATCAACAATTGTTATTGTTGCTTTTTGCGCAGTTCTTGACAATGGATTCAAATCAATAGTTACTACTTTTTTACCATTTTTAATCAATGCTTCTGTTCTGTCGCCATCTTCCAAAGGCACAAAAACCACATCCGCTCTTAGAATTCCTTTAGGATTAACAAATTTCCTATTCGATTCAAGAAATTTTATTTTACATTTTTTACTTGGCAATAAAACATGTTTTGCGCCATATTTTTCTAAATGTTTTTTTATTTTCTTTTCTCTCTCTTCAGAAGCATAAAAAATATTGATTTCTAATGGAACATTTATTGCATTTGATAATTGTACTAATTCTTTTGGAACTAAAACAGCAGCATTTCCATTAACAGAAATCACAGGATGCTTTGCAAGCAATAATAAAGAAGCTACAGCTTCTATGGATTTTTTTGCAAACTTATTTGTCTTCTCTCCAATCAAATAATCAAAGGCCTCTCCTCTTCCTTGTGCTATCAAGCCATCTAATGAGGTTATGCCTTTATTTACACCATCAACTATCAAGCTTCTTGTTTTTAATGAAGCATATCTTGGATGTGATTTTGGTATTTTCATAATAGACATGCTCTTTTATTAGATATTTCAAATTTAATTGCGTTATTAAATGGTTTATCACTAAAAACTGCCTTGCCAAGCATTATCATTGACGCATTTCCATTATTTTCTTCTATTTTTTTTATGGCTTCTATTGTTTTCTTGTCTCTTAATAAATTACTATTTACTGCAAATTCTTTTGATATTTTAATTATGTCTTGCAATTTCATTTTTTCATTTGTATTTAATAATTTTTCAATCTTTTTTAATGCTATTGTTGCAGCTTTATTTATTTTATTTTTTAATTTTTGATTTGTTATTACTGATTTTGTAGCTATCTTGCTGAAATATCTGCAATAAACATTAACCTTATCTATTGCTATTCTTTTCACAATAAAATAAGAACTTGGCTTAAATTTCGCAAAAAATCCACCATAAAATTGATTAATAACATCTCCTAAGCCAGTTTTGTTTTCCACCTCTGCAATATGAGCAATTATTGCTAACTCTTTGTTTGATTTCTTCAAATTTAATAATTTATTAATTGCATAAGAAGTTGCTAATGCACTTGCACCGCTTAAACCAAAACCGCAGCCTAGAGGAAGCTTCGATTTGATATAAATTCTTAACTTTTCTTTCGTTAATTTCTCAATTACACTTTTAACAGTTGGGAAATTTATTGACTCATTATCAAACACAAATTCGCTTCTTTTTGCTTTGAACGCCTCCACAATTACACCTTCATTTAAAGTAAACCCTAAACCATAAGAACCCATCCATCTTGAATTTTTATGCTCATAAATCTTGAAAATGCAACTTATATTTGCGGGTGCAAATGCTTTTGCAGAAATCATTTTATTTAATTTTTTTAGTTATAGAGTCCAATATTCTATCAGCAACAATTCTTTTGTCAGCTAATCCAACATGCTTAATATTCTTAATTTTGTCAACAATAAAAACTTCATTTGTATCAACCTCAAAACCCCTACATTTTTTGCCTACATCATTAGCAACAATTAAATCTGCATTAGATTTTTTTAATATATCATAAGCACTTTCAATAAGCTTATTGTTTGTAAGATTATACTCTGCCTTAAATCCAACCAAAAAAATTTTTTTGTTTAATTTTTTTAATTTCTCAAATATTTTTGTTGTAGGTGTTAGCTCTAAATGTAATTCTTTATCGCTCTTTATTTTTTTATTTTTTTTATTATTAATTGAAAAATCAGATACAGCAGCAGAATGAATTACTATGTTGACATTGTTTATATTTTTTTTAATTTTATTGTATAAATCATTAACAGTTGTAAATTTTTCTTCTTTAATGTTATAATTGGGTTCAACTGAATTATGGCCTCTTAATAAAAATACATCTGCTCCTCTTAAAAATGCTTGCTCTGCAAGAGCAATACCCATTTTTCCAGAGCTTTTATTTGTTATAACTCTTACAGGGTCTATCTCCTCGAAAGTTGCGCCTGCTGTCACAAAAATTTTTTTATTTTTTAAATCATTTCTTTGTTTTAATAATAGCTCCATTCTATCCAAAATTCTTTTTAAATTTGCTAATCTTCCTACACCTTTGTAGCCGCAAGCTAGCTCACCATATTCTGGCTCAACAAAATGGTAATTTAATTTTTTGAGCTTTTTTACATTTTCTTGCACAATAGGGTTTTTCCACATCTTGACATTCATAGCAGGGCATATCAAGACAGGTGCAATAGTTGCTGTTATCGAAGTTGTTAGCAAATCATCAGCTATTCCATTTGCTATCTTTCCAATTATATTGGCTGTTGCCGGACAAATCAAAAATAAATTTGCAATATCTGCTAATGAAATATGTTTAATTTCCTTATTTTTTTTAATGTAATCAACATAATTTATTTTTGGATGAAACAAGTTTGTTTGAACCTCATTCCCGCTTATTTTTTCAAAATCTTTAACATTAACAAAATGTGTTGCATGCTCTGTCATAATAACATGAATATCTGCGCCATAATTGCGCAGTTCTTTGATTAAATCGAGAACTTTATAGCATGCAATGCCGCCAGTTACACCAATAACTATTTTTTTGTTTTTGAATTGATTGCTCATATACAAATAAAGAGAAAATGTTGGTTTATAAAGGTTATTTAATCAATGAAATGAATATTCATCGCTTGGAAACTTTCCTTCTCTCACATCTTTAGCATATTGCTCAAAAGCCTTTTTCATTAAAGGACTTAAATCAGCGTATTTCTTAACAAATTTTGGCTTAAAAGATTCAAACAAACCTAGAATGTCATGAGTTACTAGAACTTGACCATCGCAATAAATGCCTGCTCCTATTCCAATTGTTGGAATTGAAATTGTTTCAGTTATTGTTTTTGCTAAGCTTAGTGGTATACACTCCAAAACTAAAGAAAAGCAACCAGCTTTGTCTAAAGCTTTCGCTTCTTCCATTAACTTTTTTGCACTTGCCTCATCTTTTCCTTGAACCTTGAAATTTGTTATTGTTTGCGGCGTCAATCCAATATGTCCCATAACATTAATGCCATTTTTTACTAGAAATTCAGCAATTTCTGGCTTGTTTTCAATTTTAACTGCATGAGCACCTGCTTTTAAAAATAATCTAGCATTTGCTAATGCATCTTTTTCGCTGTCATAAGTGCCAATTGGCATATCTCCAACAACTAATGCATTTTTTGAACCTCTTGCAACAGCTTCAGTTGCTTTTAGCATATCCTGCATTGTTACTTTAGTGGTATTTTCATAACCCAAAACAACCATGCCAAGAGA
Source organism: uncultured Methanosarcinales archaeon (assembly GCA_964602555.1). Lineage (GTDB taxonomy): Archaea > Nanobdellota > Nanobdellia > Woesearchaeales > GW2011-AR4. Next base: position 3,879 of record CAZRRL010000012.1, on the reverse strand, counting down.
ATCGCCAACAAGAATAATATCAACAATATCATCTATTAATTTTGCAGTTGGAAAATCATAAGCAGTTAGCATAACAATTTTTTGCTTTGATTTCATTGATTTGATTTTTTGTATGTTTATCATTTGAAATTTATTTTCAATTTTAGTTTTATTTATATTTTTGATTAAACAAAATTTATGTTATTTCCATTTCTCTCTTAACGCATTATTTTTAAATTTTGCCATTATTAAATAAGAATAAAATAAAGAAATAAAATTATTTTATCCTTTCCTTTAAAACAGCAAAAATTATAGGCATAGCAATTGTTGCATCACATATCAAATCAACAAATTTTGCTTTTGCATGCATTTTGCCCCATGAAATGCCTTCTCTTAGTTCTGCTCCAGAGCTGCCGCCTGGTTCAGGTCTGTCCATTGTTATTTGCACGCCATATGAAGCTTTTTTTGAGAATTGCATTGCTTGCTGTATATAATTTTTTGGCACTCCACCACCAAAATAAATAACACCAGCTTTTTTTATTTGCCAAGCAATATCTATTATTTCTTTTAAATCCTCAAAAGCTCTTATTTCAGCATCTTTACCTTTAGCCAATTGCCCCCATATCATTAAGCCAATTCCTGAATCAGCAATTGCAGGACAAAATATTGGAATTTTATTATTAAAGCACGCTTTTAATATTGATCTGCGAGGAGTTAATCTGCCAAGCTCCCATAAAAAATCCTTAATTGATTTTTTATTTTTAAAATTTTCAAAATTTTTTACAACAAAATCTTCCATTCCTTCATAAACCTTGTTTGGCATGTAAGATTCATAAACTCTGTCAAATCCTTTCTTAAAAAGCTCAGCATCATCAGCATAAGCGCTGCCTTGATAATGTCTGTAGCCAAGTGCCTCTCCTAAATCATGTGTTAAAGTAGCTCCAGTTGTAACAATAACATCAAACCATTTATGCTCAATAGCATCAATTATAATCTCTCTCATTCCACCTGGCACTAAAGGTCCTGCTAAACCAAGAAAAACATTGCATTGCTTATCCTTAATCATCGCTTCGCAAATATTGATAGCTTTACCTAATCTGCCAGCTCCTAAAACACCAGCAGAATCCATCTGCTTTACTAGCTCATTCACACTCATTGATTTTTTTATTTTAATATGTTGAACAGGTTTCATTTTTTTAATTGAATTTTTTTAATAAATAGGCGAACTATTAGGTTAAATAATTTTCACCAAAACGGATTGAATCTTTTATTCTGTAATGTTTTTGTTGAAGTTATTCTTTAGATATTACTTTTTATTCTTCTTGCTTTTGACAATAGAGCATTTCCAATAAAATTTTTTAAAAATAAAAATAATAATGCTATCAAGAATTATATGAAAATTTATGCTCCTTGTTTTCTTACAGTGCACATATAGCTTAGTAAACACAATAGTTATTTAAATGTTATCAAAAATTGACTTAGAAAAATGAACTTATTAGTTGACGTGCATACTCATTTGGATCACTCATTATTAATCAACAGAATAGATGAAATAATAAATAGAGCAAAAAATGCAGGTATAAGGTATATAATTACAAATGGTATAAACCCAGAAACAAATAGAAAATGCCTTGAACTATCCAAAAAATATGATATTGTGAAATGCGCAATGGGGCTTTATCCAAGAAGTGCTTTGAAAAAGGAGGTTGAAAATAGTGATTATAAGATTGATGTCTCAGATTTTGATGTTGATGAAGAAATTAATTTTATAAGAAAAAATAAAGATAGCATAGTTGCTATTAGCGAAGTTGGGCTTGATTTTGTCAATGGAGAACACAAGCAACAAATAGATGATTTTGAGAAAATGATTAAGCTTGCTGAAGAACTGAAAAAGCCAATTGTTGTTCATTCAAGAAAAGCAGAGCAAAAATGCATCAAGATGCTAGAATCCTCAAAAAATAAAAAAATTATAATGCACTGCTTTTCCGGCAAAAAATCGCTTGTTAAAAGAATTGCTGATAATGGATGGTTTTTGACAGCACCCACAATCGTTGTGAGAAGCCAGCAGTTCCAGGATATTGTTAGAAACGTTCCCATTACTCAATTATTTTGCGAGACAGACAGTCCTTACTTGAGTCCCTTCAAAGAGCAATTGAACGAGCCTGCTTATATAATTGAAAGTTACAACAAAATCGCAGAATTAAAGAACATGGGCATAACAAAAGTTATAAATAATATTTTTATGAATTGGAAGATTGTGTTTGAATGATTAAGTTTAAATATTCTTTATAAGATTATTAAATTTATGAAAAAAATAATGTTCTTAGTTATTTTAATTATCTTTTCACCTATAGCTATAGCAGAAACTGAAATCTTCAAGGGCAAAGTAATTACCGACACCGACAAACTCATAGACCAAAAAATTTTTAGATTTTCTTATGACGAAAGAAGCGATAAGATTTTTGCACAAACTCACACAACAAGCTTAATTGTTGAGAATGGGCAATGCAAAGCAAATGCAGCTTTTAGAGTCTGCATCAACAGTGCCAACTTCTCCCACAAAAACATAACCACTTACCAATATTATTATCATCTTGATGTGATTATTTACAAACTAACAGGTAGTTTATCAACAACTAGCGAAGTTACTTCTAAAACTTTATTGCAGAATGAACCTACCGAGCTTAAAATAACTATAACTAATCCAACTGATTTTGAAATCACAAACATAGTGTTTAATCAAGATTTAACACCATTCATAATAAAAGAGGCAAAAGTATGCGCTACAGATGGTAATCAAATAAAATGGCAAGGTTCTCTCAAATCTAGGTATGATGTGGCATGCACTGCAACAATTTCTGCAGAAAAAGAAGGTATGTATAACTTAGCAGGCAACTTAACTTATTTTAACGGATTTGAAAATGAAAAGAGAATAACAAATTTTACAATTACAATACTTCCAAAGCAATTAAAATTATCACAAATTATAGACAAAAACATTGAGGTAAAGCAGCCATTTTACATAAATATATCATTGCAAAATATCCATAAAACTGAAAAAATAGAAGCATCACTAAGTATAGAAGTTACAAACAATATGATTCTTTTTAAAGAACCGCCTGGATTTGTAAAAGAAGCTAACGTTTTAAAACGCAGCTTAGTTTTTGAGCCTAGCTCGATGCTTAATTATTCATTGTATCTTGAAGCATTGTCAGAAGGTAATAATCTGATTAAGCACAGTATAGAGTATACAATAAAAAATATAAGAGATGTATTAGAAAATACTACTTTCATTAATTCTACAGAACCAAAACCAATTTTAAATTTTAGCACAGAATATGCTGAAGTAACAGCAGGTCAAAAATTCATAGTCATTGCTAAAATTAAGAATCCCAGTAGAGTTCATAATCTAAATGACATTAAAGCCAGCTTAAACGTACCATACAACAACAAATTAGAGCAAGGCGCAGATAAACTTAAACCAAATGAAACTTACACAATAATAAGCAATACATTTGTTATACCAAATGACGCTGATTTAGGTCTTGAGTCAGGAAATAAAACATCTAAGCTTAACCTTAGCGTTGAATACAAGTTTAATGAAGCTATTAAATCATTAAATAATTCTTTAGAAATTGTGATTAAACCAGGTTCAAGCAATGAAACAAAAGTAATTTCTAAAGAAAATAAAGCTATTGAAAAACCTCAAGCTGTAACAATAGCAGAAAAAGTGAAATCAAAATTATTTAAAAAAGAAATTTTGTTTTTCATTGTTATAATTTTGTTAGCATTTTTAGTTATATTTTTTATAATATTTAAAAGAAAAAAAGGTAAAGTAGAAAATATGCCTTTACAAGAGAACATTTAATTTTATTTAAAAAATCAAAACATTTTTAAGCT